>NZ_JBHVPG010000047.1:0-66094 GCF_042887545.1 Streptomyces sp. NPDC057939
GAGCGCCCTTGAGGGACCGGACCGACACGGAAGGACAGTGGACTGGCGGGCAGCCCCCGGACCACACCCGACCCCGACCAAGCGGCTACCGACCACCCCCACCCCCGACCAACCACAACCCCACCCCCACCCCCGACCCCGCTCCTCCCCCTCACTCCCCGAACCCCGCCCCCCTGACGCCGAGATGACACTCCACGCTCACGACCCTTGACCTCAACTCGGCTTGAGGTAAGAGGATTCGGTCATGACTACGGAATCCACGTCGCGAGTGACGGACATCGAAGCGATTCACCAGCTCGTCGCCACCGTCGAGCACTCCCAGCGGAACAAGGACCCCGAGGAGTTCCTCTCCCTCTTCCACTCCGAGGCGATCTGGACGACGGCCCACGGCAAGATCCTGCTCGGCTTCGACGCCATCGCGGAGTTCACCCGTAGCGTCCTTCCCGCCGCCAGTTGGGACGGCGAGGTCAGCTACGAGGTCGCCCACGTGCTGTTCATCCGACCGGACGTGGCGGCCGTCAAGGTCACCCAGACGTACCGGTCCGCGGAGGGCGAGAGCCGGGGTGCCCCGCTGTACGTGGTCTCGAAGCAGGACGACGGCCGCTGGTTGCTGACCGCCTGCCAGAACACGGGTGTCGTCGCCGACTAGCCCTCGCGGCGGTGGGAGCATCGGCCCATGCGCTACCGATACGCCACCGAGGCAGATGCGCCCGCGATGGCCGCGCTGTTCGCGGCCAATCATCACGACGCCCTGACGCCCGAGGAGCGCTCCCGGCACGGCTTCGTGCAGGGGGCCTTCGGGGTCGATGCCCTGCGGGGCATGGCCAGGGGCGGGGAGTTGCTCGTCGCGGACGACGGTGACGGGGCGGTCGTGGGCCTGCTGGCCCTGTCGGTGGCCGCGGACCTGCCCGCCCCTCCGCCCGCGGTCCGGGGGTTGTTGGCGGCCCAGGACGTGCTGCGGTGGGAGGGGCGCCCGCTGCGCGAGGTGCGGTGGCTGCTGTACGGGCCCGTGGTGGTCGATGCCGGGCACCGTGGGCGCGGTGTGGCCCGGGGGCTGTTCACGATGGCCGTCGCGGCGGCGGCGGAGCGCGCCGAGGTGGTGGTGGCGTTCATCGAGGCGGACAACGTGCCGTCCTGGAAGGTGCACGTCGACGGGTTCGGGATGACGCCGCTGGGCGACTACGTCGCGGAGGGCCGCACCTACGCCGCGGTGGCCACCGCGGCGGGCGTCTGACCCCGCCCCTCCCGGCCGAACGGGTGGTGGGCGGGGGCGCGCCGGGCGGGGTGTCGGCGGCGGATCGATTCGCCGCGGGTGGGTCCTCCTAGGGTCGGGCCCGCAGCATCGCCCCCGCCCGCCCGTTCGTCCCCGGAAGGGATCCACCCGTCATGAAGCTCCGCAACACCGTCGCCGCCGCCCTCGGCGCCTTCGCCCTGGTGCTCTCGCTGCCCGGCTCGGCCCTCGCCGCCACGGGGGAGTTCAGCTACAAGTACGTCACCGACCTCGGTCACGAGGAGCGCATCGTCCTGCAGGACCCGCACAGCGGCAAGTGCATCAACCTGCGCGTCGTCGGCGACGACGACGTGCCGCCCGGCTACGGGCCGCACAACCGCACGGACACCCCGGTCACGGTCTACTCGGGCCCGCTCTGCACGGGCCGCGAGTGGCGGCTCCGGGCGAACGGCAACCCGACCACCGACCAGCTGGAGGTGCGCTCGGTGCGCTTCGACGCCCCGGCCTCCTAGGACCCGTCGGCGCGCACCCGGACGCCCTCGACGATCACCAGCGGCAGCTCGCGCGGCCAGGCCGTGTCCTGGTGGTCGTCGAAGAGGGGCCACAGGGCGGTCATGGCCTCCCAGTACGTCTCCCGCTCGGCCCGGTCCGCCGTGCGCGCCAGGCCGGCGAGGACGGTCGGGCCCACCTGGAGGCGGACCTCCGGGTGTGCGGTGAGGTTCTCGTACCAGGCGGGGTGGCGCGGGCCGCCCGAGGCGGCGGCCACGAGGAGGTGCCGGCCCGCGTCCCGCCCGTAGATCAGCGGGGTGCGCACGGTCCGACCGGTGGCGCGGTCGAGGGTGGTCAGGAGGAGGGTGGGGACGCCGTGCCAGAGGTGGCCGTCGGCGCCGCCGCTGTTCACGTAGGTGCGCACGTGGTCGAGCCGTGGTCCGGGGCGCGGGTCCGTGGGGTGGTCCCAGTCGACTGCGACGGTGACGCTGTTCATCTTTCCTGACCTCCGTAGGGCGGCCCCCCGGACGGCTAACGAGCCTCCCTCGATTCTGGATGCGGCACACCCGTAGCGCATGCGCACAGGTCTGGACCAAGCTCGGACCATGGATCTGGAGTTGAGGCACCTCAAGATCGTCAGGGCCGTCGCCGACGCCGGGAGCCTGACCCGCGCCGCCACCGCGCTCGGGCTCGCGCAGCCCGCGCTGAGCGCGCAGCTCAAGCGGATCGAGCGGGCCCTGGGCGGGGCGCTGTTCCTGCGCGGGCGGGACGGCGTACGGGCCACCGCGCTCGGGGAGCTGGTGCTGGAGCGGGCCCGGGTGGTGCTGCCCGCGGTGTGCGAGTTGCAGGAGGAAGCGGTGCGGTTCGCCCGGCAGGGGGCGGCCGGCTACCGGCTCGGGGGGACGCACGGGCCGCTGCTCGGCGGGCTCGTCGACCGGATCGCCGGGCAGGAGCCCGGGGTCTCCGTGACGACGTACACGTCCTGGTCGGAGCGCGAGGTCGCGGCGGGCGTCGCCGCCGGGCGGTTGGACTTCGCCCTGGTCGGGGTGTGCGGCGAGAGCCCGCCGCCGGAGCCGGGGAGGCTCGCCTGGATGGAGGTGGCGCGGGACCCGGTGCACGTGATGCTGGCCGAGGACCACCCCCTGGCCCACCGGGCGGAGATCGAGCTGGCGGAGCTGGCCGCCGAGGCCTGGACCGACGTACCGGGCGACGGCTGCTTCGGTGACTGCTTCTCGGCGGCGTGCGTGCGCGCCGGGTTCACGCCCGCCTGCGTGTACGAGACGGACACCGCTTCGTGCGTGCACCTCGTCCAGGTGGGGCGGGCCGTGGGGTTGTGCCGGGCGACGTTCCCGGTGACCCCGGGGGTGCTGACCCGGCCGCTCGCCGGGAGCCCGCTGGTGTGGCGGCACCTGCTGGGCTGGCATCCGGCGGCGCCCGCCGCCGCCCGGGCCGCGGCCGTGCTGGAGCACGCCCGCGCCGCGCACGCGGACGCCCTGGCCAGGTCGGCCTCGGCGGCGCCGGCCCCCGCGACCGGGCGGGGGACCGGGGCCGGGGGTCAGTCGAGTGCGGCGGCCTTCTCGATCACGACGGGGACGAGCGGGACGTCGCCGTGCCCGCCCGCCCGACCGGTGCGGACCGCGGCGATCGAATCCACCACGTCCTGGCCCTCCGTGACCACGCCGAAGACGGCGTAGCCGTACCCGCCGGGGGTGGTCGAGGTGTGGTCCAGCGCCGGATTGTCGGCGGTGTTCACGAAGAACTGCGAGGTCGCCGAGTGCGGCGCGCTCGTGCGGGCCATGGCAACCGTGTACCGGGTGTTCCGCAGGCCGTTGTCGGCCTCGTTGCGGACGGGTTCGCGGGTCGGCTTCTGCCGCATGTCCGCGGTCAGTCCGCCGCCCTGGTTCATGAAGCCGGGGATCACCCGGTGGAAGACCGTGCCGTCGTAGTGGCCGCTCTCCACGTACGCGAGGAAGTTCGCGACCGAGGCCGGGGCCTGCTCCGCGTAGAGGTCGATGACGAAGGCGCCGAGGCTGGTGGTCAGCTTCACCTGAGGCATGCGGGTCGGGTCCCTTCTGGGGCTGGAACGTGCCACACAGCATCGCAGAGGGTGACCGGAAGGCCACGGCCCGGGGTGTGCACCCCGGGCCGGGACCCACAGCAGCGTCATCGGTCGCCCGCGGGGGCGGGGCCGGCTACGGCAGGTAGCGCTCGATGACCTGCGGACCCTCCTTCTCCATCATCTGGCGCGCCTTCTCGATCCGCTCCGGAGTCGGGTCGTGGCCGGTCGCCATCACAAGGTCCTCAGGGTCGTACGGCCGCTCCCCGCCGGTGAAGAGCCGGTCCGACCGGGTGGGCTGCTGGTCCGATTCACTGTCCATCGCGTACCCCTTCCACTGCCCCCTTGGCCCCCATCGTCCGGCGGCCGGTCCATGAACGCACCTCGGCCGGCCCGAGGCCGGCCCACGACCCGGCCCCGGACGCCCGCACGGCCCGGCCATACCACCGGGGGAGGGGCCAACCGACGGCTCCCGCAAGGCGGTTCGGATTCCTACGGTGTCGAGGACCCCCACCGAACCGAGGAGATCCCCCATGCTCAAGCGACACGCCCGCACGGCGTGTACCGCCCTGGCCGCCGCCGGGCTGCTGCTGGCCGCCACCGGCGGGGCCACCGCCGCGGACGTCCCGCCGCCGCCCGCCGCCTCGGCCGCCGAGACCCTGCGCACCGCCGACGCCCAGCCCGAACTGCTCGCCGCCATGCAGCGCGACCTCGGCCTGACCCCCACCCAGGCCAGGACGCGGCTCGCCCACGAGGCCGAGGCCGGGGCCACCGCCGCCCGGCTCCGGGACCGGCTGGGCGCCGCCTTCGCCGGGGCCTGGGTGGACGGGGCCGACGCGGGCACCCTGACGGTCGCCACCACCCGCGCCGCCGACACCGCCGCGATACGCGCGGCCGGCGCCCGGGCGAAGCTCGTCGGCCGTTCGCTGGCCGACCTGGACGCGGCGAACGCGGCCCTGGACCGGGCCGCCACCGCCGAGACGCCGGTGCGCTACGTCGACACCCGCGCCAACACCCTGGTCATCGAGGAGACCCGGCCGGGCGCGGCCGCCCGACTGCTCGCCGCCACCGGGACCGACTCCGCCCTGGCCACGGTCGTCCGTACCGCCGAGGCCCCCCGACCGCTGTACGACCTGCGGGGCGGGGACGCGTACTACATGAACGGCAGCGGCCGCTGCTCGGTCGGGTTCCCCGTCACCAAGGGCACCACCCAGGGCTTCGCGACGGCGGGCCACTGCGGTCGGGCCGGCACCACCACCAGCGGCTTCAACCAGGTCGCGCAGGGTTCCTTCCAGGCGTCCGTCTTCCCCGGCAACGACATGGCCTGGGTCGCCGCGAACGGCAACTGGACGTCGACCCCCTTCGTCAAGGGCAGCGGTGGGGCGAACGTGCAGGTCACCGGCTCGGTGCTGCAACCCGTCGGTTCCTCCGTGTGCCGCTCCGGCTCGACCACCGGCTGGCACTGCGGGACCGTCCAGCAGCACAACACGAGCGTCACCTACCCCGAGGGCACCATCTCGGGCGTGACCCGTACGACGGTCTGCGCCGAGCCCGGCGATTCCGGCGGCTCCTACATCTCCGGCAGCCAGGCCCAGGGCGTGACCTCCGGTGGCTCCGGCAACTGCTCCAGCGGCGGGACCACCTTCTTCCAGCCGCTGAACCCGATCCTGTCCGCGTACGGGCTCACGCTGAAGACCGCCGGCAGCGACCCGGGCCCCGGCCCCGGCCCCGGCGACCCCGAGCCCGGCGGCACCTGGAAGGCCGGTGGGGTCTACGCCACCGGCGCCACCGTCACCTACGGCGGCGCGACGTACCGCTGCCTCCAGGGGCACCAGGCGCAGACGGGTTGGGAGCCGCCGGCGGTCCCGGCGCTGTGGCAACGGCTGTAGCCGCCGCGCGACCCGCGTGAACAGGGGGCGCCGTGACTGCCGAGGGGGGAGTCACGGCGCCTCCGCCCCCGTCCTCCCATCGGGGACGGCGGCTCAGAAGGTCAGCAGCGCCGCTACCGAGACCACCGCGCCGAAGGCGGTCAGGGCCCCGCAGATGGCCAGGTTCACCCTGCGGTGCTCCCAGAACACCGCGACGAACTCGCGCAGCGTGGCGGTCGGCAGGAAGTAGCGGGCGGTCGGCGAACCCACGACCTGCCCGTTCACCCCGGCCTTGCGGGCCATCATCGCGGCCCGGAACGCGTGGAAGTTGTTGGTGACCACCACGCACCGGTAGCCGGGCACGTCCGTCTCCATGATCTCCCGGCTGAACAGCATGTTCTCCTCGGTCGTGCGCGACCGGTCCTCCAGCCGTACGTGCTCGGCCGGCGCGCCCTGCGCGATCAGCCAGTCCGCCATCGCGCGGGCCTCGGAGACCCTCTCGTCGGACCCCTTGCCGCCCGACACCAGCAGCACCGGCGGCCTGCCGCCCCGCGCCACCTGGGCGTCGTGGATCTGCTGCCCCTTGCGCAGGCGCGAGGCCAGCAGCGGCGGCACCCGGTCCCCGCCGATCAGGCCCGAACCGAGCATCACCACGTGGTCGACGTCGCCGCGCACCTTGATCCGGCCGTAGAGGAAGGCGTACCCGATGAAGGACAGGAACACGAACGAGACGTAACCGACGACCAGGGCGAGGGTGGCGACCGCCCCGGTGAGGGCCGCCGAGTCGGAGACGCCGACGGAGACCAGCAGCGCGATCATCGCGAAGATCCCGAGACCGGCGAGCAGGGACAGCAGGTTCGGCAGCCGGGTGCCCTCCTTGCGGACCATCGTCACGCCGTTGCCGATGAGGAAGACCCCGGCGGCCACCAGACCGAAGGTGGGCACGGTGAGGACGAGCAGCAGGGCGGCGACCGCCACCCAGCCGGGCAGCGCCGCGACTTGCAGCAGCACGGCGAAGGACAGCGCCACGCCGGTCAGACCGAGCAGGACGGCGTTGCGGAAGCGTCGGCGGTCCCTCCGGGCGCTTATGCCGAAGGCGACGAACAGCAGGGCGGCGAGGACGAAGGCGACCATGGCGCCATCGTAGGTGTCAGCCGGGAGGCGTCGTCCGGCGCACGGTGCGCCCGGCCAGGACGTCCGTCCTGCGCCCGTCCCGGATGACGAACCGTCCGTCGATCAGCACGTGGGGGATGCCGGTCGGCAGCGTCCGAGGCCGCTCGTACGTGGAGCCGGCGGCGACCGTGTCCGGATCGAACAGGACCAGGTCCGCCCGGTGGCCGACGCGGACCAGGCCCCGGTCGGGCAGCCGCAGGCGGGCCGCCGGACGCCCGGAGAGGTGGGCCACGCACTCCTCCAGTCCGAGGACGCCGAGCTCGCGGACGTACCGGCCGAGGTAGTGCGGGAAGGTGCCGTAGGCCCGGGGGTGGGGTTTGGCGCCCCGGAGGATGCCGTCGGAGCCTCCGGTGTGGACGCGGTGCCGCATGATCGCGCGGACGTTGTCCTCGTGGCCGACGTGCTGGAGGACGGTCGGTGCGAGCCGGTCGTCGAGCAGCAGCCGGCGGGCGGTGTCCCAGCCGTCGAGGCGGGTGCCGACGTACCCGGCGAGGGCGGGGTCGCCGACTCCGGAGATCTCGATCGTCGACCAGTCGACGGGGACGCCGTGGCAGCCGTCGGCGCCCTCGACCTCCAGGGCGTGACGGATCCGTTCCGCCCCGGTGTCGTCGCGCAGGCGGGCCAGGACGGCTTGCGGGCCGCCCTCGTTGGCCCAACTGGGCAGCAGTGCGACGAGGGTGGTGCAGCCGGGGGTGTACGGGTAGGTGTCGAGGGTGATGTCGGCGCCCGCGTCGAGCGCCGCGTCCAGCAGGGCGAGGAGTTCGGGGGCGCGGCCCTCGTTCTCGCCGAAGTTCATGGTGGCGTGCGCGAGGTGCAGGGCGCAGCCGGCCCGCCGGGTCAGCTCCACCATCTCGGCGTAGGCGGCGAGGGCGCCGCGGCCGTAACTGCGGTGGTGGGGGCAGTAGTAGCCGCCGTACCGGGCCACGACCCGGCACAGTTCGGTGAGTTCGGATCCGGAGGCGTACATGCCGGGGGTGTAGGTCAGTCCGGAGGACATGCCGACGGCGCCCTGTTCGAGGCCCTCGGCGACGAGCCGGCGCATCCGGTCCAGTTCGGCGGGGGTCGCGGGCCGGTCGTCCCAGCCGAGCGCGTACGCGCGGACGGTGCCCTGGGGGACGAGGTAGGCGGCGTTGACGGCGATGCCCCGTCCGCCGTGGGCCCGGTCGAGGCGGTCCAGGTAGCCGCCGACGGTGCGCCAGTCGAAGTCGACGTCGTCGCCGGGGCCGTTCCAGCCGGCGATGGCGGCCCGCACCCCGTCGAGGGTGCGGTCGTCGGCGGGCGCGTACGACAGGCCGTCCTGGCCGAGGACTTCGAGGGTGACGCCCTGTGCGGCCTTCGCGCCGTGGTCCGGGTCGCGGAGCAGCGCGAGGTCGCTGTGGGCGTGCATGTCGATGAAGCCGGGGGCCAGGACGAGGCCGTGGGCGTCGAGGGTGCGCCGGCCGCCGCCGGGGATCCGGCCGATCCCGGTGATGCGGCCCTCGTGCACGGCGACGTCCGCGGTGTACGAGGGCCCGCCCGTGCCGTCGGCGACGCGGGCCCCGCGGATGACCAGGTCCACGGCCGGCGCCTAGAAGAAGGTGCGGACGTAGTCGGTGACCGTTCCGTCCGCCCGGACGACCGGGATCAGCGGCCACTTCTCGAAGATCGTGCAGGGGTGGGACATGCCGAGTGCCACCCAGTCGCCGACCTGTACGTCCTCGGCCGAGTCGGTCTCCAGCCAGGCGTGCTGGTCGGAGAGCTTGACGACGCGGATCCCGGTCGCGGGCCGCTGCTCGCCGGTGAGGGCGTCGCGGACCAGTTCGGCCTCGGGCAGCCCGAGGTCGTAGGCGATGTCGCGCTTGCCGGCGTTGACGAAGGCCTGGGTGGGCGAGGGCCGGGAGACGACCTGGGTCCACAGCCGGAAGGCGGGGCGCAGGCCGCCCTCCTGCGGGATCCGGTTGAAGGGGGTCAGGCGGCCGTACCAGCCGTGGTCGTGGGAGACGTACGCGCCGGAGCGCAGCAGCTTCAGGACGGGCCGGGAGAGCTCCGGGAGCTCGGCGAGGACGTCCGCGACGGAGTCGAACCAGGCGGAGCCGCCGGCGCTGACGACGATCTCCCGCACGTCGGGGGCGTAGCGTCCGGCCTTGTCGAACTCGACGGCGAGCGCGGTGAGCCGGCGCAGGTAGGCGTCGACGCTCGAAGGGTCGGCGCCGGGGACCTCGGCCTCGTAGCCGGCGACGCCGACGAGGCGCAGGGTGTCGGTGGCGGCGACGGCGTCGGCGACGGCCCGGCAGTCCTCGTCGCTGCGGGCGCCGGTGCGGGCGCCCTCGCCGGCGCCGAGCTCGACGACGACGTCGATGACGGCCGGCTGCCCGGCCAGGGCCCGGTCCATGAGGTGGACGCCGCGTACGGAGTCGACGTAGCAGACGAAGCGGAAGTCGGGGTCGGCGGTGAGTTCGGCGGCGACCCAGCGCAGGGCCGCGGGGTCGACGAGCTCGTTGGCGAGGAAGATCCGGTCGATGCCGAAGGCGCGGTAGACGCGGGCCTGGTGGGGGACTGCGGCGGTGATGCCCCACGCGCCGTGTTCCAGCTGGCGCCGGAAGAGCTGCGGGGACATGCAGGTCTTGCCGTGCGGGGCGAAGGCGAGCCGGTGGCGCTTCGAGTATTCCCCGAGTGCGGTGAGGTTGTGTTCCAGCGCGTCCGAGTCGAGGGTGAGCACGGGCGTGGTGAACCCGCCCGTGTACAGGTTGCGGGCCTGGGCGGCGAGGGCGCCGACGGTCAGGCCGGCGTGCTCGGCGTCCGGGGGGAGTCCCTTGAACCGGTGGTCGACCGGTTCGTCGGCGAGGGCCTGGACGGGGTCGCTGGGCATGTGCGGGTGCCTCCCGGGCGTGTTGCGCGTACCGCAACGGTCGTTGCGTATGCCGCTGCATGCTGTCTAACATCCCGCATGACGGCGGGTCAACGGGCGGAGCCCGGTGCGGCGCCGGAACCCGCCGCCGCGCGGGCGGACGGACGAGAGGACACGGCGTGAGCCAGTCGGTGGAGCGTGCGCTGCAGATCCTGCCCGCGCTCGCGAAGGGCCCGGCCGGGCTCGGTGACGTCGCCGACGGGCTCGGCGTGCACAAGAGCACCGCGCTGCGGCTGCTGCGGACCCTGCACGCGCACGGCTTCGTGTACCGGCAGCCGGACGGCCGCTACCGGCTCGGCGCCGGGTTGTTCGCGCTGGCCGCGGAGGCGGTGGAGAACCTGGACGTCCGCGAGGTCGCCCACCCGCACCTGGTCGAGCTGAACCGGCTCACGGGGCACACCGTCCACCTGGCGCTGCACCAGGACGACGAGGTCGTCTACATCGACAAGGTCGACAGCCGCTACCCGGTGCGGATGTACTCCCGCATAGGCCGGCCCGTCCCGCTGACCGTGGCCGCCGTCGCGAAGGTGATCCTCGCCGACCTGCCGGAGGCCGACCGGCGGAGCCTGGCCGCGCGCATCGACTACCCCTGCTACACCGCCCGCTCGACGCCGGACGCGGACGCCTTCCTGACCGAGCTGGCCCTCGTGCGCCGGCAGGGCTGGGCCGCCGATCTGGGCGGTCACGAGGAGGCGCTCAACTGCGTGGGCGCGCCCGTGCGCGGTCCGGGCGGTCGGGTCGTCGCCGCGATGTCCGTCTCGGCGCCCGGTGTGGTCGCGGGCCCCGACGAACTGCTCGAACTGCTGCCCCTGGTACGCCGTACCGCCGACACCATCAGCCGGGAGTACTCCGGCTCCGAACCCAGCGAGGACGCTCCGTGACCGAGAAGACCGCCATCACCCCCGACACGCACACCGCGCCGCCCGCGAGGTTCTCGCACGGCGTGCGCAAGGGCAACATCCTTCAGGTCGCCGGCCAGGTCGGCTTCCTGCCCGCCGTGGCGGGGCAGGCGCCGACGCCGGCCGGGCCGACGCTGCGCGCGCAGACCCTGCAGACGCTGGAGAACGTACGGTCCGTGCTGGAGGCGGGCGGTGCGACCTGGGACGACGCGATGATGATCCGCGTCTACCTGACGGACACCGCGCACTTCGCCGAGATGAACGAGATCTACAACGCCTACTTCGAGGAGCAGGGCCTCAAGGAGGCCCCGGCCGCCCGCACCACGGTCTACGTGGGCCTGCCGGCCGGGCTGCTGGTGGAGATCGACGCGCTGGCCGTCCTGGGCTGAGCGCGCCGAGGGGGCGCCCCCTGGTGGCGGGGCGCCCCTTCGGGCCGTACGGCCGCGGGGCCGTCACGTGCAGTACTGGGCTTCCTTGCCGATGGACCGGTACATGCAGTCCGCGTTCTCCAGGAGTTGGAGCACGGCCTCCTTGTTGCGGGAGGTCTCGCGGTCGATCACCTCGTCGGGCGGGTAGAACCCGCCGCCGCCCGCGCTCGACGGGTACATCTCGAAGGTGTAGGCGAAGATCTTCTGGCTGCCCCACAGCCAGTCGTCGATCGTGCCGTCGGTGATGTACAGGTCGCTCGACTGCTCGGGCGTGTAGCCGTTGCTGGCCGCCATGCCGGTGCCGACCTTCTTGAAGGCGGCGAGGTCGTCGGCGGTCAGGCCGGGCGCGGTGTCGTTGTACGTCCAGCCGAAGGGCCACAGCACGAGCTGGCTGTAGGTGTGGAAGTCGATCGAGGCCTTGATCTGCTGCTTGCCGCCGACGACGCGGCTGCGCACGAAGTCGGAGACCACCTTGACCTCGGGGGCGGACTCGGCGGCCGGGCCGCGGTAGGTCTCGGAGCTCTTGCTGCTGCTGGAGCCGCCGCAGCAGCCCCACTTGTAGTTCCAGTTCCGGTTCTGGTCCGTGCCGACGTAGGAGGAGCCGGAGTTCGGCTGCCGGTTCTTGCGCCAGGAGCGGTAGGAGCCGGTGGCGATGTCGTACTCGCCGCCGTCGGGGTTGAGGTCCGGCACGATCCAGATCTCGCGGTTGTTGACGGCGTTGGTGATCCGGGACTCCGTGCCGTACTTGGAGCCGAACTCCTTCAGCAGGTACAGGGCCATCTCGACGGTGAGGTGCTCGCGGGCGTGCTGGTGCGCGGTGAAGAGCACCTCGGGCTCGGCCTCGTCGGTGGCGACGTTGTCACTGATCTTGATCGCGAAGAGGTCCCGGCCCTGGTACGACTTCCCGATGACGCGCTTGCTCATGATCCCGGGGTACTGGGCGATGCGCTGGTCGATCTCCGCCGTCGCCTCGGCGTAGTTGTGGTACTTCGAGTCGGCGGACGGGAAGTCCATGGTCCCGGAGGCGATGCCGGGCTCGGAGCGGTCCGGGGGACCGGGCAGGGCGGTCAACTGGTAGCCGCGCTTGCGGAGGTCCTTCGCCTGCATGGTGTCGGCGCTGACGACCACGGTGTGGTCGTCCACCTCGTCGATCGACACTCCGGTGCGCAGCAGGGCCGTCCGGTCGGCGACGGTGGACGGCCCGTGGATCCGGTACTGGACGATGGCCTCGTCCTGGGTGGCGGTGGACGGGGTGGGCGGCGGGGCTGCCGTGGCGCTCATGCCGTAGGCGGGTGCGCCGAGCGCGAGCGCCAGCAGGGCAGCCGTGACGGCGGCCCTCCGGCGGGTGTGGAGCCGCATGCGTTCTCCTGGGTCGGGAGTGTGGGGGTAGCCGTGCGGACGCGCACAGCGTGCTCTCATGGCATGTCCGGGTCAAGAACCTGCCGGGTGCGCCGACCTGAATCGGCCACCCCCACTCGTACCGCCTACGGGAGCGCGTGGACCTTGGGACCCACCGCGTTGGACCAGGCGTTACCCGCCTTGGCGTCCCAGTTGGTCGACCAGGTCATCGCCCCGCGCAGACCCGGGTAGGTCTTCGAGGGCTTGAAGGATCCGCAGTTCGTGCCGCGGGCCAGGCAGTCCAGGGCGTTGTTGACGATGGTCGGCGACACGTAGCCGCTGCCGGCGCCGCTGGGCGAGGCCGGGACGCCGATGCCGACCTGGGACGGGTCGAGGCCGCCCTCCAACTGGATGCAGGCCAGGGCGGTCAGGAAGTCCACCGAGCCCTGCGAGTAGACCTTGCCGTCGCAGCCGTTCATCGCGCCGCTGTTGTAGTACTGCATGTTGACGACGGTCAGGATGTCCTTCACGTTGAGGGCCGTCCTGAAGTAGCCGCCCTGCGTGGACTGCATGTCGATCGTCTGCGGCGCCATGGTCAGCACCATGGACGGGCCCGCCTTGGCCGACAGGGCGCGCAGCGCCTGCGTCATGTAGGTCGGGTTGAGGCCGTTCTCCAGGTCGATGTCGATGCCGTTGAAGCCGTACTCCTGCATCAGCGTCCAGGCCGAGTTCGCCAGGTTGTTCGCCGAGGCGGAGTCGTTGACCGAGATCGTGCCCTTCTCGCCGCCGATGGAGAGGATGACCGACTTGCCGGCCGCCTTCTTCGCGGCGACGTCCGCCTTGAACTGGGGCACGGTGTAGCCGTTCAGGCCCGCCGAGTCGAGGTTGAAGGTGATGGCGCCGGGCGTGGTCGTGGCGTCGGCGAAGGAGACGGCGATGATGTCGTACTCGTTCGAGACGTCGGAGAGCTTCTGGACGGTCGCGCCGTTGTTGAAGTTCTGCCAGTAGCCGGTCAGCGCGTGCTTGGGGACCGAGGGGTTCGGGCCGGGGCCGGGGCCGCCGCCCGTCGTCGTACCGGTCACCGGTGCCGACTTGGCGCCCTCGCCGGCCGCGTTGTACGCACTGACCTGGAAGGAGTACGAGGTCGTCGGGGCGAGCCCGGTGATCTGGGCGGAGGCGTCCGTCACGGACTTCACCCGGACCCCGTCCTGGTGGACGTGGTAGCCGGCCGCGCCGGCGACCGCGTTCCACGAAAGGGTGAGCGCGCTCGCGCTCTGGCCGGAAACGGCGGTGCCGGCGGGGGCACCCGGGATGCTCGGGCCGGGATCGGTGCCGCCGCCCCCGTCGGGGCCGACGACGCTGAACTCGTCGATGACGTACGGGGTCTGGCCGTACCAGCCGTGGGTCCAGACGCTGACCTGGGTGGTGTTCGGGCCGGTGGAGAAGGTAGTGGAGAGCTTCTGCCAGCCGGCGCCGGAACCCGGCGTCCAGGTGGAGACGTCCTGCGTGCCGGTGCCGGTCGCGCCGAGGTACACGTAACTGCCCTGGACCTGGGTGCTCAGGGTGTACGTCGAATTCGGCTTGACCGTGACGGTCTGGCTGCAGCGGGCGTTGTCCTGGCCCGCCGGGGCGGCCCGCAGCGCGCCCGCCCCGGCGAAGACCGGGGAGGAGACGGAGGCGCCGCTGCCACCGGAACAGGAGCAGTTGGCCAGGCCGGATTCGAAGCCGCCGTTGCGCACGACGTTGACGTCGGCCGCCTGGGCGACGCCGGGGGCGAGGGCCGTGAGGCCGCCCGCGGCGAGGGTGGCCGCGCCCAACAGGGCGAGGGAGCGTATGCGGTTCACGTGGGCTCCGTGGGGGGAGGAAGGGACAAGCGGAATGAGGGGGAGTGGGGGGTCCCCGTAACCAAGTGCCGGCGCAGCAAAGTTGGTCCAGACCAATCCCCGTGTCAAGGGTCTTTGCGAAGTGGCTTGAAATGGACGGGTTCCGAATCCCGGTTGTCCGGGTTTCCCGCCACCTGTGACACCCGCTCAGGTCACGGGAATCCGCAAGCCCCTGCCCCACCAGGGACGTCGCGGATATGGTGCTGGGGCAAGGGGGAAGCACGTCGGGAGTTTGCGGTCGCGCAGTACGTGCGCGTACGTGACGGCCGCGGGAACGTGCGTGGTGTACCGGGTGAACGGGGGGATTCGGGTGCCGACCGCCATCGCTGTCACCAGCGCCGACCTGGTACTGCCGGCCCCTGACCGGCACACCCCGGGCGCCGCCGTCCTGCGCCCGCCCGGCGAGGCGGACCTGGAGGGCGCGCTCGCCGAGACCACCGCCCTGTTGGACCGGCACGGGCACCTCGTGGTCGTCGTGCCGTCCTGGCTGCCGCCCGCCACCGCACGCCGCCTCCACACGGTCCGGGCCATCCTGGAGACCGACCGGATCGCGCTCCTCGACATCGACCTCCCGCCGCTGGCGACGGCCGTGCTGGTCCGTCAGCTGCGCCAGCTCAGCGTCTGCGACTTCAGTCCCGGCGTCCTCGCCTCGGCCGCCCGACTCCTGTCCCACTACATCCACGCGGGCGCCCTGCTCGGCACGGTCGCCAAGCTCGACCGGGTCCCCGTCGGCCTCAAGGCGCACGCCAGGTCCTGGTCACCGAGCGCCCGCTTCGCCGTACTGGCCCACCCGACGCCGCACCTCGCGAAGCTCGGCCCGCAGGGGACGGCAGCCGCGCGCGAGGGCGTGCTGCCGCCCGGACCCGGCTTCGCCACCCACCTCACCTTCGCCCGCGGACAGTTGTCCTCCGACTGGGTCGCCGCCGAACTGGCCCCCGCCTGGCAGGTGCAGGGCGTCATGGAGAACCCGCTGCCGGCCGACTCGCCCGGCTGGTGGGCCACCCCCAAGCTCGTCGAGTTCGCCGCGGCCATCCCCGACCCCTCCGTGCTCTACCAACTGGTCTCCTCCGTACGCCGCGAGGAATGCCGGTGGTGCGGCTTCGAGCTCATCGGCGACCGCTGCGGATTCTGCTCCGCCCCGCTCGCGGCGCCGCCGCCCGAAGCGGCCGCCCGCTCCAGATCCAGATCCTGACCGGCCCGAACGAACGAAGAACGGCGAGGTAGTACGGCTCATGAACTCACGCCAGCGCCGCGGCGTCATCCTGCTCCTGCTGTCGGTCCTGTGCGCCCTCGCGGCGTTCGGCGGGGTCCTCGTGGTCATCGGCGACGTCAATTCGAAGGTCGGGTCCGAGGTGGTCGCCTACCGGGTCAAGGGCGACATCGCCCCCTACAGCGCCCTCGGCGCCGGCCAGTTCGAAGAGGTCACGGTCCCCAAACGCTGGCTGTCCGACACGGCCGTCACCGACCTCGGAGCCCTCAAGGACAAGATCGCGCTCACCACCCTGAAGAAGGGATCGCTGCTCCAGACGGACATGTTCGTCGACAAACCGCAGCTCCAGGCCGGCGAGCAGGAGATCGCGATCATGATCGACGCGGCGACGGGCGTGGCCGGCAAGATCACGTCGGGTGCGAAGGTCAACATCCTCGCCACCTTCAAGGGCGCCAAGGACACCGACCCGTCCCGGTCGGTCATCATCGTCGCCAACGCCCGCGTCCTGGGCGTCGGCAAGCTCACCGCCCTGGAGAAGAACAGCGACCGCACCGGCCCGGCCGAGGCCGTGCCGATCACCTTCGCCCTGACCACCAAGGACACCCAGCGCGTCGCGTACGCCGAATCCTTCGCGGAGCACGTCCGCCTGGCCCTGGTGGCCCCCGGCACCGACTCGGCACCCGGCCCGAGCGACCGCACGTACACCCTCGAAGGGGACAAGTGAGGCGCGGATGACCACTCGGATCCTGCCCGCCGCCGGTGACGCGGACGCCGCCCGCGCCATCGTGGCCCTGCTCAGCCAACTCCCGGACGCCGAGCCGGCCGCTCCCGTACCCGATTCCACGACCCTCCTCGACACCCTCGGCCGGATGGCCGCCGAATCCGTCGACGAACTCCCCGAGGTCGTCCTCGTCCACGAACGGATCGGCCCCGTCCCCGCCCTGGAACTCATCCGCGAGGTCGCCCTGCGCTTCCCGGCGGTCGGCGTGGTCCTGCTCTCCTCCGACGCCGGCCCCGGCGTGTTCTCCGCCGCGATGGACTCCGGCGCGCGGGGCCTCGTCGGGCTGCCGCTGGGCTACGAGGAACTCGCCACCCGCGTCCAGGCCGCCGCCCAGTGGTCCGCCGGCGTACGCCGCCACCTGGGCCGGGGCGCCGACGCCCCCACCGGCCCCGGCGGCCGGCTCGTCACCGTCACCGGCGCCAAGGGCGGCGTCGGCACCACCTTCACCGCCGTCCAGTTCGCCCTCGCCGCGGCCGCCTCCGGACGCCGCACCGCCCTCGTGGACCTCGACCTCCAGGCCGGGGACGTCGGCTCGTACCTCGACGTCCAGTTCCGGCGCTCCGTCGCCGACCTCGCCGGCATCCAGGACATCTCCCCGCGCGTCCTCCAGGACGCCGTCTACGAGGACCGCACCGGCCTGGCCCTGCTGCTGGCCCCCGGCGAGGGCGAACGCGGCGAGGAGGTCGACGACCGCGCCGCCCGCCACGTCATCGCCGCCCTGCGGGCCCGCTACGAACTCGTCGTCGTCGACTGCGGCACCCAGGTGACCGGCGCCAACGCCACCGCCGTGGAAATGGCCGACGTGGCGGTACTGGTCGCCACCCCGGACGTGGTCTCCGTACGGGCCGCCAAGCGCATGGTCCGCATGTGGGAACGGCTCCAGGTGCGCAAGGCCGAGGACACCACCGTGGTCGTCAACCGCTGGAGCAAGCACACCGAGATCCAGCCCGCCCTCATAGAGAAGATCACCAAGACCCGGGTCGCCCGCACCCCCGTCCCGGCCGCCTTCAAGGAACTCCAGGGCGTCGTCGACGCGGGCCGCGTCCAGGACCTCGACAACCGCTCCACCGTCAAACAAGCCCTGTGGACCCTGGCCGGCGAACTGGGCCTGCTCGCCGTCCCCGCCACCGCCGACGGCAGGACCGGCCCCGGCCACGCCCTCGCCGTCCGCCCGTCGGGGCCCGTGGCCCGGCTGCGCCGCGGCCGGGAGGGCTGACCCGATGGCCGCCCGACGGTCCGCGCGCACCGGCTCCGACCGCGGGCAGGTCGCCGTCGAGTTCGTCGGCATGGTCCCGCTGATCCTGCTGCTCGTGGCGGCGGTGTGGGAATGCGTACTGATCGGCTACGCCTTCTCCCTGGTCGGCAACGCGGCCGACGAGGCGGCACGGGCGGGGGCGGTCAAGGGGGACGGGGCCTGCCGGTCGGCGGCGGGCGAGCACATCGGCTCCGCCTGGTCCATGGAAGTGCAATGCGTACCGGCCGGGGACGTCTACAAGGCGACGGTGAAGCTCAAGATCCCCGTGTTCCACCCCGCCCTGAACTTCGGCACCATCACCGGCACGGGCGGCGCGGCTACGGAGAAGGAGGCGAACTGACGTGAGCCGGCGGCGCATCCGCTCCGACCGGGGCCAAGTGGCCCTGGAGTACATCGGCTTCGTACCGATCCTGCTGTTCGTCGCGCTCTGCGCGATCCAACTCGGCTGGATCGCGTACGCGGAGGAACAGGCGGGCACCGCCGCTCGCACCGCGGCCCGTGTCGAGGCCCGCAACCCGGACCGCGGGGAGGCGGCCGGAAGGGCCGCGATCAGCGGCGGCCTGGCCTCCGGCGCCACGTTCGCCTGGAGCACGTCGGCGGACGCGGTCAGCGTGACCGTCACCCTCACCGCCAACTCGATCATCCCCGGACTCGGGCCCCACCAGGCACGGAGTACCGCCGTCATGCCCAACGACGATCCGAACCCGATCGGAGCCCGCCCATGAGCCTGCGCTCCCGGGTCAACACCCCCGACGACCGCCACAGCCCCCGCGAGGACGGCCGGCTGGTCTCCTCGTACCGCGCCAAGCTGCTAGAGGAGATCGACCTCGCCGAGATGTCCGCGCTCGCGCCCGCCGAGCGCCGCGCGCGCCTGGAGCGCGTGCTCGGGCACATCATCAGCCGCGAGGGCCCGGTCCTGTCCACCGCCGAGCGGGCCCAACTCGTGCGCCGCGTCGTCGACGAGGCCCTCGGCCTCGGCGTGCTCGAACCGCTCCTCGAAGACGCCTCGATTTCCGAGATCATGGTCAACGGGCCGGACCAGATCTTCGTCGAGCGCGCCGGCCGCGTCGAGCAGCTCCCCATCCGCTTCGCCTCGCACGAGCAGCTCATGCAGACCATCGAGCGCATCGTCTCCACCGTCAACCGCCGCGTCGACGAGGCCAACCCGATGGTCGACGCCCGCCTCCCGAGCGGCGAGCGGGTCAACGTCATCATCCCGCCGCTCTCGCTGACCGGCGCCACCCTCACCATCCGCCGCTTCCCGCGCGCCTTCACCCTGCACGAGATGATCGGCCTCGGCTCCCTCGACGAGCAGATGCTCCTCCTGCTGTCCGGGCTGGTCCAGGCGAAGATGAACGTGATCGTCTCCGGCGCCACCGGCACCGGCAAGACCACCCTCCTCAACGCCCTCTCCGGACTCATCCCGGAGGGCGAGCGCGTCATCACCATCGAGGACTCCGCCGAGCTCCAGCTCCAGCAGGCGCACGTCATCCGCCTCGAATCCCGGCCCCCGAACGTGGAGGGCAAGGGCCAGATCACCATCCGCGACCTCGTACGCAACTCCCTGCGCATGCGCCCCGACCGCATCATCGTCGGCGAGGTCCGCGGCGGCGAGACCCTCGACATGCTCCAGGCCATGTCCACGGGCCACGACGGCTCCCTCGCCACCGTCCACGCCAACAGCTCCCAGGACGCGTTGATGCGCCTGCAGACCCTCGCCTCCATGTCGGAGGTGGAGATCCCCTTCGAGGCCCTCCAGGACCAGATCAACAGCGCGGTCAACGTCATCGTCCAGCTGACCCGCTTCGGCGACGGCTCGCGCCGCATCACGGAGATCTCCGTCCTCGACTCCCACGGCCGCGAACCCTTCCGCATCACCACCGTCTGCCGATACGTCGCCCAGCCGATGGGCGCCGACGGGCGCGTCCACGGCCACTTCACGTACCACCCGCTGCCCCGCCGGATCGCGGAACGCCTCTACATGAACAGCCAACCGATTCCCCAGGCCTTCGGGGTCGCCCTGTCGGACGAGCGGTACGAACCGTTCGACCCGCTCACCTCTCGGACCGTCCTGTGAACAACCTCGTCCTCCTCACCCTCGGCGCCACCCTGCTGGCCGGCCTCTTCGTGTCCCTCGGCGTGCACGCCTACGCCGCCGGACACGCCCAGCGCGCCGCCCTCATCGAACGGCTCTCGGCGAGCGGCGCACCCGAACCGACGGGCCGTCGGCGCCGCTTCCCCGCCGTGGACCGCCGACTGCGCGCGACCCGGTTCGGACGCCGCCTCGAACTGAAGCTGGCCACCACCGGCATGGACCTCACCCCCGGCGAGTTCTTCGTCTACATGCTGATGGCCATCGTGGGCGTCTGGCTGGTCTCCGCGTCCCTCCTGGCACCCTTCTTCGGCCCCCTCGCCGGCCTGATCGGCATCTGGGCGGCCAACGCCTTCCTCAACTGGCAGCGCGCCCGACGCACCGAACGCTTCATCAACCAACTCCCCGAACTCGCCCGCATCCTCGCCAACGCCACCCAGGCCGGCCTGGCCCTGCGCACCGCCATCGGCATGGCGGCCGAGGAGTTGGAGGCCCCGGCGGGCGAGGAACTCTCCCGCGTCGCGGACCGCCTCGCCGTCGGCCACTCCATCGAGGAGGCCCTCGGCGAGATCGTCGACCGGCTGCCGTCGCGCGAACTCGTCGTCCTCGTCTCCACCCTCGTCCTGTCGGCGCGGGCGGGCGGCGCCATCGTGGGAAGCCTGCGGAACCTCACAGTCACCCTGGAACAGCGCAAGGAGACCCGCCGGGAGATCCGTACGCAGCTCTCGCAGGTCACCGTCACCGCGTACCTCGTCCCCGCGATCGGCCTGGGCTCGCTGCTCCTGGTGAACGCGATGATGCCCGGCGCCCTCGACCGGATGACGGGCGCCTTCCTCGGGCAGGTGGCGGTCTTGGTCTCCCTCGGCCTCTTCGCCCTCGGGTTCTTCCTGATCCGCCGCCTCTCGAAGATCGACGTGTGAGGCGGACGACCACATGACCGCGCTGCTGCCCCTCGCCCTCGCCCTGGCCCTCGGCCTCGCCGTCTTCGGCATCCTCCACGGCATCCGCCTCTACCGTGCCGACGTCAAACTCCCCACCGACCTCGCCCTCGCCCTGGAGGTCGGCGCCACCCGCACGACCGCCGTCGGCTCCCTCGTCGACCGCCTCGGCATCCGCTGGGCCCCGCTGGTCCTGCGCCTCATGGGCCCCAAGCAGGTCGCCCGCAAACGCCGCCAGATCGACATGGCCGGCAACCCGTCCGGCCTGACCATCGACCGCTACGCCGCCCGCCGCGCCGTGTACGGATTCCTCGGCGGCCTCGGCGCCCTGGCCATGCTGATGAACGGCCGGCTGGTGCCGGCCCTCCTCATGGTCGCCTTCGGCCTGTTCTGGATCGAGGCGGGCCTGTGGTCCGCGATCCGCGTCCGCCGCGACAACATCGAACGGACCCTGCCCGACTTCCTCGACGTCCTGGCCGTCGTCGTCAGCGCCGGCCTCGGCTTCCGACAGGCGCTGGAGCGCGTGTCGCACAAGTACGAGGGCCCCTGGGCCGACGAGGTGCGCATCACCCTCCAGCAGATGGACATGGGCGTCAGCCGCCGCCAGGCCTTCGACGAACTGCGCCGACGCAACGACTCCGAGCAGGTCGCCCAGTTCGTCACCGCCCTCCAACAGGGCGAGGAACTCGGCTCCCCGATCGTCGAGACCCTCATCGCCATCGCCGAGGACATGCGCCGCACCGACGCCCAGAACGCCCGCCGGCGCGCCGCCCGCGCCGTCCCCAAGGCGACCTTCGCGGTCACCATGTTCATGCTGCCGGGCACACTGATCCTGCTCGTCTGCGGCTTCGTCTACGGCGCGGACGTGGACTTCGGTGCCCTCCTGGGAGGCGGCTGAGCCATGATGCCGATCCGCGTCCTCATCGCCGACGACAACCCGGTCGTCCGGGCCGGCCTCGCCGCCCTGCTGGCCGCCACCGACGACCTCCGCGTGGTGGCCGAGGCCCGTGACGGCCGGGAGGCCCTGAGCCTGACCCGCCGGCACAACCCGGACGTGATCCTGCTGGACGTCCGCATGCCGGGCGTCGACGGCATCTCCGCCCTCCCGCACCTGGTACCGCTGGCCCCCGTCCTGATGCTGACGCACAGCCGCGAAGCCGACACGATCCGCGAGACCCTGCTCCTGGGCGCGGGCGGCTACCTCGTCCACGGCGAGTTCACGGCGGACGACCTGATCCGCGCGGTCCGCGACGTCCGGGCGGGCCGCGCCCACTTCTCGACGTCGGCGGCGACGACCTTGCTGGAAGACCTCCGAAGCTCTTCGCAACCGCAACGAAATATGGCATCCTCTACGGAGCGCATGCACAACTCCGTTCCATATGGGCTGAGTTCGCGGGAGACTGAGATCATGGACTTGATCGCGTCCGGAATGAACAATCAGCAGATCGCCGGCGCGTGCTTCATCAGCGAGAAGACGGTCAAGAACCACATCAACCGCATCTTCGCGAAGCTCAGGACCACCACCCGCAGCGAAGCCATAGCCCGCTGGCTGGGAACCGCCCGTCCGGGAGTGACCGGCCATGGCTGACCGCAGGACGCAGTGGGTCCGCATTTGGGCCCCGGGACCCTTGGTTATCACCCGTAACTCCCCGTACCGTCCGCCCATCAACAGTGGCACCGGCCCGGGAGGGGACCCCCATGTCACACAACTCGCTGCTGAAGGCCACGATCCGGCTGAACGTCTGGACGGACACGGCGATCACCCGCCTCCGCAAGCGCTACGCGAACCAGGACCGGGGCCAAACGGCATTCGAATACCTGGGCATCATCCTGGTGGTCGTAGTGATCATCGGCGCGATCGTCGGCTCGGGCATCGGTTCGGAGATCACCAAGCGGATCAAGGACGCCGTGACAAGCATCAAAGCGGGTTAGTGCGGACTTCCCCGCGGGCTGTGGACAAAGGGCAGGCATTCCCCGTGTACATCGTCCTGGTGGCCGGGGTGCTCTTTGCCGCGCTCGCGTTCTTCGTCGTGGGGCAGGCTTCCGTCACCCGAAGCGACGCCCAGGGGGCGGCGGACGCCGCTGCGTTGGCTGCAGCCCGTGATGCGAGGGATCACCTCGCCCCCGGGCTGGACCTGCTGACACTCAACGCGGAGCAATGGGAGAGCGTGCTCGATGGTGAGCTGTTCGCCCCGCAAGGCGGATGCGCGCCAGCAGCCGATTTCGCCGGTAGGAACGATGCTCAGGCGACCTGCCAACGATCAGGGCTTACGTTCCGGGTCGACGTCACGACGAACGGCACCGTGGGCAAGTCCGTTGTTCCCGGAACTGATGGGATGCGAGGGACGGCGCGTGCGACAGCGGTGATCCGATCACGCTGCACCCTGCTCTCGGCCCCGCCGCCGGCGCCGACCACCTCGCCTTCTCCGAGCCCCACTCCTGATGCGAGCCCCCCGCCCAAACCCGGCTCGGTCGTCTTTGCATGCAAGGGCAGCACGGTCACGTTCAACCCTTCGAAACCGGATCCTTGGCGCATCTTGGCGAGGTCCCTTTTCGACGTGAGACTGACCGACTGACACTGATCCGTGAGACAAGGAAGCAGTTACACATGAGCATTCGGCATACGGCGAAGGTCCGCAGGGGAGCGGCCGTTGCGGTTGTAGCGGGCCTGGCTCTCACTGTTGCCGGGTGCGGGAGCGGGGACGACCCGAAAGCGCCTTCGGCGGCCTCACAATCCCAGACGCAGGGAACGCCCGGAGGTTCCGCCGCCCCATCCAAGGGGCAGAGCGAAGCGCCCGCGACGGTCATCGCCCAGTTGAAGGGCCAAGAGGGCATGACCCTGGAGGTCAACTCGGTCCAGCGTGATGCAGGCGGATTCGTCACCGTCACCGGCCAGCTCAAGAACACGGGTTCCCGTGCTTTCAATGACACGGTTGCGTGGCGGGGCGTCGAGCTTCAGGGCACCGGGGAGTCGGTTGCTGGGGCGACCCTTGTAGACAAGGCCGGAAAGAAGCGTTACTACGTTCTGAGGGACACCGAATCGCGCTGCCTGTGCACAACCGGGGTCTCCAGTGTTGATCCGGGTCAAGTCGTGGCCTTCTTCGCCCAGTTCCCGGCGCCGCCACCCGCGACCACCGAACTTGAGTTCAGCATGCCCACGTTCGCCACGGCCACAGTCAAGATCTCTGGGTGACGCCATGACAAAACGCCACCGCACCGCCGCTTCGGCAGCCGTCGTTGCGCTCGTGATCTCCGGAGCGCACTTCATCGGCGCCTCCGGCGCGCACGCCGACGACGTGAAGCCCTCCGTGCCGCCCGGTACCGAGCCGTCGGCCGCCGCGCCGGTTGCCATCGACTCCAGCGCTCCCGGGCTCAAGATCCCGCAAGGTGGGACGCTCGCGCCCATCAAGGTGCTCGACATCGCCGAGGTCGTCGAGGACCTCGGTGGGGAGCAGCGGCGGCAGGAGACGAACCAGACCGTCATGATGGCGTTGCAGTCCGAGGTGCTGTTCCCCGAGAACAGTGCGGTCTTCAACGCGCAGGCTGCGGCCCGGATACAGGCCATCGCCAACGAGATCAACCAACAGAAGGCCACCCGCGTCCGCGTCTTCGGCTTCACCGACGACCAGGGCAGCTACGAGCACGGCAAGGAGCTGTCCAAGCAGCGGGCCGACGCGGTGCAGACGGAGCTCGTCAAGACCGTCACGAACCCCTCGGTCACCTTCGACGTGCGGGGTTACAGCGAGGACTACCCCATCGCGGACAACAGCACCGAGGAAGGCCGGAAGAAGAACCGCCGCGTCGAGATCACCTTCCCGCGCGGCGCGAGCTAGCGCGGGTCAGGCAGGCGCGGCGGCGGTCCGGCCCAGGAGGGTGCGGGCCGCCGCCGCGGCGTGGTGGGCCGGTTCCGGGCCGGGGTCGAGGGCCGCCACCACCGTCGCGCCCTCGACCAGGATCAGCAGCTGATCCGCGAGGCCGGGCGGGTCGTTCGGGCCGGTGAGGCCGGCCAGGACGTTCCGTAGCTCCGCCTTGTGGCGGTGGACGACGTCCAGTACCCCGGCGGGGCCCGCGCCCAGTTCCCCGTAGGTGTTGAGGAACGCGCAGCCGCGGAAGTCCGGCTCCGAGAACCAGGCCGCGAGCCGGTCGAAGACCGCCGCCACCGGGTCGGGCGCCCCGTCGACCGCCGCGCGCAGGCCGGTGATCCAGCGCTGGTCGCGCCGTTCCAGGTAGGCCGTGACCAGGGCTTCCTTCGCGGGGAAGATCCGGTACAGCCGCTTGAGCGCGACGCCGGATTCGGCGCGGATGCGGTCCATTCCGACGGCTTGGACGCCCTCCGCGTAGAAGAGGGCCTCCGCGGCGTCCAGCAGCCGGTCGCGTGCCTCGTCGTCGTTCACGGGGGAGTCCATGCGGGCAGCGTAGTGCAGATCCGCTTGCGGGGAAAACGTTCGTTCTCTACGGTGAGAACGAACGTTCTCCTTGATCGGGTTTCGCCTTCGAGAGGCTTTGCCATGGGCACTTCCGTCGTACGTCCACCCCTGCCGCCGTTCACCGAGGAGTCCGCGACGGCGAAGGTCCAGGCGGCGGAGGACGCCTGGAACAGTCGCGATCCGGAACGGGTCGCGCTTGCCTACACCGAGGACTCGGTCTGGCGGAACCGCGACCGCTTCCTCACCGGCCGGGACGAGATCCGGGCCTTCCTCGCCGACAAGTGGCAGCGGGAACTGGACTACCGGCTCCGCAAGGAGCTCTGGTCGTACACCGGCAACCGCATCTCCGTGCGCTTCGAGTACGAGTGGCACGACGCCTCCGGCCAGTGGTGGCGCAGCCACGGCAACGAGCAGTGGGAGTTCGACGAGGCCGGCCTGATGCGCCGTAGGGAGGCCAGTATCAACGACGTTCCGATCGCCGCCTCGGAACGTCGTCTCGACCGGCCGGCCTGACCGCCGGACCGCCCTGTGCGGCGCCGCACACCCCGGCGCGGACGTCAGTCGGTGAGGTGGCTCCGCGATGGCATGGGTGAACCCCCGGAAGTCCCTGGGGGAGAACGCCAGTTGTTGCAGCAGGTCGAAGTGCGCCCGGTACGCGAAGAGTTGGGTTTCCGCATGGAGGAAGTCGGGACCGTGGGAGTTGTCGACCTGCACGGTATCGAGTGGTGTGGTCGGCCCCTCGGCGTAGAGCGCCGTCCGTCCCGCGCCGGGGAACCCGCCGGCGTCGAAGGGGAGGGCCGGCGCGGGGGATCACCATTCGGAACACGGCGAGTGCGTGGTCAGAGGTCTGGAGCAGGCCCGGCATGTGCACGGAAAACGCGCCGCGCATGCGACTGCTGTGAGCTTCCATCCCCGCGATGTCCAGCAAACCTTGCGGGAGTTGGCCTCGATGGCGATCCCACCGGCCGCGACGGGGAGCCGCAAGGGCGGCCGGCCCTGCGATCTGCCGTTCATCGGGCACTGCGCAGTTGCGGGCGAGCGTATGCGGCCGGGTGGCCCCGTGTGGGGTGTTGCGGACCTCGGACGGCGTGATCGCAGCCTGAACGGAGCTGCCCCCGCCTCCGGCCGGACCGGGGGCGGGGGCAGTAGTCAGGTCAGGACACGTCCGCGCGGATTGCCTTGCCGATCAGCCCATCCGTGTAAGCCACGGACTTCGGGGTGAACTTCCCCTTCGAGGTGACGGTGCCGGTCACGTTCTCGCCCGGTGCCAGCTCGACCGTGCCGATCTGCCCCTCATCGACACCGAGCTCCGACGTGTGCTTGCCGCCACCGGTGTCGGTGATCGTGAAGTACAGCGGATTGACGTCGATCGACTTCGACGAGTTGTTCGTGACGGTGACCGAGACGCTCGTGTAGTCGTCGCCCTGCGCCAGGACCGACGCCTTGAACGGCGTTTTCTTCGCGGTCACTTCCACCGCAGCCTTCTTCTCCGGCGCTGCGGAGGCCGGGGCCTCCGGCTGCCCCGAAGCAGCCGACGAGGCAGCCGGCGGCGTCGCCGTCTTACCGTCGTCCTCCCCGCCGCTCAGGGCCGCGCCCGCGATGCCGATGACCACGACCAATCCGACGATCCCCAGACAGCCGAACCCGACGATCTTCCCGGCGGACGATTTTTTCGGGGCCTGCGGCGGGTAGCCGTAGCCGGGCGGTGGCTGCTGGCCGGGCGGTGGGAACTGTTGTGACATGAAGACCCCCACAGAGGTGGTGTGAATTCGGTCACCCTAGGGGTGGGCGGGGCGCAAGGTGCGGCAGTAGCCGAACCGTGACATTCGGAGCTTCGGCACCGTCCCCTGCGCGCATCGGACACGCGCGCCCGGCTTGTTGCTGCCGTCGTGCGCGCCGTGCCGCCTCGTGCGCCCTCGCCGCCCTCTCGTATCCACCGGTTCCACGCGTCCGCCCGTGACGCGATCGTGCCAACGGTCACCGGCGAACGCACGGAGCGGGCGGAGGGCGGGGGCGGGCGGAGGGCGGGGGCGGGACGCGCGGTGGGCGCTACTCGCCCTCGTGGTGCGCCTGCGTGATCAGGTCCGTCGCGACCTGGAGCGCCGCCTGCCGGGTCTCCTCCGGGTCGCCCTCCACGTGCTGGAGGAACATCATTCCCGCGTGCAGCGTGAACAGGGCGCTCACGCAGCGGACCTGGTCCGTCAGCGGTCCCTCTTCCGTGCGGAGCAGTTCCACCAGGGTGAACAGGCGCCGCTTCACGGTCTCGCCGATGCTCAGCTCCCGCATCGTCGCCTGGTTCTCCTGCATGAAGCGGTACAGCTGCGCGCCCGCCGCCATCGCCTCGCTGTAGCGGCGCAGCACCTCGCGCTTCGTCTCCAGCGTCGGCGGCTGCTCCTGCGCCCACTCGATCAGCTCGTCGATCGGCCGCGTCACGTCGTCGAAGACGCTGATGATGATGTCTTCCTTGGTCTTGAAGTGGTAGTACAGCGCCGCCTTCGTGACCTCCAGCCGCTCCGCGATCTCGCGCAGCGACGTCTTCTCGTACCCCTGCTCGGCGAACAGCTCCAGCGCGACGTCCTGGATGCGCTGGCGCGTGTTGCCGCGCCGCTGCTGCGGACCGCCGCTGGAGCTGTTGGACATGGCTCTCCCCACACTTACGTACGACACATGTACTTACTTGACGACCGGCTAGTGACACGTCTACCGTCCACAGTGTAGTGAACTAGCCGGGCGGCAAGTAAGTTCCCGGCGGGTGTGAGTCGAAGTGTCGGTGCCAGGGGAGTGGACATGAGCGAGACAGTCAAGACGGCCGTACCCGTGGAGGAGGTGCAAACGGGACCGAAGCCGCGCAGCGTGCGCGTCGTCCTCATGGCCCTCATGATCGCGATGCTGCTCGCGATGCTCGACAACATGATCATCGGTACCGCGATGCCGACCATCGTCGGCGAACTCGGCGGCCTGGAGCACCTGTCCTGGGTGGTCACCGCCTACACCCTCGCCACCGCCGCCTCCACCCCCATCTGGGGCAAGATCGGCGACATGTACGGGCGGAAGGGTTCCTTCCTCGCCTCGATCGTCATCTTCCTGATCGGCTCCGTGCTCAGCGGCATGGCCCAGGACATGGGTCAGCTCATCGGTTTCCGCGCCATCCAGGGTCTGGGTGCCGGTGGTCTGATGGTGGGCGTCATGGCGATCATCGGTGACCTGATACCGCCCCGTGAGCGCGGCAAGTACCAGGGCATGATGGCCGGCGTGATGGCCCTCGCCATGATCGGCGGTCCGCTGGTCGGCGGCACCATCACCGACCACATGGGCTGGCGCTGGTCCTTCTACATCAACCTGCCGCTCGGCGCCGTGGCCCTCGCGATGGTCTCCGCCGTGCTGCACCTGCCCAAGAAGCGGTCCAAGAGCAAGATCGACTACCTGGGTGCGGCGCTGCTGACCATCGCCATCACCTCGACCGTCCTCGTCACCACCTGGGGCGGTACCGAGTACGCCTGGGGCTCCGTCGAGGTCCTCGGCCTGATCGCCGTCGGCATCGCGTCGACCGCGGCCTTCCTCTTCGTCGAGACGAAGGCCGCCGAGCCGATCATGCCGCTGCACATCTTCCGCAGCCGCAACTTCGCCCTCATGTCCGTGATCGGCTTCCTCGTCGGCTTCGCGATGTTCGGCGGCGTGCTCTACCTCCCGCTGTTCCAGCAGGCGGTCCAGGGCGCCTCCGCCACCAACTCGGGCCTGCTGCTCCTGCCCATGCTGCTCTCGATGATGCTCGTCTCGCTCATCGCGGGCCGGGTCACCACCAGCAGCGGCAAGTACAAGATCTTCCCGATCGTCGGCGGCGCCTTCATGGTCGTCGGCCTGTTCCTCCTCGCGACGATGGACACCGACACCTCGCGCCTGGTCTCCGGCGTCTACATGGCCGTCCTGGGCGCGGGCCTCGGCTTCCTGATGCAGATCACGATGCTGGTCGCGCAGAACAGCGTCGAGATGAAGGACATGGGCGTGGCCTCGTCCTCGGCCACCCTCTTCCGTACGCTCGGCGGTTCCTTCGGCGTCGCCCTCATGGGCTCCCTGTTCACCACCCAGGTCACCGACACCATGGTCGAGCGCCAGGGTGCGCAGGCCGCCGCCGCGGCGGGCTCGGCGCAGTTGGACGCGGCGAGCCTCGCCAAGCTCCCGGAGGCCGTGCGCGACGCCTATCAGCACGCGGTGGCCGCCGGTACGCACTCGGCCTTCCTGCTCGGTGCGGGCGTCGCCGTACTGGGCTTCGTGGCGGCCTGGTTCGTCAAGGAGGTCCCGCTGCGGGGCGCGGGCCCGACCCCCCAGGACTCCCCGGCGCACTGACGCGCCGACCCACCCGGGACGCACCGCCCACGCACCACGCAGCACGCAGCACGCAGCACGCACCACGCACCACGCACCACACACGACGGACACCGGTACGGCGGGTCCGGCGCGGGGACGAACCCCCGCGCCGGACCCGCCGTTCGTGTGTGTGCGGCGCCGAAGGGGCCGTCGGTGCTGCGGTGCCCGGCGGGCCCGCAGTGGCCGTCGTGCCCGCCGGGCCTGTCGCGCCATCTGTGACTATGAAGGACCAAAGTCCTTATTACCTGCAATTTATAGGGCAATTGGGTGGAACCCAATCAAGTCCGAAGGCGTCATGACCCACATAACCCTTTCAAGGGCGGACGGGGAGTGGACACATGACGCATACGCAGAAGCTCGGTCTCCGGGGCCGGATAGCCGTCGCGGCCTCGGCCGCAGCCGTCGGGGCGACCGTGTGGGGAGTCACCGCACTCGTCGGAACGGACGGCCACCGCACCGACCCCGTCGCGACCCCGGCCGCCCCCGGCGCGCCCGCGGCCCCCGGGTCCGCAGGCACCGTCCCCGAGAGCATCGCGCACGCCTCGGAGAGCGGCGGCAACGCCGTCAACATCACCATCGACGACGGCCCCGACCCCCGCTGGACCCCCCAGGTCCTCGACGTCCTCGCCGCGCACGGCGTACGGGCGACCTTCTGCATGGTCGGCCCCCGGGCCAAGGCCCACCCGGACATCGTCAAGAAGATCGTCGCGGGCGGCCACCGGCTCTGCGACCACTCCATGGACCACGACACGAAGATGGACAAGAAGCCCGTCGCCTACCAGGAGGCGCAGATCCTCGACGCCAAGAGGCTGATCGAGGAAGCGGCCGGAGCGGGCGCGAAGGTCGAGTACTACCGGGCCCCGGGCGGGGCCTTCACCCCCGACAGCCGTCGCATCGCCGCGGCCGACGGGATGCGTCCGCTCGGCTGGAACGTCGACACCAAGGACTTCGGCAAGCCCGGCGCGGACGCCATCGTCGCCGCCGTGCAGCGCGAGATCGGCAACGGTCCGACGGTGCTGTTCCACGACGGGGGCGGCGACCGCCGGCAGACCGTCGACGCCCTCGACCAGGTGCTGACCTGGCTGAAGGAACAGGGCCGCCCCACCGGCTTCCCGGTCCGCACCGCCCCCTGACACGCCGTCCGGCGGCGAACGGGTGAGGATCGGTGGCCCGGCGCCGCCCCCGGTGTTCCCTGGTCGCGCACAGCGGGCCCGTACGAGGTCCCGCACGCACGACCAGGAGGCTCCCGTGATCGACCCGGACCAGCTCACCGACCCCACCGTCCGCGCCTTCGTCACCGCCGTCAACGCCGGTGACAGGGACGCCTTCCAGGCCGTCCTCACCCCCGACGCGACCATGTCCGACGACGGCTCGGACCGCGACCTCACCCAGTGGACCGACCGGGAGATCTTCTCCTCCGGCGGCCGCATGGCGGTGGCGTCCGAGTCCGACGCCGGCCGTTCCCTCGTCGTCGACTACCGCAACGACACCTGGGGCGAGATGCGCACCGCCTGGCGCTTCGACGTCACCGCCGACGGCCGCGTCAGCCGCTTCGAGACCGGCCAGGCCTGACCCCGGGCGCAACCGCCCCCGCCCCCCTGCCCACCCACCCGGGATGATGTGCGCGGACCGATACGGCACCACGGGGGTAGGGGAGCATGGTCGCGTTTCACTCATCCGCGTTGGACGGAGTCGCGGGCAACCCGACGCTGCCCACACCGCTGCTGCTCAGCCTGCTCCGCGCGGGTGCGGGCGACGCCGGTGAGGGCGGGGGCGGGGCCGGTGTCCGCGACGGCGTCGGCGCCCGCGGAGCCGAGAGCCCCGCCCCCGTCGACCGCCCGCCCCGCCGAGCCGTCCAGCGCGCCGGGCTTCCCGAGGCCGCCGTCGCGCTGATCCTGGCCCACCCCGACCCGCGGGTCCGGATGGACTTCGCGCTCAGCGCCGACGTCGAACCCGCGCGGCGGGCCCGGCTCGCGGACGATCCGGTTCCCAAGGTGCGGGCCGCCCTCGCGTACGGACCCGAATGGCACGCCCCGCGTACGAGCGTCCCGGCGCTCCCGGACGCCGTGTGCGCCAGGCTGCTCGACGACCCCGAGCCCTCCGTACGTGAGGCCCTGCTGGATTCCCCCCACCTGACGGTCCCGTTCAGGGCCTCACTGGCCACCCACCACGACCCGGCGGCGCGCCTGTCGGCGGTGCTGCGCGGGTGGGAGCGCCTGGCGCCGGGCGAGCGGGCGGCGCTGTCGGCCGACCCCGACCCGGGGGTGCGCCGGGCCGCCGCGCTGCGGGAGTGCCCGCGGGACGCCCGCCTCACCACCGAACTGCTCCGGGACCCGCGGTCCGCCGCCGAGGCGCTGCGCCACGGGCTCCTCACCCGCGCCGACGCCGAACGGTACGTCGCCGGGCGGACGCACCTCGTCGCCCTCGCCGAGAACCCGTCGCTGCCCCGTGACCTCGTGGACCGGCTCGCCGTCGACCCCGACGAGGACGTCCGGCTCGCGGTGTCCATCAGACCCGAACTGTCCGAGGAGCGGCGCAGGGCGATCGACTTCACGGTCGGCGCCCTGGACCGCCGGGGCGTGCAATGGGTGCAGGACGGGCTCGCCGACCCCGACGTGCTGCGCCGGGCCGCGACCTCCGGCCACCTGATGCTCCAGCGCGCCGCCGCCCGGAGCCCGCACCTGCCGCCCGACCTGCTGCGCCTCCTCGTGCGCGCCGAGGACCCCGTGGTGGAGACCAACCTGTGCGTCCACCACCCCGACACCCCGCAGGACGTCATGATGCGGGTGTACGGACGGCTCGGCGGGACGTTCTCAGCGTGGATGGCGGAGACACATCCCCGTTTCCCCCGCGAGGGTCTCGCCGCCCGCTACGCGGACCATCCGGACGGGGACCACCGCAGGCTTGCGCTCCGGGACCCCGCCGCCACGCCCGCGCTGGTCGAACGGCTCAGTCACGACCCGGTGCTCCGGACGCGCCAGGCGGCGGCCGGTGACCCGCGGCTGCCGCTGCACCGGCTCCGCGAGGTCCTCCACGTCCACGAACTGGCCTCCGCCGCGGGCGCCAACCCCGCGCTCCCCGTGGACGACATGGCCGCCGTCCTGAGCCGGGCCGGCCTCCGCGCCTGACCGGTCCCGGTGCCGCCCCGGCCGCCCGGGGAATCACCGGGCCCGACACGGCCTGCCCGAGCGAAATCCGGGACACGGGCACGGCCCCCTTCGCCCTTGGGCCCCCAGCACCCGGCCACCCCGGCCCCCCCGGCCCCCGAGCGCCCGGTCCAGCCCCCGACCTACGCCCCCCGCGCGGCCTTCAGCACGGCCGCCGTCAGCGGGCCGTTCTCCGGGGCCATGCCGCCCGGGAAGCCGTACCGGCGGCGGGTGTACCCGTACGCGATGCCCGTGACCGGGTCGGCGAAGCCCAGGCCGCCCGCCGCGCCGCAGTGCCCGAACGCCTCCGGGCCCACCGCGTGCTGCCGCTCGAAGCCGAACCCGAAGTGGTCGACCTCCGAGGTCACCCGGTCCACGCCCGGCGCGTGCGGGCGGGCGACCTCGGCGGCCGTCGCCGGATCCAGCAGCGCCGGCCGGTCCTCCGTCCCGCTGATGGCCGCCGCGTACAGGGCGGCCACACCGCGTGCCGTGCCGACGCCGCCGGCCGAGGCCGGGCCCAGGGTCAGCACCCGCGGGTGGTTGGCGTACGTCACCGGGTCCATCGGCGTCCGTCCGTTCGCGTTGAACGCGATCCGCATCGGCTCGGGCAGCGGACCGCCCGCGGCGAGGACCGCCGCCTGCGCGGGCGTCGGCAGCATCTCCAGGATCGGCTTCCACCGGCCCCGGGACTCCTGCGGCAGCCCCATGTACAGGTCCAGCCCGTACGGGGCGCGCACGCGCTCCTCGTACACCTCCTGGAGGGACCTGCCCGTCACCCGTCGCACCACCTCACCGGTCAGCGCGCCGATGACGAACGCGTGGTAGCCGTACGCCGTCCCCGGCTCCCAGTACGGCTTCTGCCCGACCAGCCGGGCGGCGACGGCGGCGTCGTCCGCGATCTCCTCGTAGGGGAAGCCCCCGTCGACACCGATCAGTCCGGAGCCGTGCGCGACCAACTGCCGCAGGGTCAGCCCCTCCTTGCCGTCCCCGGTGAACTCCGGCCAGTACGAGGACACCGGGCGCTCCGGGTCCAGTACGCCGTCCTGCACCAGCAGCGCCACCACCAGGTGGGCGGCGCCCTTGGTGATGGAGAAGACCCCGCTCAGGGTGTCCCCGTCGGTGTCCTCGCCGCCCCACAGGTCGACCACGGTCCGCCCGTGGTGACGTACCGCCAACTGGGCCTCCGGCGCGTGCGGTTCCGCCGCCACGAACGCCTCGAAGGCCTCCCGGACCGGCTCCCAGCCCGCGGCCACCGTCCCGCCCACCGTGCTGCCCACCATCGTCGCGACCATGACGTTCCCCCGTGCTCGTGGCGCGTGCTTCCGCGCCCTCACCGGCAGCCAACCAGGCCCGCCGGGGTCGCGTTCCCGCCCGGCCCGGAGTTCGTCACCTGAGGGCGTCCCGTCCGCTCCGTACGGGTGAACGCGCCCGGGGCGTCGTTCCGGCCCGCCGCGGCACCCCGTTGGGCGGGGCATGAACCGCACCCGTACCGCAGCCCTCGCCCTCGCCGCCGCCGTGGCGGCCCTCGCCCCCGCCGTCGGGCAGGGCGCCGCCACCGCCGCCCCGAGCAGCCCGTACCTCCAGGACCCGGCCGGCGGGGAGAAGGCCATGAAGTCGATGTGGACCAAGGACGACATGCACAAGGTGGAAGGCCGACTCCGGTTCCACCCGGGCGTCCAGTACAAGACGGTCACCGGCCCCGGCCCCGAGGGCGCCCGCGAGTACGAACGGCAGGTCCCCGACCCGAAGACGCTGGCCTGGCTGCCCTCGTACGAGTTCGCCTGGTCGGTGTCCGACTCGAAGCTGCTGAAGAAGGCGCTGACCACGAAGGACGGCAAGCACCCGATCGTGGTGCACGCGGTGCTGCGCACCGCCAAGGGCGCCAAGGCGGGCGAGGTGCGCAGGGAACTGACCGATCAGCCGGCGACGGGGAGCGGGCGGTTCGAGGGGGGCAGGCGGATCGCCTGCGACACCGGCGAGTACACGGTGGAATGGTCGCTCACCCGGTCGGGCTACGGAACGCTCACGGGCACGCTGCGCTGGGGCTCCGACTGCGGTCAGTACCGGACGGCGTTCTCCACGGAGAACGGGCAGCGCTGAGCCGACCCCGGACGGGGGGAGGGGGAGCGGAGGGAGGCCGGTCGCCCCGCGCACCTTGTGGGTGCTCGGCGGGCGACTGGGCCACGGCCTTGGATCAAGAGCCGTCAGCCATTCTGCCGCACGGGATGCGGTGGGGCAGGGAGGCGAAGGTCCCGTCTTCTGCGGGTCCTTCGGGTCCTTCAGCGCTTCTTGCCGGCCTCGTTCGCCTTCGTGGCGATCTCTTCGAGCACGGTCTTCGGGTCGACGGACGGCTCCACGGCGCGGCCGATGTTCCGCTTGATGGAGTCGCTGACGGTGACCCACGAGGGGTCGTTCACCGGGTAGAGCTGCGCGCCGCGCAGGGCCGTCAGGAAGGCCTCGTCGGTGGAGCCGAGTCCACCGCCCGCCGGGGTGCGCGAGGCCGTGACCGTCGAGGGCAGCAGGTGGTAGCGGCCGGCGAAGTCCGAAAGGATCTTGTCCTGGTAGATGAAGTCCAGGAACTTGCCGATCTGGTCGCGCTTGCCGTTCTGCTTGAACGCCATCATCCAGTCCGCCACGCCCACGGTCGGCGTGCTCTCCCCGGAACCCAGGTCGTTCGACACCGGCATGGGCACGGCCTTGACGCCGATGCCCTTCGCACTCGCCTCGTGGAGCAGGGACGGGTAGCCGTTGACCATGCCTACCTCGCCCCGCAGGAAGGCGGCGAAGGCGTCGGCGCGGTTGAGCTGCGCCGGCGGCGTCGGGCCGACCAGACCCGGGACGATCAGGTGCTCCTTGATCCAGCGGAACGTCGCGACGTTCTGCTCGGACGCCAGGCTGTAGTTGCCGCTGCTGTCGGCGAACCCGCCGCCGTTGCTCAGCTCCCAGATCATGGCCTCCGCGTGCGCCTCCTCCGGGCCCAGCGGCATCGCGTACGGGTACTTCACGCCCTTGTCCTTGAGCGCCTTCGCGTCGGCCTTCAGGTCCAGCCACGTCTTGGGGGCGGACTGGATGCCGGCCTTGGCGAAAAGGGCCTCGTTGTAGAACAGGAGGCGGCTGCTCGCCACGAACGGCAGGCCGTAGAGGGTGCTGCCGACCGAACCCGCCTCGGCGAGCGGCTGGAGGAAGTTCGCCTCGGCGGAGATGGAGAGGAGCTCGTCGGCGGAGTACAGCTTCCCCTGCGCGGCGAAGTCCGAGTACGAACCCATGAGGGCCATGTCGGGAGCCTTGCCGGCGCCCACCATCCGGGTGACCTCGCGGTCGATGTCCGCCCACGGGAGGAGCTGGACCTCGACCTTGATGCCCGGGTTGGCGGCCGTGAAATCGCGGGTGGCCTTCTCCCAGAACGCCTTGGAGCTGTTGGCCGGGGTGTTGCCGTATTCGGCGGCGACCAGGCGCAGCGTGTCGCCGTCCCCCGAACCGCCGTCGGAACCTCCGCAGCCGGTCAGCGGTAGCAGGAGGCCGAGCACGGCGGCCGAAGCGGCCGGGCCGAACGTTTTTCTTCGCACGGTGGGTTCCCCTGATTTTCTTTTGAGTCCCGTTATTACTTATGAGTTGCTCGGGGCCGGGGTGTCCCGCCGTGGCCCGTTGGCCGGAATTCTCTCCTGCCCGCGGGGTGGCTCATTCCATTGGGTCGGAAGTTATGTCCAATGCTCCAAATGCTGGATTTCCCGATGGTGTTTTCCGATAAAAGATCGATGAATTGGACGCGCGTAGACACACCAAAAAGCCCGTTTCCGGCCACGGAAACGGGCTATGGATGTCCTGAAAGAATCAGTCGGCGAACTCGCCCGCGTACGGGTCCGGCTCGCCCGTCTCGGGATTGCGGCCCTCCTGCCAACGCCGCTGGGCCTTGCGCCAGTGCACGAAGCTCAGGTGGCCCGCGTCCCAGAAGGTGATGCTGACGGGGCTCACGTCGAACTCGTCGGAGCACAGCAGCAACAGGAATTCGGCCATGCCGTACGGATGCACCGCGAAGGAGTCGGCGGTGTGCCGCCCGACCACCAGCACCGGCCACCGGTCCGGATCGGGGTCGGAGGTCAACCAGCACAGGATGTCGGACCCGCCCGTGACCCCCCAGGCGATGATCGACTCGGGATCCACGTCGAAGGCGGCCCGGCCGCCCTCGACCTCCCACACCTGGCGGGCGTTGCCGGTCTCCTCGGCCATCTCCGCCGGGTCCCACTGCAACCCCGGCTTGGGCAACGGCAGCAGCACGCTGGCCTCGCCGTTGATGGAGCCCGCGCCGAACCGCCCCATGAAGGCCACGTAATCGGCCGGGAACCGGGTCCCCCAGACGGCCTCCGCCGCCTGCCAGTCGATGTCCTCGTCGGCGCCGTGCGTCGCCGGCATGATCTGCTCCAGCGCCTTGATGTGCGCGTTCTCCGTCATGCCGCTCATGCCGCTCATGCCGCTCCCCTGCCACCCCAGCTCAACCGCCCCAACCTACCGCCCGTGAGCCCCGGGCCCCGGATCGCGTCGGGAAAGTCCCGCCCGTCGGACGTCGGCTCCGGCCGCGCTCAGGCGCCGTACAGGTCCACGCGGCCGCCCGCGCGGACGCCCCACCGCTCCATGGCGCCCGCCTCCGCCTCCAGGACGTACCGGGCGCGCGGGCGCGGCAGGCCGAGCCGGCCCGGGGGCATGGTGCGGACGGCCAGGACCCCGAAGTGCCGGTCCAGGTAGGCCACGTCGATCGGGAAGCGCATCCGGAAGGTGTGCACGCTCGCCGCCGGGGTGAGCAGCATGGCCCCCTCGATCCCGTCGCGCCCCAGCAGCCCCCGCGTGCGCGCCCCGTACGAGGCGGCCACCTCCAGCGCCACCGTCACGTCCCCGGCCCGCAGCGTCCCGTGCCCGTCCGTCCACTTCGCCATGCGGGCCACCTTGCCGGGTCCCGGGCCGCGGGGCCAGGGTGCGCGGGCCCCGGGGCCCCTCCCGGCGGCCCGCGCCACCGCCTACCGTCACGGCATGGGCATCCTCGCGGCCATCCTCGCCGCCTCCTACGGCGCCGCCGCCGGGCTCCTGCTGCCCCGCGCCGCGTACCGGCTCTCCGTGCCGCCGCAGACGTCCTGGCGGGCGCACTGCCCCGACGGGCACCCGATCCCCGGCTGGCTGGGGCCCGCCCGCTGCCGTTCCGCCGGCCTCCGGGAACACCGGTACGGCCCCACCCGGCGCGGGGCCGCCACGGCCGCCGCCGTCACCGCGGCGGCCTGCGCCGCCCTCGCGGCGGCCGTGGCACCCCGCCCCGAGGCGGCGGTCTACGTCGCCCTCGCGCCCGTCCTGGTCCTGCTGGCCCTCGTCGACCTCGCCGTGCACCGGCTCCCCGACGTGCTGACCCTCCCGCTCGCCGGAGCCGCCGCCGGCCTCCTCGGCGGCGCGGCCCTGTTCCCCGGCGCCGCGGGCTCGTGGCGTCTCGCGCTGCTGGGCGGGGCCGCGCTCGGGGCGGCGTACCTGGTGCTGTTCCTGATCAACCCCGCCGGCATGGGCCTCGGCGACGTCAAGCTGGCGCTCCCGCTGGGGGTCGCTCTTGGGTGGTACGGGTGGGGGGTATGGATGGCCGGTGCGTTCCTGGGCTTCCTCTACGGCGCCCTGTACGGGCTCGGCCTGCTGCTGCGGGGCCGCGCCACCCGCAAGCAGGGATTCGCCTTCGGACCCTTCATGACGGCCGGAGCGCTCACCGGAGTGCTGCTGGGCGGATTCGGAGCGTAATCATTTGGCGCCGATGCACGCATCATGCTTTACGAAGGGTTATGGTGGAACCCCCCCCTCGGGCCGGTCCGTATCCCCCCCACGGACCGGCCCGTTTTTTGTTTTCCGCGCCCGCACCTCAGTTGTGCGTCATCGCCGCAGGTCAGCCGCGCTGGGCCCAGATGTTGGTGCCGGGGGTGGAGACCGCGAAGGAGTCGATCTCCTTCAACTCCTGCTCCGACAGGGGCGCCGCCGCCAACGCGGCCACGTTCTCCTCCAACTGACGCACGCTCGACGCGCCGATCAGGGCCGACGTCATCCGGTCGTCCCGCAGCACCCACTTGAGCGCCAACTGCGCCAGCGACTGCCCGCGCCGCGCGGCGATCTCGTTGAGACCGTTCAGGCGCCGGACGACGTCCTCCGAGAGCAGCGCCGGGTTCAGGGACTTGCCCTGGGTGGCCCGCGAGCCCGCCGGGATGTCCTTCAGGTACTTGCCCGTCAGGAGCCCCTGGGCGAGCGGGGCGAAGGAGATGCAGCCCATGCCGGCCTCCTCCAGGGTGTCCAGCAGCGCGTCCTCCTCCGTCCAGCGGTTGATCATGGAGTACGAGGGCTGGTGGATCAGCGGCCGCACGCCCATGTCCGTCAGGATCCGGGCCGCCTCGGCCGTCTGCTCCGCGGTGTACGAGGAGACGCCGACGTACAGCGCCTTCCCCTGCTGGACCGCGGACGCGAGCGCGCCCATGGTCTCCTCCAGCGGGGTCTCCGGGTCGAAGCGGTGCGAGTAGAAGACGTCGACGTAGTCGACGCCCATCCGCTTCAGGGAGGCGTCGAGCGAGCCGAGCAGGTACTTGCGGCTGCCCCACTCCCCGTACGGACCGGCGTGCATGAAGTAGCCGGCCTTGGTGGAGAGCACCAGTTCCTCGCGGTGCCCCGCGAAGTCCTGCGCGAAGATCTTGCCGAAGTTCAGCTCGGCCGAGCCCGGGGGCGGGCCGTAGTTGTTGGCCAGGTCGAAGTGGGTCACGCCGAGGTCGAAGGCCCGGCGCAGGATCGCCCGCTGGTTCTCCAGGGACGCGTCGTCGCCGAAGTTGTGCCAGAGGCCGAGGGAGACGGCGGGGAGCTTGAGGCCGCTGCGGCCGGTGCGGCGGTACTCCATGGAGTCGTAGCGCGAGGGCTCTGCCCGATAGGGATTGGTATCAGTCACGATGTCCTCCCTATCACGGACTTGTGACAGACCGAGTTGGGTACCCCATCCCGCCGCGCAGTAATGTGGCCGCCTCGGGGGAGACCGCAATTCGCTCGGGGGCATTGCACGGAGGGGCTCGAAGATCGTGAAGCTGCGCGACCTGGTGTACAGGCTCTACGCACGCCGGGTGGAAGGCCGCCTCGACCATGACGCGTCGCCGAAGCACATCGGCGTCATCCTGGACGGGAACCGGCGCTGGGCCAAGGCGTCCGGAGGCACGACGGAGCAGGGCCACCAGGCCGGGGCCGACAAGATCTCGGAGATGCTGGGCTGGTGCACCGAGACGGACGTCGAGGTCGTCACCCTGTGGATGCTCTCCACGGACAACCTGGACCGGCCCGAGGTCGAGCTCCGCCCGCTGCTCAACATCATCGAGAACACGGTCCGGGGCCTCGCGGCGGACGGCCGCTGGCGCGTCCACCACGTGGGGAACCTGGACATCCTGCCCTCGCGGACGCAGTCCGTCCTCAAGGAGGCCGAGCAGGCCACCCACGACGTCGACGGGATACTCGTCAACGTCGCCGTCGGCTACGGCGGTCGCCAGGAGATCGCCGACGCGGTCCGCTCCCTGCTGCTGGAGCACCACGAGAAGGGCACCTCCATCGAGGAGCTCGCCGAGATCCTGGACATCGACCACATCTCCGAGCACCTCTACACCCGGGGCCAGCCCGACCCGGACCTGGTGATCCGCACCAGCGGTGAACAGCGACTGTCCGGATTCATGCTGTGGCAGAGCGCGCACTCCGAGTACTACTTCTGCGAGGTCTTCTGGCCGGCCTTCCGCAAGGTCGACTTCCTGCGGGCGCTGCGCGACTACGCGGCCCGCCACCGGCGCTACGGCAGCTGATTCCCCGGGGCCGGAATTCCGGCGACCGACGCCCCCCTCGGAGCGCCGGCATCCCCTCTGCCCCCGTTCGTCCCCCGCGCAAGGCCTTCACCAGGGGTTCACCGAGCGTCCGTCATATGCCATGGCATGGCCGCGCATGTTCGAGGGCATAACCCTGGCAGGTCGACGTCCGATCCACGGGTGTCGAGTCTCAGCGGACGGCACAGGGCCGTCCGCCCGGGAGGCCCTTTGCACCAGGACGCGCGTGCGGTTCGCACGGTCGGATTGGAGGGCCGGAACGCGGCCCTTGCATTGGCGCCGTTGACCGGTCCGGTCTTCATGGCCCGACCTCTTCCGAGGGGGTACGTCCTTCCGTGGTGACCAGCACAAAGCGCCGCCTGCCCGACAGGCGCACCTACGTCCTCGACACCAGCGTCCTGCTGGCAGACCCCAACGCGATCTCCCGCTTCGACGAGCACGAGGTCGTGCTCCCGATCGTGGTGATCACCGAGCTGGAGGCAAAGAGGCACCATCCCGAACTCGGCTACTTCGCGCGCCAGGCCCTTCGCCTGCTCGACGACTTCCGGGTCCGGTACGGACGTCTCGACGCCCCCATCCCGCTGGGCGATCTGGGCGGCACGCTGCGCGTCGAGCTCAACCACTCCGACCCGGGCGTCCTGCCGGCCGGCTTCCGGCTGGGGGACAACGACTCGCGGATCCTCGCGGTCGCCCGCAACCTCCAGGCCGAGGGCTACGACGTCACGGTCGTGTCGAAGGATCTTCCCCTGCGCATCAAGGCCTCCTCCGTGGGCCTGCTCGCGGAGGAGTATCGCGCCGAACTCGCCATCACCGACGGCGGCTGGACCGGCATGAGCGAGCTCGCCCTCTCCGGCGAACAGGTGGACCTCCTCTTCTCCGAGGAGCGCCTGTACGTCCCGGAGGCGGCCGAGCTGCCCGTCCACACCGGACTGGTCCTCCAGTCCGAGCGCGGCAAGGCACTGGGCCGGGTCACGGCCGACGGCAACGTGAAGCTCGTACGGGGCGACCGCGAGGCCTTCGGGCTGCACGGTCGCAGCGCCGAGCAGCGCATCGCCCTCGACCTGCTGCTCGATCCGGAGATCGGGATCCTCTCCATGGGCGGTCGGGCCGGCACCGGAAAGTCGGCGCTGGCCCTGTGCGCCGGCCTGGAGGCCGTACTGGAACGGAGGCAGCACCAGAAGGTGATGGTCTTCCGGCCGTTGTACGCGGTCGGCGGCCAGGACCTCGGCTACCTGCCGGGCGACGCCTCCGAGAAGATGAGCCCCTGGGCGCAGGCGGTCTTCGACACCCTCTCGGCCGTCGCCGGGCGCGAGGTCATCGAGGAAGTGCTGAACCGCGGCATGCTGGAGGTCCTGCCGCTCACGCACATCCGCGGCCGTTCGCTGCACGACGCCTTCGTGATCGTGGACGAGGCGCAGTCCCTGGAACGCAACGTGCTCCTGACGGTGCTCTCCCGGATCGGCGCCAACTCCCGGGTCGTACTGACCCACGACGTCGCACAGCGGGACAACCTGAGGGTCGGCCGGTACGACGGAGTCGTCGCCGTCGTCGAGAAGCTGAAGGGGCATCCGCTGTTCGCGCACATCACGCTGACCCGTTCCGAGCGCTCCCCGATCGCCGCGCTGGTCACCGAGATGCTGGAGACACTCTGATCCGCAACGGGCCAAAAGCCCCATAACCGCAGCACGAGTTGGCGCCGCCCGGCAAAAGGCCCAGAGCCTAGCCGGGCGGCGTCGCGCTGCACAGCCCTTTGTCGCAAACAGCTGCCGCATGCCAGGTGTGACCTTTCCCACGCAACGCAGAATTGCCCTGCGGCGTCGGGGTCCGGCAGAGTCTGTTTCCCGTCAGGCCCCGCATACGGCACACCTGTACCTCCCGTGAGGTACGCGCAGCACCACAACTCCAGAACAGTTGGCCGTATGCCGCCCGAGCTTCACGCGGCGACTTCCGCAGGGGAGTTGCCCACGGGCCCGCGCCTCCAGTGACCGCACCACCACGGAGGCCAGTGTCGAGGGCACTCTTGCGCCCGCGCGGTCACTGCGGACGCTGCTGGAAGGACACCGTGTGAACCGGATCTCGGTTCGGGGTTTCGCAGTGGCTTCGGCCACCGCGGTCACCACCGTTGGCGCAGTCGTGGGCGTTGCCACCGGCGACCCCTCCTCGAATGACCTCGAAACGACCGCCTCCGGCGCGACCCTCCTCGCTGAAATCCCGGTCGACGAGCAGGCCCAGGTCCAGAGCGCCACCCTCGCGCAGCAGGCCGACGCCATCGCCCACGCCGCCGACAGCGACGCCAAGCGTTCGACGGAGGAAGCCGCTCGCGTCCAGGCCGCCGAGGACGCCAAGTCCAAGAAGGCCGAGGCCGAGAAGGCCGACAAGGCGAAGAAGGACAAGGAAAAGGCCGACCTGGAGGCCAAGGCCAAGGCGGAGCGCGAGGAGGACGGCGAGATCGCGAGCCGGTCCGCCTCCCGTGACTCCGCGGACTTCCCCGTCCAGGGCTCCTACACGGTCGCCCAGGTCAAGGCCATGGCCCAGCAGATGGTCCCGGCCGGGCAGTTCCAGTGCTTCTCCAACATCATCAACCACGAGTCCACCTGGAACTACAAGGCCGTCAACGCCTCCTCCGGCGCGTACGGTCTGGTCCAGGCGCTCCCCGGTACGAAGATGGCCTCGGCCGGCGCCGACTGGCGCACCAACCCGGCCACCCAGATCAAGTGGGGCCTGAACTACATGAACGAGCGCTACGGCAGCCCCTGCGGCGCCTGGAGCTTCTGGCAGGCCAACAACTGGTACTAGTCGGGCCCGCCCGACCCCCGAGCAGCCCCGCACCGTCCTACGGTGCGGGGCTGCTCGCGTGTACGGTCGTGCGGGGCGCGGCCGCACGGGGCACGCCGACGCGGTGGGCGGGGGGAAAGGGACGACATGGCGAAGACGGCAGGCTGGCTCGGCCGGCTCGGGAGCAGACTCAGCCGGATGGAGGCACGCCTGGACGAACGGCGCGCCGAGGTCGAGGCCGAGGCCGAGGGCGTCGGCGAACCGCCGCTGCCCGCCCCCGCGGTGACCGCCGGAGCAGGTGCCGCGGCCGCGCGCACCGGCGCGGGCCCGGGCGGGGCGCCGGAGCGGCCCGACCCGGTCAGCGTCATCCCCTGGGGGGTGCGCGTCGCCGCGGAGGCCAGCTGGCGGCTGCTGCTGCTCGCCGGCCTGCTGTGGGTGCTGATGAGGGTGATCAGCGAAGTCCGCCTGGTCGTCCTGGCCTTCGCCGCCGCCATGCTGGTGACCGCCCTGCTCCAGCCGTTCGTGGTCCGCCTCCGCCGGCTGGGGCTGCCGCGCGGACTGGCCACCGCCGTCACCGCGATCCTCGGGTTCGTGGTGATCGGGCTGGTCGGCTGGTTCGTCGTCTGGCAGGTCATGGACAACCTCGACGACCTCTCGAACCGGCTTCGCGAAGGCATCAACGAACTCAAGACCTGGGCACTGGACAGTCCGTTCCACGTGACCGAGAAGCAGATCAACGACATCGCGAAGAACCTCAGCGAGACCATCGGCACCAACACCGAGGAGATCACCTCCGCCGGTCTGCAGGGCGTGACGGTGCTCGTCGAGGTCATGACGGGCATGCTGCTCGCGATGTTCTCCACGCTCTTCCTGCTCTACGACGGCAAGAAGATCTGGACCTGGGTCCTCGGCCTGGTTCCCGCCGCGGCCCGTCCCGGAGTCGCGGGCGCCGGTCCGCGCGCCTGGCGCACGCTGACGGCGTACGTGCGGGGCACCGTGCTCGTCGCGCTCATCGACGCCGTCTTCATCGGCCTCGGGCTCTACTTCCTCAACGTGACGATGGCCGTGCCGCTGGCCGTGTTCATCTTCCTGTTCGCCTTCATCCCGCTCGTCGGCGCCGTGATCTCCGGGGCGCTGGCGGTGGTCGTGGCGCTGGTGACCGAGGGGCCGTTCACGGCCCTGATGGTCGTCCTCGTGGTGCTGGCGGTGCAGCAGATCGAGGGGCACGTCCTGCAGCCGTTCATCCTCGGTCGGGCCGTACGGGTCCACCCGCTCGCGGTGGTGCTGGCGGTGGCCGCCGGTGGGATGGTCGCCGGCATCGGCGGAGCGGTGGTCGCCGTACCGCTGGCCGCCGTCACCAACACGGTGGTCGGCTACCTGAGGGCGTACTCCCGCGAACAGCGCGGGATCCCGGCCCTGAGCGGCCCCGGGCCGCACGGGGCGACCGCGGTGGAGGTCGCCGTGCGGGAGGCCGGGGATGATCAGCGAGCCTGAGCTCGAAGGGGAGTGGACCTCCGAGCGCCCGGCCGAGGTCGCGCGGCTCCTGGAGGCCGAGGACGGAGCCGGGCCGAGGGGGCCCCGCAGGGGGTGGTGGTGGGCTCTGGGCGGGGCGGTGGTGGCCTCCGCCGTGTGGGCGGGGGTCCTGGCCGTGCAGGATCGATTCTCCGACGGCCCGCCGCTCGCCTACCGGCACACCGAGGACCTGTGCGCGGACGCCGAGCTGAAGGCCCTCTCCGGGTTCACGGGGAACCTGGACCGCGGGCCGAAGCGCCAGGCGCGGGGCCCTGCGTTGGACTGGTCGTTCTGCTCGTTCTCCAGCGGCTGGGAGGACGAGAAGGTCAGCTACTTCGGTCACGTGCTCGTCGAACTGCACGGGCGGACCGACCCGGGGGCCGAGTTCGGAGCGGGGCCGGGGCTCGACGCGCGGATGGCGACCGATCCCGGCGAGGCGCAGGAGGTGCCGGGGCTGGGGGAGCGGGCGCTGCTCTTCCGGCACGTCATGGCTCCCCGGATCCAGGTCCTCGACGGCGGTGCGGTCTTCACGATCGCCCTTGAGTGGCACACCGCCGGCAGCGACGTCGCCCCCGACGCGCAACCCGACGAGGACGCCGTCGCAGCGGCGCTGATCGAGGACGCCCGGGCCCTGATGACCCGGCTCAAGAAGTGAACGAAGGGGCCCCCGCAGCCGGGAACGGCTGCGGGGGCCCCTTCGCGTGAGGCGTGCGGTCACTCGGAGGCGAGGGTCGCCTCCGCGTCGAGGGTGACGGCGACGGCCTCGATCACCGAGGCGACCTTGAAGGCCTCCTGGACCGTCTCGCGGTCGACGCCGGCCTTGCGCAGGACCTGCTCGTGCGAGTCCAGGCACTGGCCGCAGCCGTTGATCGCGGAGACCGCGAGCGACCACAGCTCGAAGTCGACCTTCTCGACACCGGGGTTGCCGATGACGTTCATCCGCAGGCCCGCGCGCATCGTCCCGTACTCCGGGTCGGAGAGCAGGTGGCGCGTGCGGTAGAAGACGTTGTTCATCGCCATGATGGCGGCGGCCGACTTGGCGGCGGCGTACGCCTCCGGGGTCAGCGCGGCCTTCGCCTCCGGCTCCAGCTCACGCAGCACGCGCGGGGAGCGGGCCGCGATGGCGCAGGCCAGGACGGTGCCCCACAGCTGCTGCTGCGACAACGTGCTCTGGTTGCCGATGACCGAACCGAGGTTCAGCTTCAGGTCCTTGGCGAAGTCCGGTATGGCCGACTTCAGGGTGTCGAGGGACATCCGTCACTCACCGGCCAGCAGCGCGCCGGCGTCGAGGGTGGTCTCGCCCTTGGTCCAGTTGCAGGGGCACAGCTCGTCGGTCTGCAGGGCGTCGAGGACCCGCAGGACCTCCTTGGGGTTACGGCCCACGGAGCCGGCGGTCACCATCGTGAACTGGATCTCGTTGTTCTGGTCGACGATGAAGACGGCGCGCTGCGCGAAGCCGTCGGCGCCCTGGACGCCGCAGTCGCGCATCAGCTCGTGCTTGGAGTCGGCCAGCATCGGGAAGGGCAGGTCACGCAGGTCGGCGTGGTCCTTGCGCCAGGCGTGGTGGACGAACTCGGAGTCGCCGGAGACGCCGAGGATCTGGGCGTCGCGGTCCAGGAACTCGTCGTTCAGCTTGCCGAAGGCGGCGATCTCGGTCGGGCAGACGAAGGTGAAGTCCTTCGGCCAGAAGAACACCACGCGCCACTTGCCCTCGTAGGTCTTGTGGTCGATCTGAGCGAACTCGCTGCCCGCTTCGAGCGAGACGCAGGCGGTCAGATCGTAGGTGGGGAACTTGTCACCGACAGTGAGCACGAACTCTCCTTGCGAAATGGAAAGTGACCCTTTTGGGGGCTTTCCGAAGGGGTTGGACGGATCTCACATGCTGACACAGCTGCATTGATTACGGAAATAGCTAGTCTTGTGTCGGGTGATCGGAGGTACCTATCAGTGGCTGTCAGTAGTAGAGGACCGAAGCAGCCGACGCTGGCGCAGCTGCGCGCCTTCGCGGCGGTGGCGGAGCACCTGCACTTCCGGGACGCCGCCGCGGCGATCGGAATGAGCCAGCCCGCGCTGTCCGGGGCCGTCTCCGCGCTGGAGGAGGCCCTCGGGGTGCGTTTGCTGGAGCGCACCACCCGCAAGGTGCTGCTGTCCCCGGCCGGCGAGCGGATCGCGCTGCGGGCGCGGGGCGTCCTCGACGCGATGGGCGGGCTGCTGGAGGAGGCCGAGGCGGTACGGGCCCCCTTCACCGGGGTCCTGCGGCTCGGCGTGATCCCCACGGTGGCCCCGTACCTGCTGCCGACCGTCCTCGGCCTGTTCCAGCGCCGCTACCCGGGGATGGACCTCCAGGTGCACGAGGAGCAGACGGCCTCGCTGCTGGAGGGGCTCTCGGGCGGCCGGCTGGACCTGCTGCTGCTCGCGGTCCCGCTGGGTGTCCCCGGGGTCACCGAACTACCCGTTTTCGACGAGGACTTCGTCCTGCTCGCCCCCCGCGACCACCCGCTCGCCGGGCGCCGGGACATCCCCCGCGAGGAGCTGCGCGGACTCCAGCTGCTGCTGCTCGACGAGGGGCACTGCCTGCGGGACCAGGCCCTGGACATCTGCCGCGACGCCGGGCGGACCGTCGGCGCGGACGTCACCACGACCGCCGCCGGACTGTCCACACTCGTACAACTGGTCGCCGGGGGAATGGGGGTGACCCTGCTGCCGCGCACCGCGCTGCGGCTGGAGACCGCCCGCAACGAGCACCTGTCGACGGGCTACTTCGCCGAGCCGGCCCCGTCCCGGCGGATCGCCCTGGCCATCCGGACCGGCACGGCCCGGGAGGAGGAGTTCCGGGCCATCGCGGGCGCCCTGCGCGGGGCGGTGCGCCCGCTCCCGGTGTGGCCCACCGACTGACGGCCCGCTCCCCGGGGGCAACCCGCCGGGACGCGGACCGTCGGGGTTCCGGCGGGGGAGCAGTCAGGCCTCCGGGTTGTTGCGCGGCCGGCCGCGCGGTCTGATCGGGGCGGCCCCGCCCGGCAGCCGGCCGGAGTCGGACAGGGCCCGGCGGAGCAGGAACTCGATCTGCGCGTTCGCGCTGCGCAGTTCCTCCCCCGCCCAGCGGGTGAGGGCGTCGTACACCTGGGGGTCCAGGCGCAGCAGCACCTGCTTGCGCTCCGGCCTCGCGGCCCGGGGCTGCCGACCCCGTGCCGCGCCGTCCGGCTCCGGGCCGTCCGGCTCGCCGCCGGGCCGGGCGCCGCCTGCGGGGCTCACTGGTAGAGGGTGCCCGTGTTGATGACGGGCTGGGCCGCGCGGTCACCGCAGAGCACCACCATCAGGTTCGACACCATGGAGGCCTTCCGCTCGGGGTCCAGGTCCACGATGTCCTCCTCCGCGAGGCGGGTGAGGGCGAGCTCCACCATCCCGACCGCGCCCTCGACGATCTGCTTGCGCGCCGCCACGACGGCCCCGGCCTGCTGGCGCTGGAGCATCGCGGAGGCGATCTCCGGAGCGTACGCGAGGTGCGTGAAGCGGGACTCGATGATGTGCACGCCCGCCGCCTCGACGCGGGTCGCGAGCTCGACGGCGAGCTTCTCGGTGATCTCCTCCGCGTTGCCGCGCAGGGAGAGGCCGCCCTCGTCGTGGGAGTCGTAGGGGTACTCGATCGCGATGTGCCGGACGGCGGCCTCGGTCTGCGTCTCGACGAACTCGGTGAAGTCCTCGACCTCGAACACGGCCCGCGCGGTGTCGGCGACGCGCCACACCACGACCGCCGCCAGCTCGATCGGGTTGCCGTAGGCGTCGTTCACCTTCAGCACGGCCGTCTCGTGGTTGCGCACCCGGGTGGAGATCTTCTCGCGGGAGGTGAGCGGGTTGACCCAGCGCAGCCCGTCCGCGCGGATCGTGCCCCGGTAGCGGCCGAACAGCTGGACGACCCGGGCCTCGCCGGGCGCCACGGTGTTGAGCCCGCTCATGGCGACGACCGAGAGGATGGTCACGAGGATGCCCAGCAGGATCAGGGAGGCCTGGGCGGCGACGGTCGAGGCGTTGGCGCCGAGGACGATCACCGCCGCCCCCGCGACCACCCCCAGCAGTCCGCCGAGCAGGGCCAGTCCGCCGCCGACGCTGCGCGCCGGGAACTCCCGTACTTCGCTCGGTCGCGTGCCCACGGTCGCTGTCATGGAATACCCCCGTTTGTTGCTCGGCGTCCGGTCGGAACGGACCGGAGCATCTATCAAAGTGATATCAGTTTTTGCGGAGTCCGCAACCCTTCAGGCATCGTGAGCGTCGGTTCCATTGGAGTGGGTGCTGATTCTCACGTCCGAATTGACCGGTATTGATCAGGGATGACCAATCTTTGTCACAGCCTGCGGTGTTAGTTTTTTGAGCTGACGTCGGGGGGGTAATCGAGCGGAGCGGGAGCGATGGGCCGAGCAGAAGCGCGACGAGCGCAGCAGCGCAGCGGTGCGCGGAATACGCCGCGCGGCGGCGCCACTGGTGGCGCCGGCAGACCAACCGGCATACGCCGCTTCTTCACCTGGAAGAAGATCCTCGGCGCCTTCTTCGTGATGATCCTGCTCGGCATAGGCGGGATCGTCCTCCTTTACTTCCTCGTGAACGAGCCCACCGACCCGAACAAGACGGCGACGCTCCAGAGCAACACGTACAAGTACGCCGACGGCTCGGTCATGGCCCGCACCGGCGAGGTCAACCGCGAGAACCTCCCCATCGACAAGATCCCGGAGGACGTGCGCAACGCGTTCATCGCGATCGAGAACAAGTCCTTCTACAAGGACCGCGGCATCGACCTGATGGGCGTGGGCCGCGGCCTCTTCAACACCCTCCGGGGCAAGGGCACCGCCGGTGGCTCGACGATCACCCAGCAGTACGTCAAGAACTACTACCTGACGCAGGACCAGTCGCCCACCCGCAAGGTCCGGGAGCTGATCATCTCCCTCAAGGTCGACCAGCGGATGGAGAAGGACGACATCCTCGCCGGTTACCTCAACACCAACTTCTACGGCCGCAACGCCTACGGCATCCAGGCCGCGGCCCAGGCCTTCTACGGCGTCGACGCCGAGAAGCTGACCCTGGAACAGGGCGCCTACCTCGCCGCCGTCATCCAGGCCCCCAGCCAGTACGACTGGGCGACCGCCGGACCGAACGGCAAGAACCTCGTCATGATCCGCTTCAACGCGGTCCTCGACAACATGGTCGAGATGGGCGAGCTGGACGAGGCCAAGCGCAAGACCCTGAAGTTCCAGGAGCCGATCAAGCCGAAGCCCCGCCCGGGCATGGAGGGCCAGAAGGGCTACCTGGTCCAGGCCGCCGAGGTCGAGCTGAACAAGCAGGGCATCACCGACGCCGACATCGCGGCCGGCGGCTGGACGATCGTCCTCAACATCGACAAGAAGAAGCAGGCCGCGCTGGAGAAGGCGGTCCAGGACGAGCTGGAGTCCAAGCTCGACCGGAAGAACACCAAGGAACGCCCGGTCGACCAGAACGTCCAGGCCGGCGCCACCTCCGTCGACCCCAAGACCGGCGCGATCGTCGCGATGTACGGCGGCCAGGGCCTCACGGAGAAGTCCGCGAGCAACGCCCTGCGCACCGACTACCAGCCCGGCTCGACCTTCAAGCCGATCGTGCTGGCCTCCGCCCTGGAGACCGGGGCGACCACGCAGGACGGCCAGGAGATCACTCCCAACGCCCTGTACGACGGCACGAGCAAGCGCAAGGTCGTCGGCAGCGACATCCCGTTCAACCCGCAGAACCAGGACGACATCAACTACGGCGAGCCGATGATGACGGTCCAGGACGCCACGAACTCCTCCGTCAACTCCGTGTACGCGCAGATGATCGTCGACACGAAGCCGAAGGCCGTGAAGAAGACGGCGCTCCAGCTCGGCATGGTGGACCGCAAGGGCTGGGACGAGAACCAGCCGGCCATGTCGCTGGGCACCATGAGCGCCAACACCGTCGAGATGGCCGGCGTCTACGCGACCTTCGACAACCACGGCAAGAAGGTCACCCCGACCATCATCAAGTCGGCCGAGCACAAGGACGGCGAGTTCAAGCCGGTCAACCCGATCGGCGGCCAGGCCATCTCCCGCCAGACCGCCGACACCGTCACCAAGGTGCTCACCGGGGTCGTCGCCGAGGGCTCCGGCCAGGCCGTGCGCAGCGGCGCCTACCAGGCCGCCGGCAAGACCGGCACCGCCGAACTCAACGTCGCCGCCTGGTTCACCGGCTACACCCCGGAACTGGTGACCATCGTCGCGATGTTCGGTGAGGACCCCAACTCGCACAAGCAGGTCACCCTGACCGGCACCGCCGGCAAGGGCCGCGCGGGCGGTTCCAGCTTCCCCGCGGAGATCTGGAAGGCGTACACCCTCGCCGCGCTCAAGGGCGTCGACACGGGCGAGTTCAAGTTGACCGAGGCGAGGATGGGCGTCCCCGTCGCGCCGAGCCGCAGCACGTCCCCGTCGGCCCCCTCCACCTCGGCCTCGACCAGCCCGTCCCCGAGCGCCAGCTCCAGCCGGCCGTCGAACTCGCCGAGCTCGTCGCAGAGCAGCACCAAGCCCGACCCGACGAAGTCGACCGGCCCGACGAAGTCGACGGACCCGACGAAGACCATCGACCCGACGAAGTCGCCCGATCCGACGAGGTCGTTCATCTTCCCCCGGCCCAACCCGCCGCAGGAGGAGTAGCCGACGGGCCCGCCCGTACGCGAACGCGCCACCGCCCCGCAGCGATCACGCTGCGGGGCGGTGGCGCGTTCGCTCCGCTCTCCGTCCCCGGCCCTGCGCCCGCGCCGTCAGGGCCGCTCGAACCGCGCGGCGATCCGGTCGCCGACGCCCTTGTCGACGGCCCGCCAGTACTGGAGGGCCCGGGCCAGCACCGGGGCGCTCACCCCGTCCGCCAGGTGCCCGGCCACGTTCGACACCAGCCGCTCCCGAGCCGCGTCGTCCATCACCTGCCGCACCAGCGTGCCCGGCTGGCCCCAGTCGTCGTCCTCGCTGCGCAGGCCGTACGCGGCCCGCACCATCTCGCCCGCCGCCGCCCAGCCCGCCGGCTCGCCGGAGCGGGCCGGGTCGGCCGCCGGGCCGCCGTAGGAGTTCGGCGCGTACGGGCGGGCCGTGGCCGGGGCCTCCTGGCGCATCGCGCCGTCCTTCGCGTACGAGGACACCTGCGACCGGGGCCGGTTCGGCGGGAGCTGCGTGTAGTTCGCCCCGATCCGGTAGCGGTGCGCGTCCGGGTACGAGAACAGCCGGCCGAGCAGCATCTTGTCGGGCGACGGGCCGATGCCCGGCACCAGGTTCGAGGGCTCGAAGGCGGCCTGCTCGATGTGGACGAAGTAGTCCTCGGGGTTGCGGTCCAGCGTCATCCGCCCGACCTCGATCAGCGGGTAGTCGGAGTGCGGCCACACCTTCGTCAGGTCGAACGGGTTGAACCGGTAGTCGGCCGCGTCCTCGAACGGCATGACCTGCACCTTCAAGGTCCAGCCCGGTGCCTCGCCGCCCGCGATCGAGTCGAACAGGTCGCGCCGGTGGAAGTCGGGGTCCTCGCCCGCGATCCGGTCGGCGTCCTCCTGCGTCAGGAACTCGATGCCCTGGTCGGTGTGGAAGTGGTACTTCACCCAGAACTTCTGGCCGCCCTCGTTGACCCACAGGTAGGTGTGCGAGCCGTACCCGTTCATGTGCCGGTAGCCCCGGGGGATGCCCCGGTCGCCCATCAGCCACGTCACCTGGTGCGCGGACTCGGGGGACAGGGTCCAGAAGTCCCACTGCATGTCGTGGTCGCGCAGCCCGTTGTCGGGTCGGCGCTTCTGCGAGCGGATGAAGTCCTGGAACTTGCTCGGGTCACGGACGAAGAAGACCGGCGTGTTGTTGCCGACCAGGTCGTAGTTCCCGTGCTCCGTGTAGAACTTCAGCGCGAACCCGCGCGGGTCGCGCCAGGTGTCGGGGGAGCCCTGCTCACCGGCGACGGTCGAGAACCGGGCCAGCACCTGGGTGCGCCTGCCCGGCTGGAAGAGGTCCGCCCGGGTGAACTGACTGACGTCGTTGGTCACCCGGAAGTCGCCGTACGCACCCGCGCCCTTGGCGTGGACCACCCGTTCGGGGACCCGTTCGCGGTTGAACTGGGCCATCTTCTCGATCAGGTAGTGGTCCTGGAGCAGTACGGGACCGTCCGGGCCGATGGTGAGCGAGTGCTCGTCGCTCTCCACCGGGATTCCGGCGTTGGTCGTCGTGTACGGGACCTTCGGCGCGTCCTGGGTCACGAGCGGTCTCCCCTGGGTCGGTGGGATCACTGGCAGCCCCCCGGCTCACGCCGGAAGGCACCCTCCCGCGCCTACCCAGTCAACGCCGCTCATGCGAACCCGGCAACGGGAGCTCGAACCAGACCACCTTTCCGCTGCTCAGGCGGGTGGCGCCCCAGCGCCGCGCCAGCCGGTTGACCAGGAACAGGCCGCGCCCGCCCTCGTCGGTGTCCCGGGCCCGCCGCTGCCGGGGCAGCTGCGGGGAGTCGTCGCCGACCTCGCAGCGCAGCACGTCCGTGCGCAGCAACCGCAGCGTCACGGGCCGCTCGGCGTACCGGACGGCGTTCGTGACGACCTCGCTGACCAGCAGCTCCAGGGAGTCGCTGAGCTCCTCCAGGCCCCACCGGGTCAGGGCCCGGCGGGCGAACCTGCGGGCCCGGCCCGGAGCGGTCTCCTCCGGGTCCAGGAACCAGTACGCGACGTCGCTGGGCGCGATCCCGTCGAAACGGGCCGCGAGCAGGGCGATGTCGTCGTCCCGGTCACCGGGGCCCAGCATGTCCAGCACGTCGTCGCAGAGGGCCTCCAGCGGCGGAGGGTGGTCCAGCCCGGTCAGCTGTGCGGTCGTCGCCAGCCGCTCGCGGAGCTGCTCGATGCCGGTCCACACGTCCCGCAGCCGGGACTCCACCAGCCCGTCCGTGTACAGCAGGAGGGTCGCCCCGGCCGGGGCGTCCAGCTCCACGGCCTCGAAGTCGACGCCGCCCACCCCGATCGGGGCGCCGGGCGGCACCCGCAGCACCTCGGCGCGGCCGCCCAGGTGCAGCAGCACCGGCGGCGGGTGGCCGGCGTTGGCGATGGTGATCCGGTGCGAGACCGGGTCGTAGACCGCGTAGAGGCAGGTGGCCATCCGGTCGGAGCCCAGCCGTTGGGCCTGCTCGTCCAGGTGGTGCAGTACCTCCGCGGGCGGCAGGTCCAGCTGCGCCAGGGTCTGCGCCGTGGTGCGGAGCTGGCCCATGATCGCGGCGGAGGTCATGGAGTGACCCATCACGTCGCCGACGACCAGCGCGACCCGGCTGCCGGGCAGCGGTATGGCGTCGTACCAGTCCCCGCCGACCCGGGCCGTCTCGGCGGCGGGCAGGTACCGCGAGGCGAGCCGGACCCCGGTGGGCTGCGGCAGGCTGTCGGGCAGCATCGTGCGCTGGAGCTCGTCGGCGATGTACGCCTCGCGGCCGTACAGCACCGCCTTGTCGATGCCGAGCGCGGTGTGGGTGGCCAGCTGCGCGGCGACCAGCAGGTCGTTCTGCTCGAAGGCGTCCCGGTCGGGCGTGCGCAGGAACACCGCCGCGCCGATCACCCGCCGGCGGCCCCGCAGCGGGGCCAGGATGGCCCGCTGGCCGCGCGGCACGGGATGCTCGGAGCCCAGCAGCTCCGGCAGTGCGTCCTTGGCTCCGGCGGCCGACCCGAAGACGGGCCGTACGCCGCGCAGCACCTCGGCGAGGGCCCCGCCGGGGCGGATCTCGCACAGTTCGGCGGCCGGCAGGTCACCCTGCGGCCCGACGAGCGGGAGCTGGCTGAAGTCGAGCTCCCCGGCGGCTCCCGGGGCCCCCGCGGCCCCGGCGGTCGCCGCGGGCTCGCCCGCCCCGCTGTCCGTGAGGTCGTCGATCGGCCGGAGCCGGTCGGTCCGCCGGAGCCTGAGGACGACCGGCCCGACGGGCCGCTCGTCACCGACGGGCAGCGGATCGCGCAGGTAGACGAGGATGGCGTCGGAGAAGGTCGGAACCGTCGCCCGGCACAGGCCGAGCACGATCTCGTCGAGGTCGATGCCGCGGGCGATGCGCCGGGTCGCGGCGCCGACGAAGCGCAGCCGGTCGCCCTCGCGGCGCGCCGCCGTCACCTCCCCGGGCCCGGAACCCCCCGACGGCGCCCCGCCGACGGGGGAGAGGGCGCCGACGCCCGACAGCGCCTCGGGAGCGCCCGCCGGGAGCAGGGGGGCCGTTCCGAGGGGCGCGCGGGGGCCCGGCGGCCCGGCGTGTACCGGTCCGGTCTCCGACGCGTCGCGCCGGCCCGCGTTGCGGGCGGCCTCGTCGTCGCGGGTGCGGGCGCCGCCGGAACCGGTGTCCGCCGCGCCGTGCCCGGAACCCCGGGAGGCTTCCGCGGGCTGTCCGGAGCCCGGACCGGGGGCGGCGGTGCCGCGCGGGCGCGGGACCTCGGCGCCGCCCTGGCCGGAAACCGGAACCTGCGCATGCGTGCGTACGGCCTCGGCGGCCGCGATCGGGGCCTTGCCGTGGCCTGCCTCGTCCGAACCTCCGCCGGAGGCACCGGCGGGCTGCGGGCCCTCCTGGGAGGTGGGATACTCCGTCACGCGTGGAATTCCGTCCGTTTGCGCTGGATGTGCGCTGCACTCAACTCGGTCAGTCGCGGTATACCCGCTCAGCGGCGGGGACACCTCAGCCCCCGGATTCCGCGTCCCGCTCGTTACCTCTCGTTCAGCGTTGACCTTCGGTCAAGTCCCGGTCGCCGCAGGTCATTTGCGACCGCGGGACCTTGCTGCGGCCCCGGGCACGACCGGCGGAGGCCGATCCTACGTTTCAACCCCGGGGGCGCATCAAGGGTCTCATGAGGTCATATGCGCCGGGGTGCGGTCCCAGTCCTCCGGAAGAGGGGGGACGTCCCAGCTCGGATCGGGCCGCCAGTCGGGCCAGCCGCCGGAGAACGGAGCCCCCCACGCGTTGATCACCTCGACCGCCGCGCGACCCGCCTCGCGGACCCGCCGCGCCCGGTGGGGGTCCATCAGGCCGGTCCGTTGGGCCTGTGCGAACTCGTCCTCGTCCAACCACTTCCAGCTGCGGTCCGGGTAGACGGCGATGTCGAGGAAGTGGTCCTCGGAATCGACCCCGCCGGCCCATCGGACGCGGGGCTCCTCCAGGTTCACGTACCAGTTCTTGAACTGCCAGCCCCGGTCCCAGAACAGCCACACCGACCACGGGTCCCCGGGTCGGGCCAGCTTCAGCACGCCGCTGCCGAACCAGCGCGACCGCGCCGTGGTGCGCGGCGCCGTGTAGCGGGTGGCGAGCGGCTCCTGGTGCACGGGGGAGCCGTCGGCGAGCACCGGCTTGACGCATTCGGTGCCCGGCGCCATCCACACGGCCAGCAGTTCGTCGGTGTCCTGGACGACGGTGACCGGGCGGCAGATGTGGACCGGGCCGCTCAGCCCGGCGGCGTGGTCGCGGTAGCGCCAGAGGATCTGCTCCCCGGGCGTCCAGAGCGTGTCCCGCGTCCCGTCGCGCGCTCCGCGCCGCGCCGGGCCGTCCCCGGGCCGGAAGGTACCTGTCATGCGCAGATCTTAGGGCTGGCGCCCGTACGGTGGCTGCGGCGCAGGTCACCGAGGTGCCCGGGGACGGTAAACGACCGGATTCGGCCCCTGTCCGGTAACAGCTCGGGGCCGGGTCAGGGGCGGGTCATCCGCAGGACGTCCAGCGCTTCGTCGAGTTGTTCGAGGGTGAGGTCTCCGCGCTCCACGTAGCCGGACTCCAGCACGACCTCCCTGATCGTCCTGCGTTCCGCGAGCGCCTTCTTGACGACCTTGGCGGCCTCCTCGTAGCCGATCCAGCGGTTCAGCGGGGTCACCACGGAGGGCGAGGACTCGGCGTACTCCCTGGCACGCTCGGCGTTCGCGGTGATCCCGTCCACGGTGCGGTCGGCCAGGAGCCGGCTTCCGTTGCTGAGCAGACGGATCGATTCGAGCAGGTTCCGGGCCATCACCGGAAGCATCACGTTCAGCTCGAAATTGCCGGCGGCACCTGCCACGGCGACCGTCGCGTCGTTCCCCATCACCTGTGCGGCGATCATCAGAACGGCCTCGGGGACGACCGGATTGACCTTTCCGGGCATGATCGAGGACCCCGGTTGCAGATCCGGGAGATTGATTTCGGCCAATCCTGTGCGCGGTCCCGAGGCCATCCAGCGGAGGTCGTTCGAAATCTTGGTGAGTGATACGGCGATGGTCCGCAGCATTCCGGAGGTTTCCACGAGGGCGTCGCGCGCGCCCTGCGCCTCGAAGTGGTTGCGGGCCTCGGTCAGCGGGAGCCGGGTGGCCCTGGCGACCTCGGCGATCACGGCGGAGGAGAAGCCGGGCGGGGTGTTGATGCCGGTCCCGACGGCCGTGCCGCCCAGCGGCAGTTCGGCCAACCGGGGGACGACCGCCCGCAGCCGCTCGACGCCGTAGCGGACCTGGCTCGCGTACCCGCCGAACTCCTGCCCCAGGGTGACCGGGGTGGCGTCCATCAGGTGCGTGCGCCCGGCCTTGACCACCTCGGCGAACTCGGCCTCCTTGCGCTCCAGCGCGGCGGCCAGGTGCTCCAGCGCCGGCATCAGCTCGCCGGTGACGGCGGCGGTCGCCGCGATGTGGATGGAGGAGGGGAACACGTCGTTGGAGCTCTGCGAGGCGTTGACGTGGTCGTTGGGGTGCACCTCGCGCCCCAGCCGCTCGGTGGCGAGGGTGGCGATCACCTCGTTGGCGTTCATGTTGGACGAGGTGCCGGAACCCGTCTGGAACACGTCGAGGGGGAAGTGCTCGTCCCAACGGCCGTCCACGACCTCCTCGGCGGCGGACCGGACGGCCTCCGCGAGGTCCGCGTCCAGCACGCCGAGGCGCGCGTTCACCACGGCTGCCGCCGCCTTGACCCGGGCCAGGGCCGCGATGTGGGCGCGCTCCAGCCGCTGGCCCGACAGGGGGAAGTTCTCCACGGCGCGCTGGGTCTGCGCGCGCCACTTTGCGTGGAGGGGGACCCGTACGTCACCCATCGAGTCGTGCTCGATCCGGAACGCTTCGGTTTGCCGATCTTCAGTCATGTTCGTGACCTCCTGAAAAAGTTGAGCAATTGTCTTGTTCGAAGTGTTCCCAACTCCCCTACCCATCAGTAAATACCGTGGGTAACACCGATTTCGGGGAGGCGTTCATGGCACGTGCTCGTACGGGATCCAGGCTCAGATCTACCTTCGCTTCGGTCGTGGCGATCGCGGCCGCCCTCGGGGGCGTCACCGCCGTCACCCCCATGGCCCAGGCGGCGCCCGCCGCCACCGGGACCACCGCGGGCGCGGTCACCCCGCTGCCGCCGGAACTGGAGGCCGTCCGGGCCGCCGAGGCCACCCGGATCTACGGGGACCCGGCGATCCGCCCGCCCGCCCAACGCAGGACCGGGCTCATCTCGCTCGGCGACAGCGAGATCTCCGGCGAGGGCGTCGGCAACTACGACCCCGCGACGAACACGCCGAACAACCAGTGCCACCGCTCGCCCGACGCGGCCATCCACCGCACCGGCATCCAGGCCGACCTGACCTTCAACGTAGCCTGCTCCGGCGGGTACACGGGCAACATCAGGATCGGCGGCAGCAAGCAGTACGCGGACGAACTCGTCCAGAGCGACAGTCTGGCGATCAAGGCGCGCAACACGAAGATCAAAATGGTGCTGCTGGTCGCCGGGGCCAACGACGACCTCCAGTTCGGTCCCGTCATGACCGACTGCGTCACCCGCTGGGTGCTCATCCAGGGCACCTGCGAACCCAAGTACGCCCCGGGCTGGCAGGCCCGCGTCGACGGCCTGAAACCCAAGGTGCAGTCGACCGTCGGGGACCTGCGGACCGTCATGCGCGACGCAGGCTACTCCGACTCCGACTACAAGCTCGTCGTCATGGGCTACCCCAGCCCCATCGGCCCCGACTTCGGCGACAACCCGAACTTCCCCGGCAAGCTCCCCGGCGGCTGCGCCGGCTACGACTCCGACGCCACCTGGGGCCGCAACCACGCCGTCCCCGCCTTCGAGAAGGGAATGCGCGCCGCCGCCCGCGACTCCGGCGCCCTCTACCTGGACAACTCGCGGCTCTTCCACGGCCACGAGGTCTGCATGGAGGACGCCTGGGCCCGCGGCCTCTACCTGGACCTCGGCGACCACTTCCCGTGGGACGAGAACACCGCCCGCCAGTCCTTCCACCCCAACTACCGGGGCCACGGCGCCTTCGCGTCCTGCCTCACCCAGTTCTACGACTCCGGCCTGCGCGAGGCCTCCTGCGCCGACCCGGCGAGCACCGGCACGCCCGTCCTGCAGGCAGGCGCCTGGGACGACCTGTACGCGCCCTTGACGAACGCCGCCACCGGCAACTGCCTGGACGCCTCCGGCGGATCCAGCGCCAACAACACCAAGGTCGTCGGCTGGGACTGCCACGGCGGCCGCAACCAGGGCTGGTGGTACGACACCGCCCGCAAGTCCCTGCGTGTCGAACTGACCCACGACCGCTGCCTCGACGTCCCCGGCGCCTCCTACGGCAACGGCACCGGCCTCATCCTCTGGAACTGCCACGGCGGCGCCAACCAGCAGTTCGTCCGTGACGGCGCGACCCTGCGCCCCGCCGCCGCGACGGGCATGTGCCTGACCGTCCAGGCCGCGCACGAGCAACTGCGCCTGCGGACCTGCGACGGCTCCGCGAACCAGCGCTTCGCGTAACCGCACCCCCTCCGACCGCCCCCGATCCCCACACCCGCCCCCCACACCCGGCCGGCGCACGCCGGCCGGGTGCCTCACAGGTCGCGCAGGAGCTTGCGCACGTCCCGCGGCCGGTTGGTGATGATGGTGTCCACGCCGAGCCGCACGCACAGCGCCACGTCCTCGGGCTCGTCCACGGTCCACACCCGCACCGCCAGCCCCTTGGCCTTCAACCGCCCCACCAGTCCCGGATCCCGGCGCACCAGGTCGATGCCCGGGCCCGCGTGGGTCGCGTACGGGGGCCGCGCGGGCCGCAGCCGGCGCTCCATCAGGTACACGGCGGGCAGACCCGGCGCCAGCCGGTGCGTCCGGACCAGCGCGCTCCGCGAGAAGCTCATCACCTCGACGCGCCCGTCGGAGCCGTCCGCGAGGCCGTGGTCCCGCAGGACCCGTACCAGCTCGGCCTCCAGCCGGCCGCCCGACCGCGTGGGGTGCTTGGTCTCCACGGCCAGCCCGACGGGCCGGGGCGCGGCCAGCACCTCCCGCAGCAGGTCCTCGAAGAGCAGCACCCGCGCGCCGCGGTGCTCCGGGCCCTTCCAGCCGCCGAAGTCGAGGGCGGCGAGCTCCTCGTACGTCATCGCCGAGACGACCCCGCGCCCGTCCGAGGTCCGCTCCACCCGCCGGTCGTGCACGCACACGAGCCGCCCGTCGGCGCTCAGCCGCACGTCGCACTCCAGGGCGTCGGCCCCGTCGGCGATGGCCTGCCGGTAGGCGGCGAGGGTGTGCTCGGGGTGCTCGTGGGAGGCCCCCCGATGGGCGACGACCCGCACGTCACGGGCCGTGGAAGGGAACAGCTGCGTCATGTCCCCGACGTTATCCCGGTGCGCCGTCCACCCCCGGACGGCATGCTCCACCCGCGGTTGAACAGTTCGTGACCGTTCCCCGCGAGCGGATCGCCCCGGCCGATCGTGACGAACGCCGGTCAGCCCTTCGGCACGACGGGCAGGGGAGGCAGGGTGGCCGGGGTGAGCTTGAATCCGCCCTTGGTGACCTCGGCGAAGGGGGCCAGGGCCATGCAGGTGCCCACCGTCGGCTGGACGATCGTGCCGTCGGGCTGCACGTCCAGGTTGGCGACGCCCCAGGAGAAGCCGAGGCGGTCCGGCTCGCCGCGCCCGCCGTCCTCGATGCTGATGCCGATCCGCTTGCCCACCTCGTCGGTGTTCCCGGCCGTGATCACCGCGCTGAGCGTGGCCGTCCGCCGGCCCGTCACCAGGCAATCCACCTCCGCCTCGCCCCAGCGGGTGATGTCCTGACCGGGGACGCCGTGCGAGAAGGTCACCTTGCCGCGGGCGTCCGTGGGCAGGCCGTTCTTGACCCGGGGGTCGTTCAGCGGCCTGCTGAACGGGGCCGCCTCTGCGTCGACCGTGAAGCGGATGTCGTGGTCGGCGGAGTACACGTACAGGATCGAGGCCGCCCCGTGCACGGCGCCGGGCCGGACCTTCGGCGCGGCGGCGGAACCGGGGACGGTCGCGGCGACGGAGGCGAGGAGGGCGACGGTGGTGAGGCCGACGGCGAGCGCGCGGGTGCGGGTGCGGGTGCGGTTCATCATCGTGAAGTCCCTTGTCGTCGAGGCTGTTTGCTCGTGGTCAAAGCCTCGCCGTCCGGCGCCCCCGACTCCATCCGCCGACCGGCGGAGATGCCGGAGGGGCCCTCTGCCGATCGGCAGAGGGCCCCTCCGGTGTGCGTGTGCTACAGGCCCGGGCCGCGGACCGGGATGTGGGTGAACGTCGGCTCGGGGGCCGGGTTCTGGAAGAAGTCGTTGCCCTTGTCGTCCACCACGATGAACGCCGGGAAGTCCTCGACCTCGATCTTCCAGACCGCCTCCATGCCGAGCTCCTCGTACTCCAGGACCTCGACCTTCTTGATGCAGTCCTGCGCCAGGCGCGCCGCCGGGCCGCCGATGGAGCCGAGGTAGAAGCCGCCGTGCGTGCCGCAGGCGTTCGTCACCTGCTGCGAGCGGTTGCCCTTGGCCAGCATGACCTTGGAGCCGCCCGCCGCCTGGAACTGCTCGACGTAGGAGTCCATGCGGCCGGCCGTGGTCGGGCCGAAGGAGCCGGAGGCGTAGCCCTCGGGGGTCTTCGCCGGGCCGGCGTAGTACACCGGGTGGTCCTTCAGGTACTGCGGCATCTCCGCGCCCGAGTCCAGCAGCTCCTTGATCTTGGCGTGCGCGATGTCGCGCGCCACGACCAGGGGTCCGGTCAGGCTCAGGCGGGTCTTGACCGGGTGCTTGGTCAGGGTCGCCAGGATGTCGTCCATCGGCTGGTTCAGGTCGATGGAGACGACGTCCGCGGCCTCGTTCAGGTGCTCGTCGGTGGTCTCCGGCAGGAAGCGCGCCGGGTCCGTCTCCAGCTGCTCCAGGAAGACGCCCTCCGCGGTGATCTTCGCGGTGGCCTGGCGGTCGGCCGAGCAGGACACGGCGATGGCGACCGGCAGGGAGGCGCCGTGGCGCGGCAGGCGCACCACGCGCACGTCGTGGCAGAAGTACTTGCCGCCGAACTGGGCGCCGATGCCGATCTTCTGGGTCAGTTCGAAGACCTGCTGCTCCAGGGCCTCGTCGCGGAAGCCGTGGCCGAGCGGCGAACCCTCGCGCGGCAGCTCGTCCAGGTAGTGCGCGGAGGCGTACTTGGCGGTCTTCAGGGCGTGCTCGGCGGAGGTGCCGCCGACGACGATCGCCAGGTGGTAGGGCGGGCAGGCCGCCGTACCGAGCGAGCGGATCTTCTCCTCCAGGAACTTCATCATGGAGGCCTCGTTGAGGACCGCCTTGGTCTCCTGGTAGAGGAAGGACTTGTTGGCGGAGCCACCGCCCTTGGCCATGAAGAGGAACTTGTACGCGCCGCCGTCGGTCGCGTAGAGCTCGATCTGCGCGGGCAGGTTCGAGCCGGTGTTCTTCTCCTCCCACATCGTGATCGGGGCCATCTGCGAGTAGCGCAGGTTCAGGCGCGTGTACGCGTCGAAGATGCCGCGGGACAGCGCCGCCTCGTCACCGCCCTCGGTGAGCACGTTCTGGCCGCGCTTGCCCATGACGATCGCGGTGCCCGTGTCCTGGCACATCGGCAGCACGCCGGCCGCGGCGATGTTCGCGTTCTTCAGCAGGTCCAGCGCGACGAACTTGTCGTTGGCGCTGGCCTCCGGGTCGTCGATGATGCGACGCAGTTGTGCCAGGTGCGCGGGGCGCAGGAAGTGCTGGATGTCGTGGATCGCCTCTTCGGCGAGCTTGCGCAGCGCCTCCGGCTCGACCTTGAGGAACGTACGGCCGTCCGCCTCGAAGGTGGACACGCCCTCGGCGGTCACCAGCCGGTAGGGGGTGGTGTCCTCGCCCAGGGGCAGCAGGTCGGTGTACGCGAACTCCGGCATTGGGGGCATTCCTTCAATCGGCAGACGGCGCTGGCGACCAATTTGGCAGCGCGGTATCAAGCGTAGGACCTCCCGGCGGCGCCACGTCTGTGAGGTAAGGCTCACTCAGTAGTATCGCGATCTATCGTGTCTCGCTATGCTGACGTCGTGGACCTGGAAAAGCACCCCGCCCCCGCTGCCGCCGCCCCTTCCGAGCTGCGCGCCTCCGACGCCGACCGGGACCGGATCGCGCAGATCCTCTCGGACGCCCTCGCCGAGGGCCGGCTGACCGCCGAGGAGCACTCCGAGCGCCTGGACTCCCTCTACGCCTTCAAGACGGTCGGCGAGCTGGACGTGCTCGTACGGGACCTCCCGGCCGCCCCGGGGTCCGCTGCCGCCGCCCCCGTGACCGCCCCCGGCTCGGGCTGGACCGAGACCGTCGTCGCCGTGTGCAGCGCCTCCGCCCGCAAGGGCCGCTGGCGCCCGGGTGCCCGTACCCGGGCCGTTTCGGTCATGGGCGACATCAACATCGACCTGACCGAGGCCGTCTTCGAGCAGCAGATCACCGAGATCAACGTGACGTCGGTGCTCGGCAACGTCGAGATCATCGTCCCGGAGAACGTCACCCTGCGCGGCTACGGCAGCGGGGTCCTCGGCAACTTCGAGGTCAGCGGCCAGGCCCGCGGCGCCACCGATCCGCAGGCGCCGGTCGTGATCGTCCGCGGCTTCTCGCTGCTCGGCAACATCGAGGCCCGCCCCAAGCCCGGGGCCCGACTCGTCGACCTCGCCCAGAAGTTCCGCAAGCGCATGGAGGGCTGAACGGTTCGCGCGTCACGCGTGGGGGACGGGGTCGCACGGGGGTTTCGGGCCTGCGTCGTATTTCGGTCGAACCTCCCGCGCCCGGCGGCCCGTGGGGCATAGGGGCACGCCCAGCGGGTAGGGACTGGTGCATCGTCTCTCGCTCGCGTATACGTCGTCAGGAGTAGACCGTGCCGCATCCGCCGCATCAGTCCCTGCAGGCAGCCGTCGTCCAGAGCCTTCCGACGCGGACGGCCGCCGTGCCGAAGCCGCGGGTGCCGGCCCGGGAAGAGGACGGCCCCTGGCACGCGGAGGCGGTGTGCCGCAGGGACGAGGCGGGGCTCTTCTTCGCCCCCTCCAAGGAACCCACCGCGGCCCGGCTCGCCCGCGAGGAGGCCGCCAAGCGGGTCTGTGCGCGCTGCCCCGTCATGGTCGCCTGCCGCGAGCACGCCCTGCTCCAGCCCGAGCCCTACGGCGTCTGGGGCGGTCTCACCGCCGCCGAGCGGCGCGTCGTACTGGGCCGGCGCAGGCGGCGCGCCACCGAACTGCTGCCCGGCGCCGCCGGGCCCGGGCCCATCGCCGCGGCGGGCTGAGCCCGATCCGCCGCGCCCCGGCCCCGGCCGGGCGCGCGGTACGACGTACGGACGCGAGAGGGGCGGACCCGCCGCACGCGGGACCGCCCCTCACGTCGTACCGCCCTCGGGGCCGGCCGCTCTCCTGCCCGCTCCTACTTGGCGCGGTCGAAGTCGATCCCGCTGTACGCGCGCAGCTTCGACAGTCGGTGGGTGGAGTCGATCTGCCGGATCGTGCCCGACTTCGAGCGCATGACCAGCGAGGACGTCGTCGCGGTCTCCGAGCGGTAGTGGACGCCGCGCAGCAGCTCGCCGTCCGTGATGCCGGTGGCGACGAAGAAGACGTTCTCGCCGGACACCAGGTCCGTCGTGGTCAGGACGCGGTCCAGGTCGTGACCCGCGTCGATGGCACGACCGCGCTCGGCGTCGTCCTTGGGCCACAGCTTGCCCTGGATGGTGCCGCCGAGGCACTTGATGGCGCACGCCGAGATGATGCCCTCGGGCGTGCCGCCGATGCCGAGGAGCAGGTCCACGCCGGTGCCCTCGCGCACCGCCATGACCGAGCCCGCGACGTCGCCGTCCGAGATGAACTTGATGCGGGCGCCGGTCTCGCGGATCTCCTTGACGATGCCCTCGTGGCGCGGGCGGTCCAGGATGACGACGGTGACGTCCTCGACGGCGATGCTCTTGGCCTTGGCGACGCGGCGGATGTTCACCGCGACGGGGGCGTTGATGTCGACGAAGTCGGCGGCCTCGGGGCCGGTGACGAGCTTGTCCATGTAGAAGACCGCGGACGGGTCGAACATGGTGCCGCGGTCGGCGGCCGCCAGTACGGCGATGGCGTTGGGCATGCCCTTGGCGTTGAGCGTGGTCCCGTCGATCGGGTCCACGGCGATGTCGACCTCGGCGCCGGTGCCGTCGCCGACCCGCTCGCCGTTGAAGAGCATGGGGGCTTCGTCCTTCTCCCCCTCGCCGATGACGACGACGCCGTTCATCGAGACGGTGGAGATCAGGGTGCGCATCGCGTTGACGGCGGCGCCGTCGGCGCCGATCTTGTCGCCGCGACCGACCCACCGGCCGGCGGCCAGGGCTGCGGCCTCGGTGACCCGGACCAGTTCCAGGGCGAGGTTGCGGTCGGGGGAGTCGGGATGGACTTCGAGCTGGGGCGGCAGGTTGTGCTCGGTCATCGGAGCGCACCTTTCTGTACGACGACGGCCGGGATGTGAGGGTGCTGGAACTCTATCGGTACGTCGACATATTGAGCAGGCCGGGTCACGTATGAGCGGAATATCGGTCAAGGGGTTGGCGTGAGCGGACACCTTGCGCTCGGGCGGCCCCCTTTCCCGTGCGCGAGCCCGACACGGCCACCCCGGCGGTGATCGCCCCCGCGGGATGCGGGACGATGGTCCGGTGGCAGGTATGAGGGGCAAGCAGACGATCTGGGACATGTTCCGATCGCTGGCGGTGATCGGCGTGGTCGTGGCGGGGATCTACATCTTCGTCCCGCACGACGAGGACGCCGATCCGACGCGCACGGTCGACTACCGGGTGGAGACCCTGACGGCCCGGCGCGCGGCGCCGTACCCGGTGGCGGCTCCCGTGGGGCTCCCCGAGGAGTGGCGGGCGACCTCGGTGACGTACGAGCGCAAGAACGCGAACGCCTGGCACCTGGGCTTCCTCGCCTCGGACGAGGAGTACGTGGCGGTGGAGCAGTCCACCGACGTCTCGCCGAAGTACCTGTCGAAGGTCACCCAGGGCGCGCGGGCCGGCGGCGGGACCGAGCAGATCGGCGACCGGGCCTGGGAGCGGTGGGAGGGCGAGAAGTACGACGCGCTCGTCCGGCAGGAGCAGGGCTACGTCACCGTCGTGACCGGGACGGCCTCCTTCGAACAGCTGGCGCGGATGGCGGGGGCGCTGGAGTTCAAGCAGGGCTCGGACGCGAAGTAGGACACCGAGCAGGACGCGCGGCAGCACGCGCCGCGGACGCGGCACAGGACGCGCCGCGGAACACGGCGC
>NZ_JBHVPG010000048.1:0-65863 GCF_042887545.1 Streptomyces sp. NPDC057939
CCGCCGACCTGGCCCGGGCCGGCCGCCGGGCCGTGGCCCGCGCCCTGGCGGCCCGGCCCCGACCCTGACCGCTCGCCCCACCCCCGGACGCCGCCCCGGCGGCCCGTCGCGGCCCGGCCCCGACCCGCACCAGGACCGACGCCGAGTCCCGACCCCGCCCACCCGCGGCGGCACGATCCGCAAGCCCCCGGTCCCACCTCCCCCGTACGCCCTCGCAGAGAAGGTTCCCCATGGACACCCCCGTACCGCAGCCCGTCCGGCCCCCCGACCACGAGCGGGTGCAGTGGGGCCGCGTCAGTTCCCTCGTCGGCGGCCAGGCCGCCGTCCAACTCGGCAGCTTCGCCCTGCTGATCGCCATGAACTGGACGGCGGTCGAGCTCGGCGGCACCCGGGCCGTGACGCTGCTGATGCTCGCCGCCACCGTGCCCCGCGCCCTCATGCTGATCTTCGGCGGGGCGGTCGCCGACACCCTCGGACCCCGCTTCGTCCTGCTGCGCACCACCGCGGCCAGGGTGGCGCTGCTCGCCGTCGGCGCGGTCGTGACGGCCACCACCCGAGAACTGTGGCCGCTGGTCGTGATCGCCCTGATCGAGGGGGTCCTGCTGGGGCTGGCCGGCCCGGCGTCCGGGGTCCTGCTGCCCATGTTCGCCCGGGGCGACCAGCTGGCCCGCGCCAACTCCCTGTACGCGATGGTGCTGCGCGTGGCACCCATCCTCGGCGCCCCCGCCGGCGCGTTCCTGATCACCGTCGGGGAACTGTGGGTGGCGATGTTGGTCGGCGCGGTCACCGGCGCCGTCTGGCTCGGCTGCCTGCTGCACGTCACCCACGGGTTCGTCCGCCCGAAGCCGGAACCCGGGGTGTCCCTGGTCAAGCGGTCGGGGGACGGGTTCCGGTTGTTGGCCCGGCACCCGCGGCTGCGCTGGATGTTCGTCGCCGCCCTCTGCCTGGACCTGGCGTTCAGCTGGCCCGCCGAGGTGGCCCTGCCGCTGCTGGTCTCCGAGCGCGGCTGGGGCGTGAGCGCGGTGGGCATCGTCCTCGCCGCCTTCAGCGTGGGAGCCCTGGGCTCCAGCGCGGTCGGCGCGGCGCTCGCGCACCGCATCCCCATGTTCGTACGTCTCGTGGTGACCGGCGTCGGACTCGCCGCCGGGATCCTCGTGATGGCGCTGATGCCCTCGGTGCTCTCGCTGACGGCCGTCGCGGCCGGGGTCGGCCTGCTCTCGGGGCTGAACGGCCCGGCCATCGTCACCCTCTACCAGCAGTCCGCGCCGGAGGACCGGATGGGCGCCGCGATGTCCACCCTGTCCCTCGCCGGGATCGGCACCGCCCCGATCTCCATCGCCGTCTTCAGCTCGTTGTCGCTGGTCATCGGCGTCCAGACGACCTGGCTGGTGTGCGGTGCCATCGCCTTCGTGTCACCGGTCGCCGCCGTCCTCGCGCTGCGCCACCCCGTGCACGCCGAGGAACCGGCCGCGGCTCCGGCGCCCGTCGCGGCCTCGGTGTGAGGGGGACGCCATGGTCACCGCGACCGCCGACGGCCGGCTTCTGGTTCCGCGCCGACTGACCGACCCCGGTCCCGCCCGGGCGGTGGTGGTGCCCGCGAGTCCGCAGCTGTGGCTCGTGGACACCAGCGCCTACCGGGCGCACGCCGCCCGACACGCGCCGGGCACACTGGACGCCCAGGAACTCGCGCGGGCCGCCGAGTTCGCACGGGCCGCCGACCGGGACGGCTACGTCTGCGCGCACGTCGCCCTGCGCCGGCTGCTCGGAGCGTACCTGGGCCTGGCCCCGCGCGAGGTGACCGTCGAGCGGGCGCCCTGCTCGCACTGCGACGAGCCGCACGGCAGGCCCGTACTGCCGGGCGGGGCCCTGCACTTCTCGCTGTCGCACTGCACCGGGCTCAGCCTGCTGGCCTTCGCGGACGCGCCGGTCGGCGTGGACGTGGAGGAACTCGTGGCCCCGGGCCTGATCGCGGACACCGCCGACGTCCTGCACCCGAGGGAGGCGGCGGAGCTCGCCGCCCTCCCGGCCGAGGAGCGGCCGGTGGCCTTCACGCGGGTGTGGACCCGCAAGGAGGCGTACCTCAAGGGGCTGGGCGTGGGGCTGTCGGAGAACCCGGCGGCGGACTACGTGGGTTCGGGCCACGCCCCGGCCCAGCCGCCGGGGTGGTCGCTGACGGACGTACGGGTCCCGGAGGGACACCGCGCGGCGGTGGCCCTGCGCCGGTGACCGGACCCCGCCCCCGGCCGGCGGCGCGCGCGCCGGGCGCCGAGGCCCCCCGGGGCCACGACAGGCCGCCTCAGAACACGCCCCGGCCGCGGGGCAGGATCGTGGCGAGGACGGCGGGCAGCGGGTACCAGTCCGCCGAGACGATGGTGGCTTGCCGGCCGGCCAATAGGGCGACGCGGTCGCGGGCCTGGGCCTCGGTGGGGCGGACGCCGTCGATGGCGGGGGCGACCGCGTGCGCGGAGGTGGCGATCAGCAGGTAGTTGTTGCGGGCGTACCAGCCGGTGTCGAAGGCGCCGCCGGCGTACGCGCCCGCGTCGCCGTCGAAGACGACGAACCACGGGCACAGCGTGGCGTCGGCGTAGTGGCCGCGCGGGTCGCCCGCCTCGGCCCGGTGCACGGCCGGGAACGCCGCGGCCCGGTCGAGCCGGCCGGCGGCGGCCAGGGAACGCAGGTGCTGGGCGTACTCGCGGTCCGTCCACAGTGTGTCGGCGCCGTTGCCCTCCTTCAGCGTGCCGGGTATCAGCTCGACGAGGAACTTCCCGGCCATGGCCGCCCGGGCCGGGCCAGGCCCCGGCCCGGGCGGCGGTGTCCAGGTCGCCTGGAAGGTAAGGGAGTTGGGTTGCGTGCGAAAGGATGACGGATGACCGGCCGAGGACGGCGGGGCCGGCTGTGAGGGCGGACACGCCCCGGTGCGGGAACCTCTGCCGGCACGGCACCCGTCGAACAGTGCGGCGAACCATCGACGAGGGCGGGAGCACCTGATGACGGGCAGGACCACGGGGCGCGCCGTACGGATCCTCCTGCCGGCCGTCGCCTGCTGCGCCCTGGTGGTGGGAGGCTTCGCCCACCGGGTGGAACTGTTCGCGCTGTTCGGTCCCGTCGAGGGGGGCGACTCCGCGCGCGGAAGCTACGTGCAGGATCCGGGGCTCGCGGACCGGGCAGGCGCGGACGTACGGGCGACCCTGCGCGAGGGCGCGGCGTCGGACGCGCGGTCGCTCGCCGCGACCGGGCAGGACCCGGCTGCCGGGTGGCGGCCCTCCGACCCCTTGGAAGCCCGTCCCGTGCCCACCGATCCCGCGATCGGGGCGCTGTTCTCCCCCGGCCCGGACTGGGACGGCGACCACCACTGCTCCGGGAGCGTGCTCCACTCCCCCGGCGGCGACCTCGTCGTGACCGCCGCGCACTGCGTGCACCAGGGCGGTTTCCGCACCAACCTCGCCTTCGTCCCGGGCTACCGGGACGGGGTCGCCCCGTACGGCGTCTGGGTGCCCACCCGCATCGAGGTCGACCCGCGCTGGATCCGCTCGGCCGATCCGGACCACGACGTGGCCTTCCTGCGGGTGCGCCGCGCCGGTGCGCCCGGGGCCCGGGTGGAGGAGGTCACCGGGGCGCTGTCGCCCGGCTTCGGACCCGAACTGCCGTTGCCGGCGAGGTTGGTGGGCTACCCGAACGACGACGAGGAGCCGCTGGGCTGCGCGAACACGGCCGTCGCCGCCGGGCCGACCCAGTTGCGGCTGGACTGCGCGGACGTGCCCAACGGCACGAGTGGCGGTCCCGTCCTGACCGGGGGCCGGACCCTGATCGGGGTGATCGGCGGCCGCGACGGGGGCGGCGACGAGGCGACCTCGTACAGCAGCTACCTCGGTGCGGACGCCCGCGCCCTGTACGAGCGCACGACCACGGCCACGATCACGGCTCCGGCCGACTGACCGACCCCGCCGGTGGTCCCACGGGCCCGGTGGTCGGCCCACGGCCCCGCCGGTAGCTCTACGGGCCCGTGGGCGGCGGGTGGTGGGGCGGGTAGGCGGGGGTCGCCGGGGTGGTCGGCAGGCGCCACTTCGACAGCACCCGCAGCATCGTCGCGGGGCCGAGCAGGGTGTTGGGCGGGGTGGACAGCGACAGCACCCCGAAGAAGCGGGACGAGAGCGCCGGATCCGCGTTGGCGCCGACCACGACGCGTGACATGTAGCGCTGTAGGACCTTCGTGGCCCGGTCGGGCGGCGGCCCCTCCGTCTGCGGGTAGCGCATGTCCTCGCCGGTGGCGATCTGCCAGGCGACGGACGCGGCGTCCGCCGTGGCCCGCTGGATCCGCTGGACGGCCCCCGGGATCCGCTCGGGGGCGAGCCCGGTGAGGGCCTCGTCCAGGGCCTGCGCCGCGAGCGCGGCGACCGTCATCCCGTGCCCGTAGACCGGGTTGAAGCGGCAGGCCGCGTCACCGACGACCAGGAATCCGTCGGGCGGGCGGTCCATGCGCTCGTAGTGGCGCCGCTCGTTGGCGGTGTTGCGGAATCCGGTGGGGTCCGACAGCGGGGTCGCGCCCCGGATGGCGTCGTGCAGGGCGGGGCTGCGCAGGCTCCGCGCGAAGCCGAGGAACTCCTCCTCCTTCGTGGAGGGGGCGTGCTCGCCGTTGCCGACGAGGGTCACGAGCCAGCGGTCCCCGCCCTGCGGCACCAGCACGCCGCCGCGCGGACTGTCGGGGCGGCCCTGCACGTACATGCCGTGCCAGCGTCGGTCCGGGTCGGGTCGCAGGGCGTAGAGGCGGCTGGAGTAGCCGAGGTGCGAGTCGTAGCGCGTGACGGCCGGGCAGGCGTGGCCGAGGGCCGCCAACCATGCCGGGGCCCTGGAGGTGCGTCCGGTGGCGTCCACGACGAGGCGGGCGGCCAACGGTTCGCCGCCGCGCAGGGTCACCCCGACCACCGAGCGGCCGTCCTCCCCGGCGAGGAGCCCGCTCGCGGGGCGGCCGTCGAGGATCCGGATCCGCGGGTCCCGCAGCACGGCGCGGCGCACGCACCAGTCGATCAGCTCGCGGCTGCCGACGAGCACGGGGGCGCCCGGTACCGGGCGGAACCAGTCGGCGGGGCTCAGCCACAGGAAGTCGCGCGGCGATTCCAGCAGGGCCGATCCGCCCTCCCGCAACGCGGCGGTGATTCCCGGCAACAGTCGCTCCATCACGTCCACGCCCCGCGACCACAGCACGTGCGCGTGCCGGGACTGCGGCACTCCCGGACGGAACCTCGGCCCCTCCGCGGGCAGTTCGTCCCGCTCGACCACGGTGACGCGGGCGAACCGCTCCGCGAGCACCCGCGCCGCCAACAGCCCGGCGAAGCCGGCCCCGAGGACCACCGCGTGGTCGTCCCGGGCTTCTGGGTGGTTGTCCGGAGTGTCGTCCATGCTCCCGATTGTCGGGCGGGCCGCGCGCCTCGGTCAGGCCCCGGCCCGGGGCGCCCGGAGGCGTCCGGGGGGCGCCAGGGGGCGCTCGCGGGCGGCCGCCCCTCCCCTCCCGGGGTCGGGGTCAGGAGCCGTCCGGGGTCGCCGCCGCGACGAGGACGTCACCGGCCGCGACCCTGCTGTAGAGCACCGTGCGGCCCGTGCGCCGGCGCAGGACCAGCCCCGCGGCGAGCAGGACCTTCAGCTGTCCGGCGACCGCCCCGAGGCTGTACCCGGTCAACGCCACCAGCTGCGTCGTGGACTTCGGACCGTCCAGCAGGACCAGCACCTTCGCCCGTACCGGCCCCAGCAGTCCGACCAGGGCCTGCGGGGCCGGTCGCGCGGCGCCCTGGGTGAGTTGGCCCGCGCACGGGTAGACCAGCGCGTGCCGACGGGTCCCAGTCCAGCTGACCCACCCGTGCCCCGGGGTCACGGGGACGAAGACCAGCCCGGCCTCCCCCGACAGCTCGCGCGGCCGCCGCCGCTGGAGGTTGATCCGCAGCCGCCCCTCGCCGAGCCAGGCCATGTCCGGCCGCATCCCGGCCAGTGCCTCGGCGAGGCCGCCCCGGCCGAGGTGCCGGGTACGGACGAGGACGTCGGCCTCCGCCACCCGGCGGCGGCGCTCCCAGTCCGGGCGCACGGTCTCCTCCCACACCCACTCCAGCAGCTCCGCCGTCCTCGGGCCCAGCCCCCGGGCGCGGGCGAGGGAGTCGGGGAGGCCGGAGGCGGCGCGGAGGTCCGTGCGCACGACCGCGTCCGGGTGGCCCGCACGGAGGCCAGCTCCTCCTCGAACGGGCGCCCGTCGGGCGGCGGGGTGAGGTACCCGGCGATCCACAGCCGGCCGAAGGCCGCCCGTACCAGGTCCGCCGTCAGCGGTTCGGCCGCCAGGTGGGCCCGGTAGTGCGGGAGCCGGTCCTCCAGCCAGGCCCGCTCCGCCGGGTGCGTCGCGGTCCGCCGGTGCAGTGCCATCAGGGAGGCCGTGGTCTCCGCGAGCGCGGACACCACGAACCGGCTCCGCGCCAACGCGTCCGTGTCGATCCGCCACCAGCCCATGCGCCCCGCCTCCCGCTCCCCACCCACCACCCGGACGGCCCAGTCTCCCCCGCACCGCCCCACCCGCTCCGCCGGCCCCACCCCCGGACGGCCGGACCCGCGCGACCCGGCACCCACCGACCCGCCCCGCGCCACCCGGCGCACACCGCACACGGGTCCGCGCGCCGCCCACCGGTCCCCCGTCCACGGGCCCGCGCCGCCCACCGGTCCCAGGGGTTCACCCCCACCCAGGTTTCGCCCCCACGCGAAACATTGGGGCGGCTCCCCCACCCGCCCCGAGACTCCCCGCATGCCCCGCTCCTACCGCTCGCTCGCCCGTGTCCCCGAGTTCGCCCCGTTCTTCGCCGCCGCCGCGCTGCGCGTCGGCGCCGCCACCGTCGGCGGGCTCGCCCTCGGCGTGCTCGTCTACGACCGCACCCGCAGCCCGCTCCTCGCGGCCCTCGCGATGTTCGGCCCCTCCCTGGCCCAGGTGCTCGGTGCGACGCTCCTGCTCTCCGCCGCCGACCGGTTGCCCCCGCGGGCCGCCCTCTGCTCCCTGGCGGCCCTCGCCGCGGCCGGCGCCGCCGTGCTCGCCGTGCCCGGTCTGCCCTGGTGGGCGGTGTTCGCCGTGCTCCTCGGCCAAGGCCTCGCCGACTCCCTCGCGGGCGGGGTCCGGTACGGACTGCTCACCGAGATCCTCCCCGCCGGCGACTACCTGACGGGCCGGTCCCTGCTCGCCGTCTGCGCGGGCGTGACGCAGATCGCCGGGTTCGCGCTCGGCGGGCTGCTGCTCGCCGTCCTGTCCCCGCGCGGCGCCCTCCTGGTGGCCGCCGGGCTGGGGCTGGCCGCGGCCGTCACCGTCCGGCTGGGCCTGAGCCGCCGCCCCGCCCGCGCCGGCGGGCGTCCCTCCGCGGGCGAGACCTGGCGGATCAACGTCCTGCTCCTCTCCGACCCGGCACGACGCCACCTCTACCTCGCCCTGTGGGTGCCCAACGGGCTCATCGTCGGCTGCGAGTCCCTGTTCGTCCCCTACGACCCCGCGCACGCCGGCCTGCTGTTCGGCTGCGCCGCCGCCGGCATGCTCGCCGGGGACATCGTCGCCGGGCGGTGGCTGCCCGCCCGGCTGCGGATCCGGCTCGCGGCCCCGCTCCGGCTGCTGCTCGCCCTCCCCTACCTGGTCTTCCTGCTGGAGCCCGGCCCCGTCGTCGCCGCCGCGACCGTCGCCGTCGCCTCCGTCGGCTATTCGGCCGGTCTGCTGATGCAGGAGCGCCTCGTTCCGCTGCTCCCCGAGGGCACCCAGGGCCAGGCCCTCGGACTCCACTCGGCCGGAATGCTGACGATGCAGGGCGTCTGCGCGGCGCTCGCCGGGGCCGTCGCCCAGTACACCTCGCCGGCCGTCGCGATCACCGCCCTGGCCGCCGCCTCGGTGGCGGTCACCCTGGCACTGGAGCCGGGCCTCCACCCCAGTAAGCTGCGGGTCCGTCCCCCGCACGCTCCTTCTCCCGTTGCCCGAGGTACCGCGCAGTGAGCTCCCCAGCACCCCCCGCCCCGGTGACGGTCGTCGGCCTCGGCGCCGACGGCTGGGCCGGGCTCACCGCCGCCGCGCGGTCCGCGCTGTCCTCGGCGGAGGTGCTGATCGGCGGGCCCCGCCAACTGGCCCTGCTGCCCGCCGACGCCTGCCCCGGCCTGCGCGTCGCCTGGCCGAGCCCGCTGCGACCGGCCGTGCCGAAGCTGACCGCCGAGCACGCGGGCCGCCGGATCGCCGTACTGGCCAGCGGGGACCCCATGTTCTACGGGATCGGCCGCGCCCTCGGTGAGGAGCTGGGTCCGGAGCGGTTGCTGGTCCACCCCCACCCCTCCTCCGTGTCGTACGCGTGCGCCCGCCTGGGCTGGCCCGTCGAGGACACCGAGGTGGTCACCGTCGTCGGCCGTCCCGTGGCCCGGCTCACGGCCGCCCTCTTCGACGGCCGTCGGGTACTGGTGCTGAGCGCGGGCGCCGCCTCCCCCGGCGAGATCGCCGCGCTGCTGCGGGAGCGGGGCTTCGGCCCGAGCCGTATGCGGGTGCTGGAACAGCTCGGTTCCGAACGGGAGGACCTCCTCGACGGGACCGCGGAGCAGTGGGAGCACCCGCCCGGTGACGCCCTCAACGTCGTCGCCGTGGACTGCCGCCGCGACCCCGCGCACCCGACCCCGCGCCTGGGCGCGACCCCCGGCCTGCCGGACGTCGCGTACGAGCACGACGGGCAGCTCACCAAGCGGCACGTGCGCGCCGCGACCCTGTGCGCGCTGGCGCCGGCCCCCGGCGAACTGCTGTGGGACATCGGCGGCGGCTCCGGTTCGCTCGGCATCGAGTGGATGCGCACGCACCCGTCCTGCCGGGCGGTGGCGGTGGAGCGCGTACCGGAGCGGGCCGCCCGCATCACCCGCAACGCGGACGCCCTCGGGGTTCCGGGACTGCGCGTGGTCACCGGTGCGGCGCCCGGCGCCCTGGACGGGCTGCCCGTGCCCGACGCGGTGTTCATCGGCGGCGGTCTGACCGCTCCGGGCCTGCTCGACGCGGCCTGGGACGCGCTGGCCCCCGGCGGCCGGCTCGTCGTCAACACCGTCACCCTGGAATCGGAGGCGGTCCTCACCGACCGCTACCGTCGGCACGGCGGTGACCTGGTGAAACTGGCCGTCGCGCACGCCGTGCCGGTCGGCGGTTTCACGGGCTGGCGGCAGGCGATGGCGGTCACCCAGTGGTCGGTGACGAAGCCCTCCGCGAAGGCGGCGGACGCCGCCCGTACAGCACACGAGGCGAACGGCGCCGACGGCGCGAACGAGGCAGAGGTGGACCGGACATGACCGTGTACTTCATCGGGGCGGGCCCCGGCGCCGCCGACCTGATCACCGTGCGCGGTGCCCGGCGGCTGGCCGCCGCGCCCGTGTGCCTCTACGCGGGCAGCCTCGTACCGCGCGAGCTCCTCGCCGAATGCCCGGCGGACGCCCGGCTCGTCGACACCTCGCGGTTGAACCTGGACGAGATCGTCGCCGAGTTCGTACGGGCCCACGACGCGGGCCACGACGTGGCCCGGCTGCACTCGGGCGACCCGTCGGTGTTCAGCGCGGTCGCCGAGCAGATGCGGCGCCTCGACGCGGTGGGCATCCCCTACGAGGTCGTGCCCGGCGTGCCGGCCTTCGCCGCCGCCGCGGCGGCGCTGAAGCGGGAGCTGACGGTGCCCACCGTCGGCCAGACCGTGATCCTGACCCGGATCGCCCAGCAGGCCACTCCGATGCCGCCCGGCGAGGACCTGGCCACGCTCGGCCGCAGCGGCGCCCTGCTGGTGCTGCACCTGGCCACCCGGTACGCGGACCGCGTCGTCGAGGAACTGCTGCCGCACTACGGGGCGGACTGTCCGGCGGCCGTGGTCGCGATGGCCAGCCGACCCGACGAGCTGGTCCTGCGCGGGACCCTCGCCGACATCGCCGGCCAGGTGAAGGAGGCGGGCCTGGTGCGCACCGCGGTGATCCTGGTCGGTCGCACCCTGGGTGCCGAGCAGTTCCGCGACAGCCACCTGTACTCCGCCGAGCGCGACCGGCATGCCTGCTGAAGCGGGTCCCGCCCCGGGCGGGCCGGCGCCTGCCCGGGCGCCGCTCGGGCACGTCCTGCTGCTGGGCGGCACCACGGAGGCCCGCCGCCTCGCGGAGGCGCTGGCGCGGCAGGCCTCGTACCGGGTGACGACCTCGCTGGCGGGCCGGGTCGCCGCGCCCGTGCTGCCACCGGGCGGGATCCGGATCGGCGGTTTCGGCGGGCCCGCCGGTCTGGCGGACTGGATCGCCGCCCACGGGGTGACGCACCTGATCGACGCCACGCACCCGTTCGCGGAACGGATGAGCTTCAACGCGGCCGCGGCGGCGGCCCTTTCGGGCGTACAACTGCTCGCGCTGCGCCGTCCGGGTTGGACTCCGGAACCCGGCGACGACTGGCACTTCACGGACTCCCTCGCCGGGGCCGCCGCCGCCCTGCCGTCGTTGGGCGGACGGGCCTTCCTGACGACCGGCCGGACGGGACTGCACGCCTTCGCGGAGCTCGCCGACACCTGGTTCCTGGTGCGTTCGGTGGATCCACCGGCCGGAGCCGTGCCGCCGCGGCTCGAAGTGCTGCTGGCACGGGGCCCGTTCGGCCTCGACGAGGAGCGGGAACTGCTGGCCCGGCACCGGATCGACGTGCTGGTGACGAAGGACAGCGGCGGTGCGGCCACCGCCCCGAAGCTGACGGCCGCCCGCGAGGCCGGGATCCCGGTCCTCGTCGTGCGCCGCCCCCCGGTGCCCGAAGGGGTCACCGAGGTCGGATCGGTCGGGGCGGCGCTGCGCCGGCTGGGCACCCCCGACGCCGGCTACGACCCGGGGGACGCGGACGCACGCCCCGCGCACCCGGGCGACCGCTGACCCGGACGGAACGGGGCGGGACGGGAAGGAGAGACCCGCGCCGCCCCGCCCCCACCGTGCTTCGCGGGTGGTCGGCCGGCGGGCCGGCTCAGGGATAGCGGCGCGGCGTCCAGGTGACCCTCGACCCGTCGGGCCGCTCGGTGACCCGGGTCTGCGAGGAACCGATCAGCAGGATGGTGCGCATGTCCACCTCGGCCGGTTCCAGTTCGGCCAGCGTGACGATCCGCACCGACTGCTCCGGACCGCCCACGTCCCGCGCGACGACCACCGGGGTCTGCGGCGGCCGCAGCTCCAGCAGCAGCTCCCGGGCCTGCGCCACCTGCCACGTGCGGCTGCGGGAGCCCGGGTTGTACAGGGCGAGCACCAGGTCGGCTGCGGCCGCGGCGCGCAGCCGCTCGGCGATGACCTCCCAGGGCTTGAGCCGGTCGGACAGCGAGACCGTCGCGTAGTCGTGGCCGAGGGGGGCCCCGGCAGCGGCGGCCGCCGCGTTGGCCGCGGTCACCCCGGGGAGGACCCGTACGGGCACGTCCGCGTACTCGGGCTGCGCGGCCACCTCCAGGACGGCGGTGGCCATGGCGAAGACCCCGGGGTCGCCCCCGGAGACCACGGCCACCCGCTTGCCGCGCCGCGCGAGGTCGAGGGCGAACTCGGCCCGCTCGGACTCCACCTTGTTGTCGGAGCCGTGTCGGACCTGGCCCGGCCTGGCGGGGACCCGGTCGAGGTAGGTCGTGTAGCCGACGAGCACCTCGGCGTCGGCGAGCGCCCGCCGGGTCTCGGCGGTGATCCACAGCGGCCCGGCCGGGCCGGTGCCGACGACGGCGACCTCGCCGGGGCCGGAGGGCACGCTGCCCGGGTTGCCGATCCGGCTGGGCACGACGGCGACGGCGAAGTACGGCACCGACTCCGGGTCCGTGTCCGCCAGGAGCCCGGTGCGTTCGCCCTCCATCGTGGCGCGCTCCACGTAGCGGGCCTCGGCGAGCCGACCGCTGTTCTCCATGGCCCGCCGGACCGTGGGGAAGGTCCGGCCGAGCTTCATCACGACGGCGGAGTCGGTGGCGGCGAGCCGGGCCGTCAGCTCGTCCTCCGACAGGGTGCCGGGCAGGATCGTCAGCACCTCCTCGCCCTCGACGAGGGGGGTGCCGAGACGGGCGGCGGCGGCGCTCACCGAGGTCACCCCGGGGATCACCTCGGCCTCGTACCGGTCGGCGAGGCGCTTGTGCATGTGCATGTAGGAGCCGTAGAAGAGCGGGTCGCCCTCCGCGAGCACCGCGACGGTGCGGCCGGCGTCCAGGTGGGCGGCGAGGCGAGCGGCGGAGGCCTCGTAGAACTCCTCCATCGCGCCCTGGTAGCCGCCGGGGTGGTCGGTGGTCTCCGTGGTGACCGGGTAGACCAGCGGCTCCTCGACGTGGTCGTCGCGCAGGTGCTTCGCGGCGATCGAACGGGCGATGGAGCGGCCGTGGCGGGCGCTGTGGTAGGCGATCACGTCGGCTCGGTCGATCACCTCGACGGCGCGCAGCGTCATCAGGGACGGGTCGCCGGGGCCGAGCCCGACGCCGTAGAGGCGTCCCTTGGCCGGTGCGGTGCTCATTCGGCCACGCTCGCGATGGCGTTGACGGCGGCGGCCGCGATGGCGCTGCCACCGCGCCGACCCCGCACGATCAGGTGGTCGAGGCCCGAGGGGTGCGCGGCGAGGGCGTCCTTGGACTCGGCGGCGCCGATGAAGCCGACGGGCACGCCGATGACGGCGGCGGGGCGCGGCGCGCCCTCCTCGATCATCTCCAGCAGCCGGAACAGGGCGGTCGGCGCGTTGCCGACGGCGATCACGGAGCCTTCCAACAGGCCCCGGTCGCGCCAGACTTCGAGGGCGGCGGCGCTGCGCGTCGTGCCCATCCTCGCGGCGAGTTCCGGTACGGCCGGGTCGGAGAGGGTGCAGATCACCTCGTTGTCGGCGGGCAGCCGCTTGCGGGTGACGCCGCTGGCGACCATCTGGACGTCGCAGAGGATCGGCGCGCCGGCCTCCAGGGCGGCTCGGGCCCGCAGGACGACCTCGGGGGTCCAGCCGAGGTCCTGGGGGAGGTCGGTCATGCCGCAGGCGTGAATCATGCGCACCGCGACCTGGGCGACGGAGGCGGGCAGCCCGGAGAGGTCCGCCTCGGCGCGGATCGTGGCAAAGGACTGGCGGTAGATGGCCGCGCCGTCCTTCTCGTACTCGAACACGGTGTACTCGCTCATTTCTTCACTGTCTTCACTGCGGCGGTGAGGTGGACGTGCTGGTGGTGCCGGCGTCGCCGCTCTCGTCGTCGTCGCTGTCGCGCGCGGCCTTGAGTGCGGCGGCCAGGCCTTCACGGTCGGCCGGTACGGGGTCCCGCCCGTGCACGGAGAGCGCGTACGCGTCCCCGGTGGCGACGAGGTCCACCCAGGCGGTGCCGCGCGGATGTCCGCACCGGCGCTCGCAGCCGGACCAGTGCACGGGCAGCGCCCCGGTCGACTCGGCGACGACCGCGCGCGCGTCGGCCCGTACGTCGGCCAGGGATTTGGCACAACCGGGCCGCCCGGTACAGGCGGTGACGGACTGCCAGGGATCGTCGGGGTGGATGACCAGACCGGCGGACTCGATCCGGTCGGCGCCGTTGATGGGCCTACGGGTGCTCGCCAGAGGCAGGATGACGGTCCGCCAGGGGGTGATCCGCAGCCCGCCCCTGCCCCGGGAGGCGACCTGCACGAGCACCTTCCACTGGTCGCGGTCGATCCGGCCCAGAGGTGGCAGCACGCACAGCGGGGTCAGGTCTCCCGTACCGGCGCCCCAGGGGCGCGGCGGCGGCGCGTACGGCCACCGCACGTCGGGCACGGGGGTGGCGTCGATCCCGGCGGCGGTCAGGCGTCGCACCGACTCGGCGACGTCCGGTTCGTGCGGGACGGGCAGTTCGGCGACGCGCCAGGCGCGGGTGCCGGCGGAATCGGCCGCGTCCAGGAAGTGTTCGGCGGCCAACAGGGCCGCTCGGGGGGCGTCGGCGGCGGCCACTTCGAGGGCTCCGTCGGCCGCGCCGAGGCGGATCAGCGCCCGGCCCGCGGGCAGGGCGAGGGCGGTCACGTCGGGGTCGAGCGCGGCGACGTCGCCGCGGCCGTCGTCGAGGGCGAACAGGAACCGCCCCGACAGGGCTGCCGCGCGGCTGCTCGCGCACAGCAGCCGGTCCAGTTCCCCGACCCACGGCGTGATGTCGGGCCGTCCGTCGTCGAAGAGCCCGGACACCGGGGTGGCCACGATGTTGCGCACGCGTTCGTGGGTGGGCGCGGGCAGCAGACCCGCCGCCGTCAGCAGTTTCGCCGGTTCCGCGCCGCAGTCCTCCGTCAGACCCCGGAGCTGGACGTTTCCGCGCGAGGTGAGTTCCAGGTGCCCGTCCCCGAAGCGGTCCGCCGCGAGCCCGAGCACGGACGCCTGCTCCACCGTGAGCAACCCGCCGGGGATCCGGACCCGCGCCAGCAGCCCGTCGTCCGCTGCGTGCAGGCGCAGCGCGCCGGGGCAGGCGTCACCGCGATCCCGCACGACGGGTTCGTCCCGCGATGCGGCGGAAGGGGGCTGGGGCATGGCCGCGAGCATACCCACGATTCCCCGGCCCCGACCTGTGTCCGTCGCCACCCCCACCCCCCGGACCAGCCACGACCTCCACCGACACCGTTCCGACCGACCCCGCTCGATCCGGCCCCGCCGGCGTTCCGGGCGCGGGGCCCGGGGCAGAGCCCCGGCAGCGCACCCGCACCCGCACCCGACCGATCCCACCCCGGCCCCCTCCAGCCCCTCCGACCCCACCGGCGATCGACCGCGCGGGCCCCGCCCCGAAGCCCCGCCCGCACCCCGCGCCGGCCCCCTCCCCCGCACCCGACCACCCCGAGCCTCCCGGCCACGGACCCGGCCGCCTAGGATGACCTTCCGACGGACCGTTCGGCCCGTCATCGCCGAGGACGGCGACATGGGAGGAAGCCCGGTGCGAATCCGGCGCGGTCCCGCCACTGTGAACCCCGCGGAGCGATCGGCGGGGTGAGTCAGGAACTCCCGCTGTCCTCACTGCCCGGGGCGCGGAAACCCCGAGGAAGGCCTGCCGCCGCATGATCCTGCTGCTGTCGACGTCCGACACCGATCTGCTGAGCGCCCGCGCGGCGAACACGGCGGACGGCCCCGTCCCGTACCGGTTCGCGAACCCCTCCCGTCTCCCGCTGGACGATCTCCCCGGGCTCCTCGACGGCGTCGACCTGGTCGTCGTACGCCTCCTCGGCGGCCTGCGCGCCTGGCAGGAGGGCCTCGACCTGCTGCTGGCTCCGGGCCAGACCCGTCCGGTGGTCGTGCTGACCGGCGAACAGGCCCCGGACGCGCAGCTGATGGAGGCCTCCACCGTCCCGATCGGCATCGCCGCGGAGGCGCACGGCTACCTCGCGCACGGCGGCCCGGCCAACCTGGACCAGCTCGCCCGCTTCCTCTCGGACACCGTCCTGCTGACGGGGCACGGCTTCGAGCCGCCCGCCGCCTCCGCGACCTGGGGGCCCCTGGAGCGCACCCCGGGCCGCACCACCGGCCCGCTCGTCGCCGTGCTGTACTACCGCGCGCACCAGATGAGCGGCAACACCGCTTTCGTGCACGCCCTGTGCGAGGCCGTCGAGGCCCACGACGCGCAGGTGCTGCCGCTGTACGTGTCCTCCCTGCGCACCCCCGAGCCGGAGCTGATCGCCGCCCTGGAGTCGGCGGACGCGGTCGTCACCACGGTCCTCGCGGCCGGCGGCACCCGCCCCGCGACCGCCTCCGCGGGCGGCGACGACGAGTCCTGGGACGCGGGCGCCCTCGCCTCGCTCGGCGTGCCGATCCTGCAGGCCCTGTGCCTGACCGGGTCGCGCGGCACCTGGGAGGAGAACGACGAGGGCCTGTCGCCGCTGGACGCCGCGACGCAGGTCGCCGTCCCCGAGTTCGACGGCCGACTGATCACCGTCCCGTTCTCCTTCAAGGAGATCGACGAGGACGGCCTTCCCGCCTACGTCGCCGACCCGGAGCGCGCCGCCCGCGTGGCCGGTATCGCCGTGCGTCACGCCCGGCTGCGGCACATCGACCGGCGCGACAAGAAGATCGCCCTGGTCCTCTCCGCGTACCCCACCAAGCACTCCCGCATCGGCAACGCGGTCGGCCTGGACACCCCGGCCAGCGCCGTGGAGCTGCTGCGCACCCTGATCGCCGGCGGCTACGACTTCGGTCCGGCGGACGGCATCCCGGGTCTGGTCTCCGGCGACGGCGACGAGCTGATCCGCGCGCTGATCGAGGCGGGCGGCCACGACCAGGACTGGCTGACCGAGGAGCAACTGGCCCGCAACCCGGTCCGCATCCCGGCCGCCGACTACCGCCGCTGGTTCGCGGAGCTGCCGGCCGAGCTGCGCGAGAGCGTGGAGCAGCACTGGGGCGAGGCCCCCGGCAACATGTTCGTCGACCACTCGGCGAACCCGGAGGGGGACATCGTCCTCGCGGCGCTGCGCCGCGGGAACCTGCTGATCCTCATCCAGCCGCCGCGCGGTTTCGGCGAGAACCCGATCGCGATCTACCACGACCCGGACCTGCCCCCGTCGCACCACTACCTGGCGGCGTACCGCTGGATCCAGGCCCGCGAGCAGGACGGCGGCTTCGGCGCCGACGCGATGATCCACCTGGGCAAGCACGGGAACCTGGAGTGGCTGCCCGGCAAGAACGCGGGCCTGTCCGCGTCCTGCGCGCCCGACGCCGCGCTCGGTGACCTGCCGCTGATCTACCCGTTCCTGGTCAACGACCCGGGCGAGGGCACGCAGGCCAAGCGCCGCGTGCACGCCACCCTGGTCGACCACCTGGTGCCGCCGATGGCGCGCGCGGAGTCGTACGGCGACATCGCCCGGCTGGAACAGCACCTGGACGAGTACGCGCAGATCTCGGCGATGGACCCGTCGAAGCTCCCGGCGATCCGGGCGCAGATCTGGACCCTGATCCAGGCGGCGAAGCTGGACCACGACCTGGGTCTGGAGGAGCGTCCGGACGACGACGGCTTCGACGACTTCCTGCTGCACGTCGACGGCTGGCTGTGCGAGGTCAAGGACGCCCAGATCCGTGACGGCCTGCACGTGCTGGGCGGCGCGCCGACCGGTGCGGCCCGGGTGAACCTGGTCCTCGCGATCCTGCGCGCCCGCCAGATCTGGGGCGGCACGACGGCCCTGCCGGGTCTGCGCGAGGCCCTCGGTCTGGACGAGTCCGCGGCGACGCGCACCTCGGCCGACGCCGTCGAGGAGCAGGCCCGCGCGCTCGTGCAGGCGATGGAGGACGCCGGCTGGTCCGCGGACGCGGTAGCCGGGGTCGCGGCCGGCCACTCCGCGGACGTGGCGGCCGTGCTGGACTTCGCCGCGCGCGAGGTCGTACCGCGCCTGGCGGGCACGACCGACGAGATCGCCCACGTGGTGTCGGCGCTGGACGGCTCCTTCGTCCCCGCCGGCCCGTCGGGCTCGCCGCTGCGCGGTCTGGTCAACGTCCTGCCGACCGGCCGCAACTTCTACTCGGTCGACCCGAAGGCCGTCCCGTCCCGCCTCGCGTGGGAGACCGGTCAGGCGCTCGCCGAGTCGCTGCTGACCCGCTACCGCACCGACAACGGCGAGTGGCCGGCCTCGGTCGGCCTGTCCCTGTGGGGCACCAGCGCGATGCGCACGGCGGGCGACGACATCGCCGAGGCCCTGTCGCTGTTGGGCGTCCGGCCGGTGTGGGACGAGGCCTCGCGCCGCGTCACGGGCATCGAGGCGATCCCCCTCGCCGAGCTGGGCCGGCCCCGCATCGACGTGACGCTTCGCATCTCGGGCTTCTTCCGCGACGCGTTCCCGCACGTGATCGGCCTCCTCGACGACGCGGTGCGGTTGGCCGCGTCCCTGGACGAGCCCGCGGAGTCGAACTTCGTGCGCGCCCACGCCCAGGCGGACCTGGCCGAGCACGGTGACGAGCGCCGCGCGACGACCCGCATCTTCGGGTCCCGTCCGGGTACGTACGGCGCGGGCATCCTCCAGCTGATCGACTCCCGCGACTGGCGCACGGACGCCGACCTCGCGGAGGTCTACACGGTGTGGGGCGGGTACGCGTACGGCCGCGGTCTCGAAGGCCGCCCGGCCCGGGACGAGATGGAGACCGCCTACAAGCGGATCACCGTCGCGGCGAAGAACACGGACACCCGCGAGCACGACATCGCCGACTCCGACGACTACTTCCAGTACCACGGCGGCATGGTGGCCACGGTCCGCGCCCTGCGCGGCACGGCCCCGGAGGCGTACATCGGCGACTCCACCCGCCCGGAGACGGTCAAGACCCGCACCCTGGTGGAGGAGACCTCCCGCGTCTTCCGCGCCCGCGTCGTCAACCCCAAGTGGATCGAGGCGATGCGTCGCCACGGCTACAAGGGCGCCTTCGAGCTCGCGGCGACCGTCGACTACCTCTTCGGCTACGACGCCACGACCGGGGTGGTCGCCGACTGGATGTACGACAAGCTGACGGAGACGTACGTCCTGGACCCGACGAACCGGGCCTTCCTGGAGGAGGCCAACCCCTGGGCCCTGCACGGCATCGCCGAGCGCCTGCTGGAGGCGGAGTCCCGCGGCATGTGGGAGAAGCCGGACCCGCAGATCCTGGAATCCCTGCGCCAGGTCTACCTGGACACGGAGGGCAACCTGGAGGGCGAGGCGGAGTAACGGCCCCGCTCCGGCGGCATGCGCCCTCGCGCGCGTGCCGCCGGAACCTCCGGGCCCGCGGGTCAGACCGGCGGCATCAGATCGCTGTCACTGATGGTGTAGGCCAGCGGAGGGTAGCGGAAATCCGTTTCGTCGTTCTCGCGGCGCCGCAGTCGGTAGAACTCGCGCCGCTGCTCCTCGTCGGCCGACGTGAGGCGCTCGCCCTGCGGGAGGTAGGCGTGTCCGTCGCGGAACCGAACGAGGGTCTTCGACGTTCGGAAGGTCACGCCCAACCATTGGTTGTCCGCCGTCCCGACGGGCGCGTCCAACACGATCCGGTGCTTGAGCAGGCGGTTCGAGGCGACGGAGAACGCGACGACACCGTTGTGGGTGAGGGGGACCTCGAACCTCTCCCCGTCCGACCCCTTCGATTCGAAGATCAGCTTCCTCGGCGGGCCCGCCTCGGGGTGTCGATAGCAGGAGAAGACGGCGACGAACGAGTCGTCGGCAAGATCGAGGGCCTGGTCGCAATGGCCGCCCATGGTGCGGTAGGCGTTCGTGTAGTTCTCGACGAGAGCGTTGTTGAAGCCGATCGACAGCCCGGCGCCCTCCTGGATCCTTCGTGCCAGCCGCTCGTGCACCGGCCGGAAACGCTGCGGTGGGTTGCCGTACCGGGTGGTGGTCCGTACGAGGGGCACATCACCCGCGTCGTCGACCCGGGTGAGCACCGCGCCGCGCCGGCCCTTTCCCACGTCCTCCGAACCGGCCGACGCGGACAGTTCCGCGAAGAGGTCCTCCTCGGCCGGCAGGGACCACAGGAGGACCGCGTCCGAGATCCTAGATTCGGGGGGCAACGTAGTCTCCCGCGTTCATGCTGAAGAGCAGTCCGTCGCCGTAGTCGATGAACGACGAGGTCCTGTTCTCCTCGGCGTACAGCCTGCGCAGCTCGTCCATTCCGTCCGGTGTGGGCGGTCCCAGTTCCACCGGTTCCCCGCCGACTTCGAGGAACGTGCGGCCTCCCTTGTGAACGGCTTCGGCGTTCGAACAGCGCACCACGTATCCCAGACGGGTCGGGAGCAGGGCCGCGTCCCACGTCGAGGGCCGGATCTCGTGCGTGTACAGGCGGTTCGTGGACAGCGGCATGAGGAGGACGGAGCCGGGGTGGAGGGTCAGGGTGAACTGCTTCGGCAGGGCGACGCCGTCGTGTTCCTCGACCGGCTCCTTGAGGCGGAACCGGAGTCGGGTCAGCCCGCCGTCGCCCTTCGCGTCCTGCCCGAAGGGGTCCTCGGCCGGGGGTCGTGGCGCGTCGGTCCCGATCCCGTCGTAGAAGGTGCAGAACGCCATGATGCCGTTGACCGGCATGTCCTTGGTCTTGTCGGCGTGGGCGGAGATCCTGGCCTTGGACTGCTTGCGCTCGGCCGTGGCGGCGGTGTTGTGGTAGATCTGCGCGAGGACGTGGTTCAGCGGCGCCTGGTCCCGAAAGACGGCGGCGGCCTCGCGGTTCAGTTCCTCGACGATGTGCGTGTCGGTCGGGCGAAAGTTCTCGGTCGGCCCCGAGAAGTTCGTGGAGCACCGGAGCAGACGGAACCGCAGTTCGTCGTCGTTCCGTGTGACGGGCGTCAAGTAGATTCCCCTGCGGTGCGCCGTTCCGGGCTTGGTGGACTCCGTCAGGGACTGGAACGCGTGCTCCGCGCGGATCCGTCCGAAGTGATCGGCGTCGAGCGCGAAGAAGCGGGGGTAGTACACGCCGACACCGTGCACGCGGAGGGGGACCCGACCGAGTTCGACGGGGGTCCAGGGTTCGTCGAGGTCCTCACGGTATCCGTGCGACAGCTCCCGGATGAGGAACACCCGCTCCGCCGAACGTAGTTGGTGAGCATCGAGTTCGGCCGCGTCGCCGCACAGGTAGACGGTCCGCCGCGCGAGGTCGTGCGCACCGGAGGCAAGGTCCTCGGGCGTGATCACGGGACCGAGGAAATGCCGGATCGCACCATTTCCCCGCAACGCCGAAGGCGCGATCAGGATGTTGCCCGCATCGTGGATGCGGGCCTGCGTCGGTCCTGCTGTGTGCGACAAGCCTTACCTGCCAGTGAAAACCGTGAACATGACACCGGTATTGAACATCGATGCTCTCACGCGGCCCGACACCGGGCAACGGACCCGGTCGGCGGCGTGCGGACCCGGGCCGCCCGGGCCGTCCCTAGCTCCCCCGGTGTCGCGCCGCCCCGGGAAAGGGTCCGCGTCACCTGAAGCGGTGAACTCCCCCTTATCCCGGCGGCATCAGGGGTAGGGCCCTGCTGATCTCGTGCCGGGGGGACGGAACGCCGGCTCCCCGCACCCGTGGACGAAAGGCCGACCCCGTCGTGACGCAGCCGTTCCAACTGCCGGATTTCTACGTGCCCCATCCGGCGCGACTGAACCCACACCTGGAGGACGCCAGGACCCACACCAAGAAGTGGGCCCGCGACTTCGGGATGCTGGAGGGTTCCGGCGTGTGGGAGGAGAAGGACCTCGACTCGCACGACTACGCCCTGCTCTGCTCGTACACCCACCCCGACTGCGACTCCGCCGCGCTCTCCCTGGTCACCGACTGGTACGTGTGGGTCTTCTTCTTCGACGACCACTTCCTGGAGATGTACAAGCGCTCCCAGGACCGCGACGGGGCCAAGGCCTACCTGGACCGGCTCGCCGCCTTCATGCCGATGGACCTGGCCGGCGGGTTCCCCGAGCCCACCAATCCCGTCGAGGCCGGCCTCGCCGACCTGTGGGCCCGTACCGTCCCGGCGATGTCGATGGACTGGCGGGAACGCTTCTCCCTGTCGACGAAGAACCTCCTCGACGAGTCGATGTGGGAACTCGCCAACATCAACATCGGGCGGGTGGCGAACCCCCTCGAATACATCGAGATGCGCCGCAAGGTGGGCGGCGCCCCCTGGTCGGCGGGCCTGATCGAGTACGTCTCCGCCGAGGTCCCGGCGCGCGTCGCGCACTCGCGGCCGCTCGGCGTGCTGCGCGACGCCTTCTCCGACGCCGTGCACATCAGGAACGACATCTTCTCCTACCAGCGCGAGGTCACCGACGAGGGCGAACTCTCCAACGCGATCCTGGTGTTGGAGACCTTCCTCGACTGCACGACCCAGGAGGCGGCCGAGGCCTCCAACGACCTGCTCACCTCCCGCCTCCACCAGTTCGAGCAGACGGCGCTCGTCGAACTCCCCCAGCTCTTCGTCGACCGCGCCATGGACCCGACCGAGATCGCCGCGGTCCTCGCCTACACCAAGGGCCTCCAGGACTGGCAGTCCGGTGGCCACGAATGGCACATGGTCTCCAGCCGCTACATGAACAAGGAGGCCAAACCCACCGCCCCGCTCACCCTCCCCTTCCTCCCCTCCGGCCTGGGCACCACCGCCCTCGACCTCGGATCCCTCTTCACCCGCCGCTCGACGGAGCTGCGCCGACGCTCCTTCACCCACGTCCCCTTCGAACGCACCGGGCCGTCCGTGATCCCGGACCTGTCCCTGCCGTTCCCGCTCTCGCTGAGCCCCCACCTCGACCACGCCCGCGAGGGGTCCGTCGCCTGGGCGCGCCGCATGGGCCTGCTCGACCCGCAGCCCGGCGATCCCGGCTCCGCGATCTGGACGGAGGACAAGCTGCGCGGCTACGACTTCGCGCTCTGCTCCGCCGGCATCGACCCCGACGCCACGCCCGAGGCGCTGCTGCTCAACTCCTGCTGGCTGACCTGGGGAACGTACGGGGACGACTACTACCCCGTGGTGTTCGGCGGGGCGAAGAACCTTTCGGCGGCCAAGGCCACCACGGCCCGGCTCGTCTCGATGATCCCCGTCGACCACGCCGAGCAGCCTCCGCCGGTCACCGCGATGGAACGTTCGCTCGCCGACCTGTGGGTTCGTACCAGCTCGGACATGACGCCGGGCGTCCGCGCCGAGTTCCGGGCCACGCTGGTGAGCATGCTGGAGAGCTGGGTCTGGGAGATCGAGAACCAGATCCTGAACCGCATCCCGGACCCGGTGGACTACGCGGAGATGCGCCGCAGCACGTTCGGCTCCCACCTGACGATGTACCTGTGCCGGCTGGGCCTCACGGGACGGGGCATCCCCGACGACATCTACGCCTCGGGAACGATCCGGTCCCTGGAGAACGCGGCGGCGGACGTGGGCTGCCTGATCAACGACATCTACTCCTACCAGAAGGAGTTGGAGGTCGAGGGCGAGGTGCACAACCACCTCCTCGTCACCCGCAACTTCTTCGACATCGGCTATCCGGAGGCGCTGCGGATCTGCCACTCGCTGATGCGGCAACGCGTCGAGGAGTTCCAGCACATCGCGGCGAACCAGCTGCCGTTGCTGTACTCCGACTGGAAGTTGGACGCAGACGCCAGGGCCGGTCTCGACGCGTACGTCGGCGAGCTCGGGGACTGGCTGGCGGGGATCCTCAACTGGCACGAGAAGTGCCGCCGTTACCGCGAGGAGGACCTGCACCGACCGGCGGACGCCCTGTCCACGGGGGTCCTGCGGTCCGGCTTCGGCATGTCGGCGGCACGGATCTCACTGCCCGCCTGAGCCCTCCGGACCGGCGGCCCGGCGACGAGGGCGGGGGCGGACCGGCGGCGGGTCGGGGGCGGACCGCTCCCCCGCCCCCGACCGGGACCGGAACTCGTCGGCCGTCAGAACTCGTCGGCCGTGTGGGGCAGTACGTCGGTGCGCAGGGCGGCGTCCAGTGCGGCCGCCGCGCCGGGCGTGCGTTCTGCGACGAGCCCGGCGGCCACCAGCTCGGACATCCGGGTCCCACCGAGGTAGCAGGCGGCCAACTCCCGTACGTCGAGCACCAGGTCGGGCTCCGCCCGGGCCGGTTCGTACGCCGTGCCGTCCGGGCCGGCCTTGAGCCGGAACCGCCCCGCGTTCGCGGGCCTGCGCACGTCGGACAGGTCCAGGACGAGTTCCACGGGCGCGGCCCAGTCCCGGGCGGCCAGGGCGGACCGTACGTCGATCAGGCGCAGCCAGAGCGCGGGGAACTGGGCGGTGACCCTGACCTGGTCGCGGTCGGCGGCGAAGTGCAGGAGCGGGTCGTCGGCGGGGCGGCCCCAGGCCCGGACCCGGCCGGTCAGGTCCAGGGAGGCCACGCAGTCCCACAGGGCGGCGGCCACGGCCGGGGTGTCCGCCTCCAGTTCGTCGACGCGCACCAGTCCCGGGGTGCGGCCGGGACCGGCCGCGTCGTCCTCCGGCTTCGTGCGGAAGAGGACGTATCCCGCGACGGGCTCACCTGGATCGCCCAGGACGATGATCCTGGGCGGCCCCAACTCCTCGTCCTCCTCGTCCTGTTCGCAGAGCCACTCCTCGGCCCAGCGCTCCGGGCTGCGGCTCGGGCGGCCCGCCCGTTCCTTCCGGGCCGCCTCGTGGCGGGGGCCGATCACGGCGAGGGCGTCCTCCGGTGCGACGAGGCGCAGCGGGCGGGGGTCGGGGGCGATGCGCAGGGCCAGCGGCCGGCTGGAGTCGATCTCGATGGTGAGGCCCTGGGTGGCGGCGCCGTAGCCGAAGCGCCCGTAGATGGCGGATTCGGAGGCCCACAGGGCGGCGAGCGGACTGCCCGCCTCGGCGGCGCGGCGCAGGTGCTCGTCCATGAGGGCGGTCAGGACGCCCCGGCGGCGGTGGGTGGGGGCCACGGACACGAAGGTGAGCCCGGGGCAGCGGAGTTCGCCGCCGGGGACGGAGAGCCGGAAGTCGTGCGCGGCCATGAAGCCGACCAGCGCGGCGCCGTCGTAGGCGCCCAGGCGCGAGCAGCGACCGAGCAGGGCGTGGTGCCGCTCGCGCCCTTCGGGTTCGGGGCGGTCGTGGAAGACCAGGTAGGCGAGCTCCTGGGCGCGGTCGATGTCGGCCTCGGGTACCTCGCGGATGTCCACCATGATCGCGAGACTAATCGGTCATCGTGGACCGGTCACCCGATATGGGCCTCATTTGACGGAATGGCCAGTTCCAGCGCCCGCGCCGCCCGGCCCCGCAGCGCCGCCCACCTCCTCGGCGGCGCCCCCGCCGGCGCCGTTCATGCGTCAGCGTGCGGCAGGCCCCGTCCAGTCCGTCGGGACGTGGCCGAGCCGGACGCGCTGCGGGTGGTCGCCGACGGGCACGGACACCCGCTTGGCGCCGGTGGCGAAGTCGATGGCCGTGACCCGGTCGGCGCCGCTCTCCGAGATGACGCAGCCCTTGCCGTCCCCGTCGACGGTGGCCCAGTAGGGCTTGGCCGCGGGCACCAGCGGTCCTTCCGCGAGGGTGGCGCGGTCCACGACGGTGGCGTAGTCGTCCATGGTTCCCGCGATGCAGAGCTTGGATCCGTCCGGGCTCATGGACATGCCGTGGTGGCGGGAGTCGTTGACCCAGGTGGTCCGGTCGGAGCTCGTGTCCGGGTTCGTCGGGAGGGTCTTGAGGCGGGTGATCCGGTCGGTGGGCACGTCGTATTCCAGGAAACCGTTGAAGAACGACACCTGGAAGTAGAACTTCGACTCGTCGGGACTGAAGGCGACCGGGCGTACGGAGTCGGAGAGGTCGGGGCGGCCGAAGGCGTCGAGGCGTTCGCGCATGTCGATGACGCGCACGGTGCGGAAGGTCTGCGTGTCCACCACGGTGATCTTCCGGTCGCCCTTCGTCCAGTCCAGCCAGGGCGCGTCGAGGGCGGTGTTCACCTCGCCGATCGAGCTGTTCCACAGGAAGCGGCCGTCGCGGGTGTAGGTGTTCTCGTGCGGTTTGTCACCGGTGCGGAACGAGCCGACCTGTCGCCCGGTGGCGATGTCCAGCACGTGCACGGTGTTGGCCGTGGAGGCGGAGACGGCGACGCGGGTGCCGTCCGGCGAGACCGCCATGTGGTCGGACCGGAAGCCCGCGACGGGGAAGCGCCAGTTGATCCGACCGGAGCGCACGTCGATGGACACGACGTCGGCGAAGCTCGGCCGGGAGACGACGACGGCCGAGCCGTCCGGGGTGGTGTACATGTCGTCGACGAACTGGTCGTGGCCCTCGCCGGCGCTCTCGCGGATGCCGAGGAAGAACGCGAGCTTCAGCGGGTTGAGGTGGATCTCCCACAGCCGGTCGGCCTTGTCGGGGATCACGTCGATCCTGCCGATCCTGGCGAGGTCGCCGGTGGAGGCGAGGACGTCGGCGGTCCCCTCCCAGTTGTTCCCGACGAAGAACACCTCGCGCAGGCCGTCGCCGGGGGCGGCCGGGGGCGCCGGCGCGGCGGACGCCGGCGCGAGGGCTGTCAGCAGGGCCGCCGTGGTGAGCACGGCCAGGGTCCGCAGGGGGCGCCGCGCCAACAGCGCTCGCGGATTTCGCACGGTACGTAACATCCGGTCAACTCCGGTGTTCCGAGGGGACGGAGAGGTCGCCTCTCCTTACCGGCCGGTAAGATAGGGGGAACGTCAAAAGGGCGCAACCCAATGGGTCGCGCCCTTCGTCCGCTTCCGGCCGGCACCCGCTCCCGGCCGTCACTCACCGCTTCAAGCGACGGATCCGATCCTGCCGATCACGGAGTTCGAGGTGTCGTGGTGGATCGGGATGTGCGCGCCGGTGAGCGCGGCCCCGGTGCCGCCGCGGCGGTTCGCGACGATCTCGGCGGCGATGGACAGCGCGGTCTCCTCCGGGGAGCGGGCGCCGAGGTCCAGGCCGATCGGGGAGCGCAGTCGGGCCAGTTCGAGCTCGGTCACGCCGACGTCGCGGAGCCGCTTGTTGCGGTCCTCGTGGGTGCGGCGGGAGCCCATGGCGCCGACGTAGGCGACGGGAAGCTTGAGGGCCAGTTCGAGGAGCGGGACGTCGAACTTGGCGTCGTGGGTGAGGACGCACAGGACGGTCCGGGCGTCGACGGCGCCCGCTTCGGCCTGGGCCTCCAGGTAACGGTGCGGCCAGTCGACCACGATGTCGTCCGCCTCGGGGAAACGGTTCTTCGTGGCGAACACGGGCCGGGCGTCGCAGAGGGTCACGTGATAGCCGAGGAACTTGCCGATCCGCACCAGGGCGGAGGCGAAGTCGATGGCACCGAAGACGATCATCCGGGGCGGCGGCACGCTGGACTCGACGAGCACCTTGAGGGGCTCGCCGCAGAGCCGCCCGTCGGCGCCTATCTCCAGTACGCCGGTCTTCCCGGCGTCCAGCATGGCGCGGGCCTCCTCGGCGAGGGTGCGGTCCAGCTCGGGGTGTCCCCCGAAGCCGCCCTCGTAGGAGCCGTCGGCACGGACGGTGACGGCGCGGCCCATGAGCTCGGCCGGGCCTTCGGCGATCCGGGCCACCGCGGCGGCCTCGCCGCGGGCGGCGGCGGCCAGGGCGGCGGCCAGTACCGGGCGCAGGGGCGAGCCCACGGGGACCGGGGTGACCAGGATGTCGATGATTCCGCCGCAGGTCAGACCCACGGCGAAAGCATCGTCGTCGCTGTACCCGAAGCGCTCCTGGACGGTCTCGCCGTCCTCCAGCGCCTGCTGGCACAGCTCGTAGACCGCACCCTCCACGCATCCACCGGAAACCGAACCGATCGCGGTGCCCTCGCCGTCGACGGCGAGCGCGGCACCGGGTTGCCGGGGTGCGCTCCCGCCGACCGCCACGACCGTGGCGACGGCGAAGTCACGTCCCTGCTCGACCCACCGGTTCAGTTCTTCGGCGATGTCCAGCATGTGCGGCCTCCTCGGAGGGGTTCGGTTTCCAGTATCGAATACGTGGAGGGTGCGGTTCTCTTACGGAGTGGAGCCGGGTCAGTGGACCCCGAGCCAGCCCTCGATCGGGTTGAGGGCGAAGAACACCAGGAAGATGCCCGTCAGGACCCACATGAAGGCGCCGATCTCGCGGGCCTTGCCCTGCGCGACCTTGATGGCCACGTAGGAGATGACACCGGCCGCGACGCCGGCGGTGATCTGGTAGGTGAACGGCATGATCACGACGGTCAGGAAGACCGGGATCGCGGTCGCGCTGTCGGCCCAGTCCACGTGGCGGGCGTTCTGCATCATCATCGCGCCGATGACGACCAGGGCCGCGGAGGCGACCTCGCCCGGAACCACCTGGGTGATCGGGGTGAAGAAGAGGCAGGCGGCGAAGAAGAGGCCGGTGACGACGGAGGCGAGACCCGTGCGGGCACCCTCACCGACGCCGGTGGCGGACTCGACGAACACGGTCTGGCCGGAGCCGCCCGCGACACCACCGATGGCGCCACCGGCGCCGTCGATGAACAGGGCCTTGGACAGGCCCGGCATGCGGCCCTTGTCGTCGGCCAGCTTGGCCTCGGTGCCGACGCCGATGATGGTGGCCATCGCGTCGAAGAAGCCGGCGAGCACCAGGGTGAAGACGATCATGCCGATCGTCATGACGCCGACGTCGCCCCAGCCGCCGAACTCGACCTTGCCGAAGAGCGAGAAGTCGGGCATCGAGACCGCGGAGCCGGAGAGCTCCGGCGGGCCGTTCTTCCAGGCCTTCGGGTCGATGTCGACGACGGCGTTCAGGATCGCGGCCAGGATGGTGCCGCCGACGATGCCGATCAGGATCGCGCCGGGGACCTTGCGGGCCTGCAGCATGAAGATGGCGAGCAGGGTGATGCAGAAGAGCAGGACGGGCCAGCCGGCGAGCTCACCGGCGGGGCCGAGGGTGACCGGCCCGCCGACCTGGGAACCGTGCACGAATCCGGCCTTCACGAGGCCGATGAGGGCGACGAAGAGGCCGATGCCCATGGTGATGGCGTGCTTGAGCGCGAGGGGGATCGCGTTCATGATCATCTCTCGGAGGCCGGTGACGACCAGGAGACAGATCACGACGCCGTACATCACGCACATGCCCATGGCCTGCGGCCAGGTCATCTGCGGTGCCACCTGCGAGGCCAGCACGCCCGAGACGGAGAGTCCGGCGGCGAGTGCGAGCGGCACCTTGCCGACGAAGCCCATGAGGAGCGTGGTCAGGGCAGCCGCGAACGCGGTGGCCGTGATCAGCGCCGCCGGCGACATGGTGTTCCCGGCGACGTCCTTGCCGGAAAGGATGAGCGGGTTGAGCAGCAGGATGTACGCCATGGCCATGAAGGTCGTGATACCGCCACGAACCTCGTTGCCGACGTTGGATCCTCTGTGCGTTATATGGAAATACCGGTCGAGCCAAGAACGGCCCGCGGGATTCAGAGTGCCGTCGCCGGCCTCTTCCGCGGTGGTCTTGGGCTCCACTGATGACTGGGTCATGGTGCCTAACTCCCAAGGTTCAAAGGGGCACCCGCATAAAGATTGGAGACACGGGATTTGGGAAACTGCGTTTGGCTGCACGACCCGGGGTGACGGCCCGAGGCGACGCGAATGTTCACTGCGTTTACTGCGGGTAGTGCGGGGGTGACCGCTGGTACTACGTGGGGGTTTCTGCAGGGGTACTGCCAGGTGCGAGGACCGCGAGCGGTGCGGTACTTCGTGCTCCGGGCGGCGGGACCGAAAGTGTGACGTTCCCTGTACCGCCGCCCGGAAATCCGGGGGTGGGTCCGGGGGCCGGAGCCCCCGGACCACGCCGTCCTAGAGGGTGCCGGTGAGGGCTTCCGGACGGATCGGCGTCTTGTTGATCTCCAGACCGGTCGCCTGCCGGATCGCCGCGATGACGGCCGGGGTGGACGAGAGGGTCGGGGCCTCGCCCATGCCGCGCAGGCCGTACGGGGCCTTCGGGTCGGCGAGCTCCAGGACGTCGACCGGGATGGTCGGGGTGTCGAGGATGGTCGGGATCAGGTAGTCCGTGAAGGAGGGGTTGCGCACCTTCGCGGTCTTCGGGTCCACGATGATCTCTTCCATGATCGCGACGCCCAGGCCCTGGGTGGTACCACCCTGGATCTGGCCGACCACGGAGAGCATGTTCAGCGCCTTGCCGACGTCCTGGGCGGTCGCCAGCTCGACGACCTTGACCAGGCCCAGCTCGGTGTCCACCTCGACGACCGCGCGGTGCGCGGCGAAGGTGTACTGGACGTGCCCGTTGCCCTGGCCGGTGACCAGGTCGAAGGGCTCGGTCGCCGCGTGACGGAATTCGAGTTCGAGGTCGATCGCGTCCTCGCCCTCCAGGACGTCCGCGATGTCCGCGAGGACCTCGCCGCCGTCGGTGACGACCTTTCCGCCTTCGAGGAGCAGCTCGGCCGTGGCCCACGCCGGGTGGTACGAGCCCTTCTTGCGACGGCCGATCTCCAGCAGGGCCTCGCGGACCGCCTCACAGGTGTTCTTCACGGCGCCACCGGTCATGTACGTCTGCCGGGAGGCGGACGTGGAACCGGCGGAGCCGACCTGCGTGTCGGCCGGGTGGATCGTCACCTGCGTGACGCCCAGCTCGGTACGGGCGATCTGCGTGTGGACGGTGATGCCGCCCTGGCCGACCTCCGCCATGGCCGTGTGGACCATCGCGACGGGCTCGCCGTTGATGACCTCCAGGCGCACGCGGGCGGTGGAGTAGTCGTCGAAGCCCTCGGAGAAGCCGACGTTCTTGATGCCGACCGCGTAGCCGACGCCGCGGACGACGCCCTCGCCGTGGGTGGTGTTGGAGAGGCCGCCGGGCAGCGCGCGGACGTCCGCGCCCTCGCCGGCCGACTCCCACTGACGCTCGGGCGGCAGCGGGCGGGCCTTGACCCGGCGCAGCAGCTCGGCGACGGGCGCCGGGGCGTCCACGACCTGGCCGGTGGGCATGATCGTGCCCTGCTCCATGGCGTTGAGCTGGCGGAACTCGACCGGGTCCATGCCCAGCTTCTCCGCGAGCTTGTCCATCTGGGCCTCGTAGGCGAAGCAGGCCTGGACGGCGCCGAAGCCGCGCATCGCGCCGCACGGCGGGTTGTTCGTGTAAAGCGCGATCGCCTCGATGTCCACGTCCTCCAGGACGTAGGGACCGACCGAGAGGGAGGAGGCGTTGCCCACGACCGCCGGGGAGGCGGACGCGTACGCGCCGCCGTCCAGGACGATCTTGCACTTCATGTGCGTGAGCTTGCCGTCCTTGGTGGCGCCGTGCTCGTAGTAGAGCTTCGCCGGGTGGCGGTGCACGTGACCGAAGAAGGACTCGAAGCGGTTGTAGACGATCTTGACCGGCTTGTTCGTGGCCAGGGCCAGGAGGCAGGCGTGGATCTGCATCGAGATGTCCTCGCGGCCACCGAAGGCACCGCCGACGCCCGAGAGCGTCATGCGGACCTTCTCCGGCGGCAGGCCGAGGACCGGGGCGATCTGCTGGAGGTCCGAGTGCAGCCACTGGGTGGCGACGTACAGCTCGACGCCGCCGTCCTCGGACGGCACGGCCAGGCCGGACTCCGGGCCGAGGAAGGCCTGGTCCTGCATGCCGAACGTGTACTCGCCCTCGACGATGACGTCGGCGCGCTTGCGGGCCTCTTCCACGTTGCCGCGGATGATCGGCTGGCGGTGCACGATGTTCGGGTGCGGGACGTGACCGATGTGGTGGTCGTCGCGGCCCTCGTGGATCAGCGGCGCGCCCTCGGCGAGGGCGGAGGCCTCGTCCGTGACGAGCGGCAGCTCACGGTAGTCGATCTTGATCTTGGCGGCCGCGCGGCGGGCGGTCTCCGGGTGGTCGGCGGCCACGAGGGCGACCGGCTCACCGTGGTGACGTACTCGGCCGTTGGCGAGAACCGGGGTGTCCTGGATCTCCAGGCCGTAGTTCTTCATCTCGGCCGGCAGGTCGTCGTACGTCAGCACCGAGTACACGCCGGGCATGGCGAGCGCCTCGGAGATGTCGATGGAGACGATCTCGGCGTGGGCGACGGTGCTGCGCAGCGTCTGGCCCCACAGCATGTCCTCGTGCCACATGTCCGAGGAGTACGCGAACTCGCCGGTGACCTTGAGGGTGCCGTCCGGACGGAGGATGGACTCGCCGATGCCGCCCTTGTTGTGCTTCTGGGTGACGTTCGTCGGCGTACCGGCGGGCACGGTGCGGGTGTTCTGAGCCATGGTCAGACCGCCTCTCCCTGACGGGCGGCCGCGAGGCGGACCGCGTCGAGGATCTTCTCGTAGCCCGTGCAGCGGCAGAGGTTGCCGGACAGGGCCTCACGGATGTCCTGGTCGGACGGGTCGGAGTTCTCCTCCAGCAGCGCGTCCGCCTGGACGAGCAGACCCGGGGTGCAGAAACCGCACTGGACGGCGCCGGCGTCGATGAACGCCTGCTGGATGTTGGAGAGCTCGATGCCCTCACCGGTCTGGGAGTCACCGGGCTTGGCCGCCCAGCGCTTCGCCTCGTCGGTGGTCACGCCCTTGCTTCCGCAGCCGCCGCCGGTGCCGCAGGCACCGCCGTGGCCGTGCTCCTCGCGCTGCTTGGCGAAGTCCGCCAGGCCCTCGACGGTCACGACGTCGCGACCCTCGACCTGACCGGCGGCCACCAGACAGGAGCAGACCGGCACGCCGTCCAGACGGACGGTGCACGAACCGCACTCACCCTGCTCGCAAGCGTTCTTCGAGCCCGGCAGGCCCATGCGCTCGCGCAGGACGTAGAGGAGGGACTCGCCCTCCCACACGTCGTCGGCTTCCTGCTGACGACCGTTGACAGTGAAATTGACGCGCATGGTTACGCAGCCCCTTCGAGCGAGCGGCCGTTGGTGCCGCGGTACTGCTCCCACGTCCAGACGAGCTGACGGCGAGCCATGATGCCTACCGCGTGGCGGCGGTACTTCGCCGTGCCGCGGACGTCGTCGATCGGGTTGGCCGCGCCGGAGGCGAGGTCACCGAACTGCTTGGCGATCGACGGGGTGATGACCTTGCCCGACTCCCAGAAGCCGCCCTCTTCGAGCGCGGCGTTCAGGAACTCCTCGGCGGCCTTCGCCCGGATCGGGGTCGGCGCGGCCGACCCGATGCCGGTGCGGACCGTGCGGGAGTCGGGGTGCAGCGCCAGACCGAAGGCGCACACCGCGATGACCATCGCGTTGCGGGAGCCGACCTTCGAGTACTGCTGCGGACCGGAGGCGTTCTTGATGTGGATCGTCTTGATGAGCTCGTCGGGAGCCAGCGCGTTGCGCTTGACGCCCGTGTAGAACTCGTCGATCGGGATCAGTCGCGCGCCGCGGACCGACTCGACCTCGACCTCCGCGCCTGCCGCGAGGAGGGCGGGGTGGGAGTCACCGGCCGGCGAGGCGCAACCGAGGTTGCCGCCGACACCGCCGCGGTTGCGGATCTGCGGGGACGCGACCGTGTGCGAGGCGAGCGCGAGACCCGGCAGCGTACCGCGCAGGTTCTCCATGATCTGGGTGTACGGGACGGAGGCGCCCAGCTTGGTGACCTCCTCGCCTACCTCCCACTCCCGCAGCAGACCGATGCGGTTGAGGTCGAGGAGGTACTCCGGACGGCGGTGGTCGAAATTGATCTCGACCATGATGTCGGTGCCACCCGCAATCGGCACAGCTGTGGGGTACTCGGCCTTAGCGGCGAGCGCCTCCTCCCAGCTGGCGGGGCGAAGGAAGTCCATGTGCGGCTCTCTTCTTCTTCATCGTGTCGTTCACTTCAAGCCAGGAGGCCGAAGGGCCCTCGACTGGTCGTTCACGTGCTGTTAATGCGGTGTGGAGTCAGTACACAAGCCACGCGTCCCCCGGGTGCAGTCACCGAAACCATGAAGGAGTTGGCTGGGGGCCTCCCTCGTCTTGTAGATTCGTATGAAAGGCAGGATGCGACGACCTGCCCGATTTCCAACGGCAACATTCGAGACAGATCGGCGGCGACATCATGCGGCTGCGCGCACTGCTGGAAACCGAGGCGCTGGGGCTGCGGCTGCTGGGCGGCGAGGACGAACTCGACCGGACGGTCCGCGGGGTCATGACGACCGACCTACGGGACCCGAGCCGATACCTGTCGGGAGGAGAACTCGTCCTCACCGGCCTGGCATGGCGAAGAAATTCAGCCGATTCCGAGCCGTTCGTACGAATCCTTGCGAGCGCGGGCGTCGCGGGCCTCGCGGCCGGCGAGGCCGAGCTCGGCGACATCCCCGATGATCTCGTTTCAGCCTGTCGGCGCAACCGGCTCCCGCTGTTCGCCGTGAACGAGGACGTTGCATTCGCCACCATCACGGAATACGTGGTGCGGCAGGTCTCCGGGGAGCGTGCGGGCGACCTCGCGGCGGTCGTGGACCGCCACCGGCGGCTCATGACGTCGGGCCCGGCGGGAGGGGGACCCGATGTGGTGCTGGATCTGCTCACCACGGACCTCGATCTGCGGGCCTGGGTGCTCTCGCCCACGGGCCGGCAGATCGCCGGCGCCGGCGAGCCGCTGGCTCCGGGCGTCTGCGCGACGCTGGCGAGCGAACACCTCGCGGCGGTCCGGACCGGCCGCAGGGGCCCGCACCGGTTGTCCATCCAGGGTATTACCTACTCGCTGTTCCCGATCAGGGGACACGGCCGGGGCCCGGGTCCCGCCGCCCGTGACGTGCGCGAGAGCGTGCTGTCGGACTGGCTGCTGGCCGTCGAGGCGGACGCGGGCGACTGGCCCGCCGAACGGCTGGATCTGCTCCAGGGCGTCACCCAGCTGATCGCGGTCGAGCGGGACCGCCGGGACGCGGCCCGTACGGTGCGCCGCCGGCTGGCCCAGGAGGTGCTGGAGCTGGTCCAGACGGGTGCCGCGCCCGCCGAGATCGCGGCCCGCCTGCGGGTGGCCGCGCCGGTGCTGCTGCCCGGACTGGGCGGCGCCCCGCACTGGCAGGTCGTGGTGGCGCGGGTCGACTGGGACGGCGGGGACATCCCCGGCGGGCCGGTGGCCCAGTCGCTGCTGGAGGAGATCCTGGTCGACCCGTCGATCGCGGGACCCGAGCCCTCCGACCGGATCGCGGTGGCCCACGCGGGTGACGAGGCCATCGCGCTCGTGCCGCTGCCCTCGCTCCCCGGGGAGCCCGGGGAGGACAAGGGCGGCCCCGATTCCGCCCTGCACGCCGACGTGCTCCTGGCCTCCGTACGGGAGCCCCTGGCGGCCGGCCTGGCCGACGACGGACGGCTCACCCTCGGCGTCAGCGCCGCCGTGCACTCCGCCGAGGGGTTGCGCGGGGCCCTGGAGGAGGCCCGGCACGCCCGCCGGGTCGCCGCCGCCCGTCCGGGCCGGGTCTGCGCGGCCGGGCACCACGAGCTGGCCTCGCACGTCCTGCTGCTGCCGTTCGTCCCGGACGACGTGCGCAGGGCCTTCACGGCCCGCCTGCTGGACCCGCTGCGCGACTACGACCGGCGACACCGGGCGGAGCTCATCCCGACCCTGGAGGCGTTCCTGGACTGCGACGGCTCCTGGACCCGCTGCGCGACCCGACTGCACCTCCACGTCAACACGCTGCGCTACCGGGTCGGGCGAATCGAGCAGCTGACGGCGCGGGACCTGTCCCGGCTCGAGGACAAGCTCGACTTCTTCCTCGCACTGCGGATGAGCTGAGGAAAGACCGCCCCGCCCCGCCTCCCGGGGGCGGTGCGCGGGGACGGCCTTGCGTGCCGGGGCCGCTGACACGTCGTCCGGACTTTGTGAAAGAGTTCACCCGACCCCTTGGCCGATGCAGCCGATCCGTGCTCTCATTTCGCCCCAGGGCTCAACGACGTGCTGCTTGGTTGCTTCGGGGAGGGCAATGTGGCGGATACCGCCATGTCCGGTGCGGGATCAACTGGGGGCGACGACCCCCTCCAGCGAGCGATATGGCGGCTGCGCTCGCGCGGCTGTTGGAGCGACGCGGCGGCCCTCCTGACGCCCCACGCGCACAACGCGGGCGCCGCCGTGCAGCGCACCGCGCTCCTGGTGGAGCGGTGCCTGTTCACCGGCCAGGGGTGGGCCGAGGCGGAGGACGCGCTGCGGGTGGCGGAGGCCGTGGCCCGGGACGACGACGAACGGGGCGCCGCTGCGTGCGAACGGGGCCAGCTGGCCTACGCCGCGACCGTGCTCGGGGTCCGCGACCGGGCCGACGAGGCCCGCTCGGCCCTCGGCCGCTCGGCGGCCCTGTTGTCCGCCGGGTCCCGGACCCGGCCGCTGCTGGACTTCCGGCGGGGGCTGGTCGCGGAGCACCTGTCGGACTCCCCGCAGGCGGCCCTGCCGGCCTACCGGCGCGCCCATGCCGGCGCGGTGACCCACGGGGACACCCTGCTGCTGTCCTTCACCTGGCGGCACCTGGCCGCGCTGGCCCTGCGGGACGGGGAGGTCGCGGAGGCCCGCAAGGGCTTCACGGAGTCCCTGCGGATCCGGGAGGAGCTGGGGTTCCTGGTCGGTACGGCCCCCGCCCTGGCGGCCCTGGCCGAGGCCGAGCCCGAGCCCGAGGCCACCCGGCTGCGCGCGGAGGCCCGTCGCCTGTTCCACCTGCTGGGCGGCATCCCGACCTGGTTGGCCGACCAGCTCCACCCGTCGCCCGCGTAACCCCCCGCGGTTCAGCGGGCGCCGGCGAAGTGCTCCCGTACGAGTGATTCCACCACCGGGAGGTCCCCCGCGATCAGGGCCTCCAGGAGGGCGGAGTGCTCGGCCGCGTCGGCGACGAGGTCGGCGCGGCGGACGCGGGGGGCTCCCGGCAGGGGCCACTGGGCGCGCCGGTGGAGTTCCTCCGCGAGCCGTACGAGCTCGGCGTTGTCCGCGAGGGAGAGCACGGCCCGGTGGAAGGCCCGGTCGGCGGCCGCGTAGCCGGGCAGGTCGCCCGCGGCGGCCGCCTCGGCCGTGGCGAGGGCGCCGGGGCGCAGGGATTCCCAGGTCTCGACCGCGACGGTGCGGGCGAGGCGGAGCATCACGGGGACTTCCAGCAAGGCCCTGACCTCGGCCAGTTCCGCCAGCGAGCGGGGAGTGCGGGTCAGGACCCGGAACCCGCGGTTGGGCAGGCATTCCACCGCCCCTTCCAGGGCGAGCTGCTGCATCGCCTCCCGCACGGGGGTCGCGGAGACCCCGAACCGTTCGCCGAGCGCAGGGCCGGAGTAGATCTCCCCCGGCGCCAGCTCGCCCTCCACGAGGGCGGCCCGCAGGGCCTCCAGCACCTGCGCGCGCACCGAATGGCGCAGTACCTTATGTGCGTTCTGTACGGGAATCGACGGGTTCGTCGATGCCGCGGAGTGGTCCGCAGCGTGCATTCGGCCCTCCTCCGGGTCTCGACCGGCTCCGAGAATAGGCCAAGGTCAGCGGGGTGGAAGGGGCCGGGCGCGCCGGATTCGCCGAGGTCGGGGGAAATCCCGGCGGCGGGGGGTGGACGCATCCCCCCGAAGGTCAGATAAGGTAAGGCTAACCTTCTAACGATCGCGTGATTCGGTGGTCCGTCATGACCGGCTTGGCTGTTGACGTCCTGCTCCCGCCCGCACTCGCCCCGGCCGGCTCTCCGGTGGCGGACGCGTACGAGCGCCTGACGGCGGCCTACCCCGGACTGAGGATCACGGAGCACGACGCGCACGAGCCCCTCCCTCGCGGTGTGGGATGGGTCGGCGCGGACGAGCTCGCGGCGGGCGGGGAGGCGGTCGACGCCTTCCTCGCCTGGGACCACGCCCAGGTGCTGCGCGACTACGGCACCCCCGGGCGGCCCGACGTGGTGGCCGGATTCGGGTTGCACCGGTACGCCTGGCCCGCCGTCCTGCTGATCACGGTCCCCTGGTTCCTGGACCGCCGGGTTCCCCGGCTGCCGGTGTCCCGGGTGGCGTACCACCGGACCCGCGGCGAGATGGCCGTACGGGTCGAGACCTTCGCGTGCCTGCCGGACGATCCGGCGGCCGCCCTCCCCGGGGCCCGTGTCGTGCCCGACGAGGAGTCACTGCGGAGCGAGGTGCGGGCAGCGGTGTCCCAGCACCTCACCCCGCTGCTGGAAGGTTTCGGCCCGCGGACACGACGCGGCCGGCGGGCCCTGTGGGCGATGGCGACCGACGACCTCGTCGAGAGCCTGTGGTACCTCGGGCAGTTGCTGGGCGAGGAGCCGCGGGCGATGCGGGAGCTGGAACTGCTGCTGCCCGGCTCGACCGCCCCGTACGCGGGCGGGGCGGGCTTCCGCACCCTGCGCGGGCCCGACGGCCAGGAGCTGCCGACCCGCGACCGGGCCGGCTGCTGCTTCTTCTACACGATCCGACCGGAGGACACCTGTACGACCTGTCCGCGCACCTGCGACGCGGACCGCGTCGCCCGGCTCGTGGCGGAGGCCGCCACCGACTGAACCCACCCGCAGGGATGAAGTGAGTTCGAACTCAACCCCGTTGATACGAGCGACAGTTCGAGCCACAACACCCTATCCGACGGGCCCCGCCCCCCGATGGCGTCCACTTGCCCCGAAACCCGCGTGCACCACGGACCGGCTGCGTCACTATGGCGCCCGGAAAGCCGCATACGCGAGGCAAGGGACATCCGCATGAGACTGACCGACATATCGCTGGACTGGCTGCTGCCCGGCAGCCTGTTGATCCTGGGCGTACTTGCGGCAGTGGCGGTACTGGCCCGGGGCAAGCGGGAGGGCGAGAAGGCCGCGACCGAGGACAGTTGGGAACGCAGCGAGGAACGGCGACGGCGCAAGGAAGCCGTCTACGGGACCGCCTCGTACGTCCTGCTCTTCTGCTGTGCGGCGGTGGCCGCGGCGCTCTCCTTCCACGGACTCGTCGGTTTCGGCCGACAGAACCTGAACCTGTCCGGGGGCTGGGAGTACCTGGTCCCCTTCGGCCTCGACGGCGCCGCCATGTTCTGTTCGGTGCTGGCCGTGCGCGAGGCCAGTCACGGCGACGCGGCCCTCGGGTCCCGCCTGCTGGTCTGGATGTTCGCGGGCGCGGCCGCCTGGTTCAACTGGGTGCACGCGCCCCGCGGCCTCGGACACGACGGCGCCCCGCAGTTCTTCGCGGGGATGTCGCTGTCGGCGGCCGTGCTGTTCGACCGCGCCCTCAAGCAGACGCGGCGGGCCGCGCTGCGCGAACAGGGCCTGATCCCGAGGCCGTTGCCGCAGATCCGGATGGTCCGCTGGCTGCGGGCCCCGCGCGAGACCTTCGGCGCGTGGTCGCTCATGCTGCTGGAGGGCGTCCGCACCCTCGACGAGGCCGTGGACGAGGTGCGCGAGGACAAGAAGGAGAAGGAACAGGACCGTCACCGCAGGCGGGAGCAACACCGCCTGGACCGGGCCCACATCAAGGCCCTCGGTCGGCAGAACCGGGCGTTCGGCAGGGCCCGGGCCCGGCAGGTCGACATGCCGGGGCTGAACCCCGGAACGGGCTCCGCGCCGGTCGGCGCGGAGCCGGCCATATCGGAAGCGGGACAGCTGCCCCTGCGCCGCCGGCCCTCCCTGCAGGCCGTCAACGGAACCGAACCCCTTGATCCGTCCGGTGCCCGGACGGTCGACCTCACCGCCGAGGACGACACCCAGACGATTCCCCGGCTCGACTCACTGGAGCGCAAACTGAAGGACCTGGAGCAGCAGTTCGGCTGATCCGGACCGCTCGTACGACACGGCGGGGCGGTTGCCGCCCGGGAACTCCCCGGGGGCAGCCGCCCCGCCGTCGTATCGCGGTCCGCGCGGCACCGAGCGGCACGGACCCGGCGAGATCCGGAAGGGACGGTCGACGTGCCTCAGCCCGCGCGCAGCTCGAACCAGACGACCTTGCCGCGCCCCAGCGCCACCGGGTCCACGCCCCAGGCATCGGCGAGCGCCTGCACCAACACCAGCCCCCGGCCGTGCGTACCGTCGTCGGCGGACGGTACGTACGGGCGGGGGCGGCGGGCCGTGTAGTCGCGGACCTCGACCCGCAGCGTGGCGGCGGCGAGGCTCGCGGACACCTCCGCGCCGTGCTCGGTGTGGACGAGTGCGTTCGTGACGAGTTCGGTGATCAGCAGCTCCGCGACGTCGGCCGCGTCCGTCCGGCACCGGTGGCGCAGCAGTTCCCGCAGCGCGCGTCGGACCTCGCCCACGGCCTTCAGGTCGGCCCGGTCCACGCTCCGCCTGATCCGCACCACGTCCGCCGCGCTGCCGCCGCCCCCGGCGGACGGTTCGCGCGGCACCGGCCGGCCTCTCTTCCACAGCTTTCCGGTATTCGCCCCCACCCGCACGGCGATGTACCTCCCCCGCATCCACACTGCTCGAACTGGTCTACGGAATGCATGCCCCCCGGGGCAATTCGCACTCCTGCGGACTTACGGGCGCGGAACGTTGCGGAGGTTGGATCGAGCCATCTGGATCATCCTGCCCACCCCTCCGTCCAGCACGATCTTGCTGGCGGATAGTGCGAAACCGGTCACCATCTCGGCGCTGATCCTCGGTGGAATCGACAGGGCGTTGGGGTCGGTCACCACGTCCACCAGAGCGGGCCCCTTGTGCCGGAAAGCGTCCTTGAGGGCCCCCGTGAGCTGCTTGGGCTTCTCCACGCGAACCCCGTAGGCGCCCGCCGCGCGGGCGATGGCGGCGAAGTCCGGGTTCCGGTTCGTGGTTCCGTACGAGGGCAGGCCGGAAACCAACATCTCCAACTCGACCATTCCGAGCGATGAGTTGTTGAAGAGGACCACTTTGACGGGCAGGTCGTACTGCACCAGGGTGAGGAAATCTCCCATCAGCATCGAGAAGCCGCCGTCACCCGACATCGAGACCACTTGACGGCTCCGGTCGGTGAACTGCGCCCCGATCGCCTGGGGAAGTGCATTGGCCATGGAACCGTGGCTGAACGAGCCGATGATGCGCCGCTTTCCGTTCGGGGAAAGATAGCGCGCCGCCCACACGTTGCACATGCCGGTGTCGACGGTGAACACCGCGTCCTCGTCGGCGAGTTCGTCGAGGACCGACGCCACGTACTCGGGATGGATCGGCGTGTGCTTCTCCACCTTCCGCGTATAGGCCTTCACCACCCCCTCCAGGGCGTCCGCGTGCTTCTTCAGCATCCGGTCCAGGAAGCGGCGGTCCGCCTTGGCCTTGACCCGGGTGTTCAGCGCGCGCAGGGTCTCCCGCACGTCCCCCCAGACCGCCAGGTCCAACTGCGAGCGACGGCCCAGGTGTTCGGGGCGGATGTCCACCTGGACGATCTTCACGTCGTCCGGGAGGAAGGCGTTGTACGGGAAGTCCGTGCCCAGCAGGATCAGCAGGTCGCACTCGTGCGTGGCCTCGTACGCCGCACCGTAGCCGAGCAGCCCGCTCATGCCGACGTCGTACGGATTGTCGTACTGGATCCACTCCTTGCCCCGCAGGGCGTGCCCGATCGGCGCCTTGACCCGGCCCGCGAACTCCATCACCTCGGCGTGCGCGCCGGCGGTGCCGCTGCCGCAGAAGAGGGTGACCCGCTCCGCCTCGTCGACGAGCCGGACCAGCTTCTCGATCTCCCCGTCGCCGGGCCGCACGGTGGGCCGCGCGGTCACCAGCGCGTGCTCGACCGCCTTCTCGGGCGCGGGCTGGGAGGCGATGTCACCGGGCAGCGCGACGACGCTCACCCCACTGCGGCCGATGGCGTGCTGCACGGCGGTCTGCAACAGCCGGGGCATCTGCCGCGGGTTGGAGATCAGCTCGCTGTAGTGGCTGCACTCGCGGAAGAGCTGGTCGGGATGGGTCTCCTGGAAGTAGCCGAGCCCGATCTCACTGGAGGGGATGTGCGAGGCGAGGGCGAGGACGGGCGCCATCGAACGCTGCGCGTCGTACAGCCCGTTGATCAGGTGCAGGTTGCCCGGGCCGCAGGAACCGGCGCAGGCGGCCAGCCTGCCCGTGATCTGCGCCTCGGCGCCCGCCGCGAAGGCGGCCGTCTCCTCGTGCCGGACCTGGATCCACTCGATGTCACCGGTCCGGCGGATGGCGTCGACGACAGGGTTGAGGCTGTCGCCGACGACTCCGTACATCCGCCGCACGCCCGCGCGCACGAGGATGTCGACGAACTGCTCCGCCACGTTCTGCTTGGCCATGGAGGGGGCGCCCTTTCCGGTTCGGCACTGCCGGGTGCGCCTCCCATCCACGCACGTTCTCCGCCGTTACGCCTCCCAGACCGCGGCCGCCGTCCGGTCGGCGGCGTACCCCTTGAGGCGGAGCTGGGTGTCGGCGAGGAACGCCGCGAGGCCGGGCGGCTCGCCCTCCGACCAGCGGGCCGCGAGTTCCGCCGGCAGCACGGCCTCCTCCCGCATGGGCTCGGCGAGGCCCCCCGAGCACAGCAGGAGCGTGTCACCGGGGCGGGCCACGGAGGCCCGGAACCGGAAGCCCCCGTTGCCGGGGCCCGTAACCGGTTCGGGTTCGGGAACGGCCGGGGCGGCTCCCGGGCCGGTGGGCGACCCGGTGCCGGGCTCCAGGTCCTGCCACTCGCCCGCCCTCAGCCGGAAGACCCCGCCCGGGCCCGCGCCGAAGCACACCCGGTGGGGACACCGCGGGTCCAGGGGCAGCAGCAGGCCGCGCAGACCGGCCGTGCGGGCGTCCTCGGGGAGCCCGAGCTCGGCGGCGCGGGTGCGGAGCCGTCCGTACCCCCGGTCGGTGAGCCGTTGCAGCCCCGAGCGCAGCGCCTCGCGCCGGCCCGCCCGGATGTCGTCGGCCAGCCGCTCCCGGCTGCGACCGACGGCCGCGGCGACCGTGTGGCACAGCTCGACCGCGGCCTCCCCCACCCCCGGGGCCGCCCGGTCCCCGCCGGCCAGGACCACCAGCACCAGGGCGTCGTCACCGCTGCCGAAGCGGGCGGTGAGCAGGCAGTCCCGGCGCGCCTCGCCCCGGTAGCGGGCGGAGTCCCCGCGCACCGAGGCGGCGCGCAGGGTGTAGGTGCCGTAGCGGGCACCCTCCAGGACCGTGTCGGGGGTCAGGTCGCCCAGCGCCGCGGGGTCCGCCGCGGGCAGCGCCCCCGGTTCCGCGGCGTACGTCGGAGCCCGGTCCCCGAGGTGGCTGACCGTGGGCCGCTCGGGCCCCGGCGCGGGCGGCCTGCCCGGCGGAGCCCCGGCGGACTCGGGCGGCGCGGCGTGCGGGGGGCGGCCGGGCGGAGGCGGTCCGGCGGCCGGGGCTCCCGCGCCCGCGGCGGTCTCCTGCGGGATCCCCGGCCCGACGGGCCGTGCGGGGAGCGCCTGCGGCGCCCCGGCCCCCGCGTCCCGTACGGACGGGTCCCGCCGGTGTGACGGACCGGCGGAAGCGGGGGGAGCCGGTGGGAGATCGGGCCCGCCCGAACGGGTGGACGGGCCCTGCGGGGACGCCGGCGCGGCGGACCTGGCGGGCGGGTCCTGACCGAGGTCCGGCCCGGCGGGACCGTTGGACGGGGCCTGCGGGGGGCCCTGGCCGAACCCCGGGCCGGTCGTGCGGGCCGGTGGCGCGCCCCAGAGCCAGGGCGGAAGCTCGGCGGAGGCACCGTACGCGGGGGCCGGTCCGGGCGTTGCTCCGGGGCCGGGGGCCCGGTCGTCGGGTGCCGGGTCGTCGGGTGCCCGGTGGGTGGGCGGTTCGGACGCGTGGGGCGACCCGAAAGGTACGGGCGGCTCGGTCGGCTCCGGCGGCAGGGCCGGCGGCACCGTCACGTCCCCCTGCGCGTACCCCGTCTCCCCCGCCAGGCGGGGATCACGCGGCGCCGATGGGGGCGGGGGTGGGGGTGGGGGCGGGGGCCCGGACGACCCCCGGCGGGGTCCCGGCAGCAGCGCCTCCGCCGACGCCGACCCCGAAAGACCCGGCGCCGGTGCCGGGGCGGACGGTGGTTGATCGCCCGATGCCCGACCTGCCGGTGCCGCGCCGGCCGGTGCCGGGCCGGCCGATGCCGGACCGGCCGATGCCTGACCGGCCGATGCCTGACCGGTCGGTGCCTGCGCCGACGGGATCCGACCCGACGGAATCTCGGGCGGCGGAACCTGCCCCGCCGACGATGCCCCCGTCAACGGGATCGGCGCCGACGGCCCCTGTCGCGGCGAAGGCGGTACCGGGGCCGGCGACCCGGCACCCTGCCCGGGCGCACCCTCGGGCGCCGGCTGCTGCGGGGCCGGAGCCTGCGGCGGCGAAGGCGGCAATGGCGGCGGGGGCGGCGGCCCGGAAACCGGCGCGGACGGCCCCTGCGGCGACCGTTCCTGCGGCAGCGGAACCTGGTCGAAGGCCTCCGGCGCCGCATCAGTCCGCGGCACCGGTCCCCGCGCGAGCGGAGTCTGCGGCGCCGAGGTCGGGGGCGGCGCGGACGGGATCCGAGGCAGCGGCCCCTCGCCCTCGGGCGACCGTTCCTGCGGCTGCGCGACCGGCCGCGACGGGGGTTGCTGCGGCAGGACCGGCGCGACGGGATCCTGCGACGCGGAGGGTTCCGGCGGCATCGGTGGCCACGGCGGAGCCGGAGGTGGCGGCACGCCGAGGCCGGACGCCGGACCCTGCGCCGACGGGATGCCCCGCGCCGGGGGGTTCTGCCCCGACGGACTCGGTGTCGCCGAAGCACCCTGCGCCGACACGGGGCCCGGCGCCGCCGGTGGCTCGTGCCCGGGTGACGAGGCCGAGAACGCCGGCCCGCCATGGTCCGGTGACCCGCCCGAGAACGCCGGCCCGCCATGGTCCGGTGACCCGCCCGAGAACGCCGGCCCGCCGTGGGCCGGTGACCCGCCCGGGGACGCCGGCCCGCCATGGACCGGCGTCGAACCCGGGGGCGGTTGCGACCCCTGCCCGGGGGCCGTGCCCGTAGGCGCTGCCGAGTACCCACCCGGCGCCGTGTCCGTGGACGGCTGCGGCCCCCGGCCCGGGAAGGCGCCCGACGGTGCTGCCGAATCCCGGCCGGGCAGGGGGTTCGAGGACCTCACCGGCCCCCGACCGGGTGACGTGCCGGAGGAGGGCTCCGGCCCCGGGCCCGTGGAGGCACCCGACGGCGACGCCGCGCCCGCACCTCGGAACGTCCCCGGAGCCGGATCCGGCTCCGGCTCCGGCTCCCAACCCGGCGGTGGGTCCGTGGCCGGTTCCGGGTCCCGGGGTGGCGGTGGGCCGTGCTGGGGTGGGATCAGCGGGGTCGTGGGCGGGTCGGTCACCAGGCCGGCCGCCGAGCGGAACCGGTGGTCCAGGGTGTCCCCCGGATCAGGCTCGGGTCCCGTTTCCGGATCGTCGTAGAGCTTCTGCCACCAGTCCTCCGCGCCCTGCTGACTCATGCCCTCATTGTCGGCCCACCCGGGCGACGGAAAACCCCGAACGCGCGAAAAGGGTCCACCGGGCCGCCGCCCGGTGGACCCCTTCCCCTCCACCCGTACGGGCTAGCGGACTTCGTACGCCCGAATGACCGTCTGGGTGACCGTGGCGCCGTTCGCGTCGGCCAGTTCGACCTTCAGCGACACCGCCTTGCCGGAGGCTCCCGCGTGGTCGACGACGGCCGTCCACCGGCCGCCCCGTTCGGCGGTCCTCGCCGCCGTCCAGGTCTCGCCGTCGTAGGAGTAGGACAGCTTCGCCGACTTCAGCGCTCCCGGCGCGTAGCCCGCGTGCCCGGTGACGCCCAGTCCGATGCTCTGGCCGTCCGCCGCGGCGAGGGTCTTCATGCCGTCGAGCGGGGCCGCGTACCTCGGGAAGAGGACGGGCAGGCCCTGCGAGTGGGCCGACGGATCGAGCTTCGAGGTGAAGCCCCAGGTCGTGCGTACGGCGGTCGAGCGCTGCCAGGTGCGGGTGGGCGGACCGATCTTCTCGGTGAACTGGGTGAGTTCGTAGCGACCCGCCTCGGCCGGGACCTCGAACACCCCGAACGGATACGGGCTGTCCCCTATGACCTGTCCGTCGCGCACGAGTTGCAGGCCGCCGATGTCACCGAAGGAACCGGGCTGCGCGTGGTGCGCGGTGTCCCCCCACATGGCGGGGGCGAAGCCGATCAGGTTGCCCTGCCGCTCCGCGGCCAGGGTCTCCCTGCCCGCCGGGTCGCGGGGGGCGACGGGGCCGATCACCCCGTCGTACCACGTCGCCTTCGTGATGCGGCCCTTCGTGTGGGTTCGCTGTTCCCCGGTCATGAACTCGCCCCAGGGGAAGCTGCTGGAGAGCAGTTGGTCCCAGGCGGTGTCCCCGGCGGTGTAGAACTCGGTGCGCGTGCCGGGCGCGGCGACGGTCTCGAACCCGCCGAAGTGCACGGCGCTGCCGATCGGCCGGTAGGCCCCGGAGAGGTCGATGAAGTCGGCGGCGACTCCCATGGAGTTGTAGGTGGATTCGACCTGCCCGAGGTCGCGGTCGCGGACCCGGTAGGTGCGGTCCGACCTGATCTCGCCGCTCTCGGGGAGGGCGAGGTTGTAGAGGTAGGGGCTCCTCGCGGTGCCCTTCCATTCCAGCGTGACGGGGCCGGTCGTGAGCCGGGCGAGCAGCGCCCGGCCCTCGGTGGACTCGACGGTCATGGTCGGAAGGACGCCGCCCGCGTAGCCGGTGGAGGCGATCCAGCGGCCGGGACCCTCACGGTGGGCGAGGACGGCCTTGGCGCCCGCGTCCTTGGCGGCCCGCGCGACCTCGTGGAGGGCGCCGTCCGTGGCCTTCACCAGGACGATCGCGTCCTTGACGCCGGCGGCGGCGAGTTCCTCGGGCGTCCCGCCGCCCGCGTCGACCAGTCGGGCGCGGCCCGTTCCGTCGAGGTTGTCGCTGCCCGTGGAGGCGGTGATCGGGTGCAGCGTCGGGCCGCCGACGACCTTGAGCGCGGAGATCAGCGGGGCGGCGGCCCGCCAGTAGCCGGCGAACTCGAACTCCCCGTCCATGGCGCGGCCTTCGACGGAGGCGTAGTAGCCGCGGATGGTTCGGCCGCCCATGGCGGTGCCGGCGTGCAGCCAGGTGTCGTCCCAGCTGCGGGCGAAGCCGAGGGTGGTGCTGCGGGCCTCGACCGGCCTGTCGGCGTCGATGGTGAGGCGACCGGCCTTCCGGGCGTCGAGGACGATGGTCGTGTCCTTCTTCACCTCGGTCTGTGGGCGGCCCAAGTAGGTGAGGGAGTCGATCAGTTCGGCGCCCTCACCGGTGTCGGGGGTGCCGACGAACGCGGAGAGGAAGTAGGCGCCGGGGCGTACGCGGTAGACCTGGTCGACGGAGCCCTCGTTGAAGCGGCGCTCGCCGGAGGCGTCGTCGGTGCCGATGACGTCCAGCGAGGAGGGGCCGGCGGCGGGCCGGCCCGCGCGGTCGATCAGCTTGACCCGCAGGGTGACGGTCTCGGGCTCCACGTACAGGGAGAAGGGGGTGGAGACGCGTACGCCGGCGGCCGTGGCGACGACGCGGCCGGTGACGTCACCGTACTGAGAGCGCTCCAGCTCGGCGGCCGGGTCGAGGTGGAGCGGCACCTTGACGGTGGCGCCGGCGGGGACGGTGACCGTGCGCCGGTCGAGGCGGGCGACCCGGGAGCGGACGGCGGAGCCGTCGTTGCCGGTGACCTTCTCGACTCCGAGGGTCAAGGTGACGGGTCGGCTGCCGGTGTTGGTGTACGGGACCTCGACGTTGGTGCGGTCGCTGCGGTCCTGCGGCCAGTTGTACGTTCCGCCCTGTACGGCGGGGGCGCCGGTGACGGTGGCGTCGAGGGCGGCCTTCACGTCGAGGCGACCGCCTCCCACCTCGCGTACGTCCCCGGGGACGGCGGTGTTCGCGGAGCCGACGAGGGCGGCCTTGAGCTGCTGCGCGTTCCAGTCGGGGTGGCGTTGCTTGACGATGGCGGCGGCTCCGGCGACGTGCGGGGTGGCCATCGAGGTGCCGGACATCGACTGGTACGCGTACACGCCGCGGCCGCCCGCGGCGGCGGCGGAGATCCCGACGCCGGGGGCGGCGATCTCGGGCTTGAGGGTGTGGGCGAGGCCCGCGGGGCCGCGGCTGGAGAAGCCGGCGGTGGTGTCGTCGCGGTCGACGGCGCCGACGGTCAGCACGCTGGGGGCGCAACCGGGCGAGGAGACCGTGTTGTTGCCGGGCCCTGCGTTGCCGGCGGCCACGACGAACAGGGGTCCCTGTTGTGAGAGTCGCTCGGCCGCCGCTGCGAGCGGGTCGTCGCATGCGGTCCGTGAGGGGTCGCCGAGGCTCATGGACACCACGTCGGCCTTGCTCGCCGCGGCCCATTCCATCCCGGCGATGATCCACGAGTCGAGGCCGTAGCCCTGGTCGTTGAGCACTTTGCCGCTGAGGAGTTCGGCGCCGGGCGCGACGCCCTTCTTGGCGCCGCCGCTCTCGGCCCCGGAGCCGCCGACGGTGGAGATGGTGTGGGTGCCGTGGCCCTGCCGGTCGGCGTCCGTGTCGGAGTCGGTGAAGTTCTTCGACGCGGCGACGCGGCCCTTGAGGTCGGGGTGTTCGAGGTCGGTGCCCGTGTCGAGGACGGCGACCTTGGTGCCGGCGCCGTCGAGTCCGGCGGCCCAGGCCGCGGTGGCGTTCACCTGTCGGGTCGAGCGTTCGAGGTTCGCCCGGACCTTGCCGTCGAGCCACAGCTTCTTCAGTCCGCCCGCGGCGCGCGAGGTGCCACCGGCGGAGACGTCGGCCCAGAAGTCGGCGGCCCGTTGCTTGTCGGCGGCGAGCGCGACGGCCCCGATGGAGCCGAGGACGAGCGACCGGTCGGCGCCGCGGGGCGCGGGCGGGGTGTTGCGCGCCACGCTCACGGAGCCGTCGTACACGGCGATCAGCGGCAGCTTCTTGCTGTGGGCGTCGTCGTAGCCCTGCCGGATCAGGCCGGTGACGTTGAAGAGTTCCTCGTCGACCCGGCCCGCGGCGAGCGCCTTGACCGCGCTCTCGGGGTAGACGTAGACGTCCTCGCCGCTCTGCCGGGTCTGGACGACCGGCAGGCTGCCGTCGTCCCGGGGCATCGCGGTGGCGGCGGTGCGGCCGGCGGCGTCCGTGGAGACCAGGACGCGGTCTCCGGTGACGAGGGTGACGGTGACGGGCGCCGCGGGCCGCGCGCCCGCCGCCCCGCTCCCGACGAGTGGTCTCGGTCCCGGCTGTCCGTCGCTCGGCTGTGCCGCGGACGGGCCGACTGCGGTGACGGCGAGGACGGCCGCTGTGGCCGCCCCGACTGCCGTTCGCGATATCGGGCGCATCGCTCTCCCCAGGTGATTTCCGGCCAACTGCTCTCTTGCACGGCATAGCTGACGTACACGTGGCTTCTGGCCGGTGGATGGTGGTGCTGCGGTGGCGACACCTTGGCAGAGAGGCGGGAGGTGCAGCGATGATGTCGGCGGCGGGTTCGCGCCGTGGCCGCTTCCCGCCAGGAACGGCACTGAGAGTGGGGTGGACGGGTTGCTGGGTGCGATAGGTCTGGACGAGGGGCAGGAGTCGGCGTACCGCGCGCTGGTGGCGCTGGGCGCGGCGGAGGTGCCCGACCTCGCGCACCGGCTGACGCTTCCGGTGCCGCAGACCGAGCGGGCGCTGCGGCATCTGGAGCAGCAGGGGCTCGCGGCCCAGTCCTCGGCGCGGCCCGGACGGTGGGTGGCCGCACCGCCCGGGGTCGCGTTGGGCGCGCTCCTGACCCAGCAGCGGCACGAGCTGGAGCAGGCGGAGCTGGCGGCTGTGCTCCTCGCGGAGGAGTACCGGGCCGAGGCCGGCGAGATGGCCGTCCACGACCTGGTGGAGGTGGTGACGGGGGCCGGCGCGGTGGCGCACCGCTTCCACCAGCTCCAGCTGGGGGCGACGGAGGAGGTGTGCGCGCTCGTCAGCGGCCGCCCGCAGGTGGTGACGGGCACGGAGAACGAGGCCGAGGAACGGGCCTCCGTCCGCGGGGTGGAGTACCGGGTGGTGATCGAGCGGCAGGTGCTGACGCTGCCGACGGGGATCCGCGAGGCGTCGACGGCCCTGGCCCGCGGCGAGCGGATCCGGGTGACGGGCGAGGTCCCGACGAAACTGGTGATCGCCGACCGGACGCTGGCGATGGTCCCGCTGACCGCGCGGGGCGCGGAGCCGGCGGCCCTCGTCGTCCACGCGTCGGGGTTGCTGGAGTCCCTGCTCGGCCTGTTCGAGGCGGTGTGGCGGGAGTCGCTGCCGCTGCGGCTGGGGTCGACGGGGCTCGCGGAGGAGGGGGACGGCGGCCCCGACACCACCGACCTGGAGATCCTCTCCCTGCTGCTGGCGGGGATGACCGACGCGAGCGTCGCCAAGCACCTGGAACTGGGACTGCGGACCGTGCAGCGGCGGGTGAAGGGCCTCATGGAACTGGCGGGCGTCACGACCCGCCTCCAGCTCGGCTGGCACGCCCACGAACGCGGCTGGGTGGCCCGATAGCCCCAGGTCGGTCACCCTGAGCAGATGGAGCTGCCTCAGCTGGTCCTGGTGGGGCTGGTGCTCCTGCTCGGGGTGCTGGGGGTGATGGTGCCGGGCGTCCCGGGGACCTGGCTGGTCTGGGCGGGCGTGCTGTGGTGGGCGCTGCACGTGCGGTCGGGGGTCTCGTGGGTGCTGCTGGCCTCCGCGACGGGCCTGCTCCTGCTGGTGCAGGCCGTGAAGTTGCTGCTGCCGCCGAGACGGATCAAGGGGCTGGGCGTCACGCCCCGGATGGCGGCGTCCGCGGGCGGCGGCGCGGTCCTGGGCTTCGTCCTCGTCCCGGTGGTGGGAGCGGTACCGGGTTTCATGGGCGGGATCTACCTGTGCGAGCGCCGCCGCCTCGGGACGCATGGGGCGGCGTGGGCGGCGACCCGGACCGTGATGCGGGGGGTGGGGACGAGCGTCCTGGTGGAACTCCTCGCCTGCCTCCTGATCACAGCCGCCTGGCTGACCACCACCCTGACGTAACCCACACCCCACCCCGGCACCGGCCCCGACCCACCCGCAGCCCCCGCACCCCCACCCCCGACCCCGAACCCACCGGCCGGGGCCCACACGTGAAACCCCGGCCGGGGGAGGGTCAGGCGCGCCCGTTCCGCTTCGCCGCGTGGTTGGCGCGGCCTTCGGCCGACTTCAGCCGCCAGTCCCGACGGATCTCCGAGCGCAGACGGGCGTCCGTCTTCGCGACGATGCGCTGGTTCTCGCGGAGCAGCTTGCGGTAGCTCTCCAGCCGCCGCTCCGACAGCGCCCCCGATTCCAGCGCGGCCAACACCCCGCACCCGGGCTCCGCCTCGTGCGCGCAGTCGTGGAAGCGGCATTCGGCGGCGTAGTCCTCGATCTCCGAGAACACCTGCCCGACCCCAACCTCCGCGTCGAAGAGCCCGACGCCGCGCAGCCCCGGGGTGTCGATGAGGACGCCCCCTCCCGGCAGGGCGAGGAGGTTGCGGGTGGTGGTGGTGTGTCGGCCCTTGCCGTCGATGTCACGGGTGGCCTGGACCTCCATGACGTCCGTGCCGAGCAGCGCGTTCGCCAGCGTGGACTTGCCCGCGCCGGAGACGCCGAGCAGCACGCTCGTGCCGTCGGCGACGATCGCGCCGAGGACGTCGGTGCCGTCCCCGGTGTGGGAGGAGACGGTGAGCACCTGGACGCCCGGGGCGGTGGTCTCCACGTCCTCGACCAGGTGACCGAGGGTGGCCGGGTCCGGGACGAGGTCGGCCTTGGTGAGGACGACCAACGGCTGGGCGCCGGATTCCCAGGCGAGCGCGAGGAACCGCTCGATGCGGCCCAGGTCGAGTTCGACGGCGAGCGACACCGCGATGATCGCGTGGTCGACGTTGGCCGCGAGGATCTGGCCCTCGGAGCGCTGTGAGGAGGTGGAGCGTACGAACGCGGTCCGACGCGGCAGGTACGCCTTCACGTAGCGCGGGTTTCCGGCCGCCTCGACGGCGGCCCAGTCGCCGGTGCAGATGACCCGGAGCGGGTCGTGGGGGGTGACGAAGGCGGTGTCGGCGCGGACGGTGCCGTCCGCCGTGACGACGTCGCACTGGCCGCGGTCGACCCGGACGACGCGGCCGGGGACGAGTCCCTGGGCGGCGTACGGGGCGAAGGCGGCGGCCCAGGCGTCGTCCCACCCGAAGGGGGTGAGGGCGTGCGCGAGGGAGGCCTGCGGGAAAGAAGAGGAAGTCAAGGGGAACCCTTCACAGGGTGGTCCCGGCAGCGTGCGCTCGTCGGCGCGTGAAGTGGTGTGGGGTCAGCCGGAGACCACGGAGGTGACATTGATGGTCTTCTGAGTGCGGGCAGGGCCCTGCGCAATGACAGTCATCAATGAACTCACCTCCGGATCGTGCACACGCTGCGGTTCCGCACCGGTCGGCGGGAACGGGTTCACGGTAACAAGCGTCCCTCCGACCCCGCCACCTCTTTTTCCGCGGACCGCTCCCACCCCTCCCGCCTCCCCCGCCGCCCGCCCGTCGGCGCCCTCAGCCCCGCCCCCGGATCGCCGTCTCCACGGCGGCCAGCCGCTCCGCGAGGAGGTCGAGGGCGCCGACGGCGCGCGCCATCTGCTCGGCGTCCGGTCCGCCGGGCGTCAGGGAGCGTACGTACGCGGCCTTCACCTCACCCCAACGGACTGCCTGACCTGCCGTCATAACTCCTCTCAATTCGGCGAGTTTGAGGAGATTGGCCTCCGCTGCGCTGGTGAGCGTCTGCGCTTCGGCCCGGTAGTGGTCGTCGACGAGGGCGTCGAGTTCGGCGGCGTTCATCACGGGGTCGATCCGCGTGGCGATCTTGTTCATGTCGCGGTACGAGCCCTGCAGCCGGAAGGGCGGTTCGGTCCGGGTGGCGTCGGTCCGGGCCGCCGAGGCGACGTAGGCCCGGTTGACGGTGATCACGGTGTCGCGGGCGGTCAGCAGGTGGCGCAGCACCGCGACGATCCGCTCGCGTTCCGCGGGGGCGTACGGGTGGGCCAACCGGTCGGGGCGGGCGTTCGTGTCGCCCTCGGCGAGCCGGACCAGCAGGTCGAGGTCGGCGCCGTCGCGGCCCGCGAGCGGGGCGAGGAGGGGGTGGGAGGTGAGGGCGTTCTCGACGAAGCTGAAGGCGAAGGCCTCCTCCTTGCCGGTCAGCACGTCACCGAGGTTCCGGACGTCGGCGCGGCTGGCGAGCATGTCGGGGATGCGGAAGCGTTCGCCGGTCTCGGTGTACGGGTTCGCGGCCATGGAGACGGCGAAGCGTTTGCCCCGCAGGTCGTAGGTGCGGGCGACGCCGTCACGGACGCCCTCGATGCGGCGGGTGGCGTCGCAGAGGGGGATGAACTTCTGCAGGAGTTCCGGGGAGGTGTGCTGGATGTCGTCGAGGTGCAGGAGGACGTTGCTGCCCGCCGCCAACGCGAAGTTGATCTTCTCCACCTCCTGTCGGGAGGTGGCGTCCGGGGCCTGCGCGGGGTCGAGCGAGGTCACGTTCCGGCCGAGGGCGGGCCCGCCGACCTTGACCAGCATCAGGCCGAGGCGGTCGGCGACGTACTCCATGAGCGTGGTCTTGCCGTAGCCCGGCGGGGAGACGAGCAGCAGCAGTCCGCTGCTGTCGGTCCGCCGGTCGGCGCCGGTCGTGCCGAGTTGGCGGGCCAGGTTGTCGCCAATCAGCGGCAGGTACACCTCGTCGACGAGCCGGCCCCGGACGAAGCCCGGCAGTGGCCGGGGTCGGTACTCGTCCAACCGCAGCCGGGCGTGTTCGGCGGCGACCAGCTCGGCGGCCCGCCTGCGGTAGGCCCGGTGGCCCGGCGCCACGGTCTCCGCGAACGCGCCGACCCTGGAGAGCAGTTCGGGTAGATCGAGGTGGAGGCTGCCGCCCCCGGTGCGCGGGTGCGCGCCGAGGAGACCGGTGACCGTGGCGGTGGTCGCGCCGTCGGCCTCCGGGTCGCGGTGGGTCAGGGTCCCGCACAGTTCCACGGCGACCGCCTCGGCGAGTTGTCCCTCGCCGACCGGTTCGCCGTGCGCCGCCGCGAAGCCGGCCAGCCAGGTCGCGGCCAGCCGGCGCCGGGCGGGCAGGTCCTCACCGAGTGCCGCCAGGTCCTCCCGGCAGCCCGAACTCCCTTCCCATGCGCTGAATTTGTCGAGCAGGCCCCGTACGGCCGGGTCGACGACGAAGCCCTCCGGGTCGGCGGCCAGCTCCTCGAAGAGGTACTCGGCGGACACCCCGTCGCCGCCGAACACCTCCATCTCCGAGGCCAGTTCGGCCAGGAACTCGCCGATCGCGGGTGCGTTCCCGAAGGCCCGGCGGGCCCGCGCGGTCGACCGGGCCCGCCGGGTCCAGGCCGTACGGGCCTCCTCGCTCGTCCCGTACGCCCAGAACAGTTGGGCTGCGGCCCGGGCGGACGCCGGGTGGCGCAGCAGGCCGGCGCTCGCGTGCAGCCGGCGCAGTGCGGCGAGCAGGAGCGCGGCGTCGTGGTCGTGGACTCCGCGCTCGTACCCCTCGTCGTGGGCGGCTTCCGCCGCCGCCCGCACGAGGGCCCGCAGTTCGGCCTCCGGCCGGGCGTCCGGGCCGTGCTCGGCCAGGAGCCGCACGGCCAGGTACTCGGCCCGGTAGACCTCGGTGTTCTCCGAGGGCAGCGACTGGTTCCAGTAGGGCCGGGTGGCCGCGAAGGCCGGGTCGGTGACCGGGGAGCGGAGGTCGGTGCCGGACAGGGCGAGGGCGAGCCCGTCGCCGTGCGGGACGAGCCCGAGCTCGGGCGGCCGGGCGTTGACGGCGAAGGCGTGCCGGCCGAGGCGGACGACGGCCCCGCCGTCGGTGTAGAGGTCGCGGCGGTCGCGCAGGGCCCGCCCGGCTTCCTCACGGGCGCCGGCGAGCCGTCCGTCGAGTTCCTCGGCCCGTACCCGGTCGCCGAGGCCCCGCAGTTCCTCCACGGTCCGTCGGACCTTGGCGACCATCGGGTCGGAGGTGAGGAAGGTATGGACGGCGCCGGTGTCGGGCAGGGCGACCAGGCGTCGGGCGACGGTGTCCAGGATCCGGCCGGCGGAGGCGGCGAGGCGTTCCGCGTGTCGGGCGCGGGCGTCCTGGAGGGTCTGCTTGCGACTGGTGAAGGCCTCGTACACCTCGGTGCGGCGGGTCTCCAGCCTGGTGAGGAACTCCTCGGACTCGCCGAAGCGGGCCTCCAGGTCCTCGACCCGCAACAGCAGCCCGGCCAGTTCCTCCTCGCAGTCCTGCGGGGTGGCTGCCGCGGCCAGGCCCGCCGTGACGGCCTGGCCGAGCAGGGTGAACTCGGCGGCGAAGGCGGAGCGACCCTCCGCCTCGACGAGTTCGCGGCGCCGGGAGTCGAGGACGGCCCGGGCCCGGTTGGAGGCGCCGAGGACGTCCGCGACCCGCTCCAGGACGCCGGTGCGCACGGTCGCGTCGGCGATGTCGAGGCCCGTGACGACCTCGGTGACCGTACGCAGCCCCTCGACCCGGTCCGCGAGCTGCTCGGCCAGCGGAACGGCCTCGGCCGCGGTGGTGATCCGGGCGGCTTCGGCGGCCAGGGCGGCGATCGCCGCTCCGTGGTCGGCGAAGGCGTCCTCGCGGCTCAGGAAGCCGACGGCCCGCCGGCCGGCCGCGTCGAGCTCGCCGGCGACCCGGTCGGCCGCCGCCGCGATGGCGGCCGTGTCGGCGTGGCTCAGCTCGGTCAGGGCGAGGATCCTGCCGCGGGCCCGGCGCAGTGCGGTGAGCAGGTCCACCCAGTCTCCGGCGCTGCGCGGGGCCTCTCCCCGGGCCCGGCGGATCAGGCCGGTGGCCGATGCCGTGGCCTCCTCCAGGGCGCCGGCGGCCCGCAGGGTGAGCTCCCGTACGGTCTCGAACTCGACGAGGACCTGTTCGGCCGTTTCGCGCAGGGCGGCCAGCGGGGTCAGCAGGTCGCCGACCTCCGGGTCGCCGAGCCAGTGGTAGCGGTCGCCCGCGCGTCCGCAGGCGGCGCTGAGCGCGGTGTGCAGTTCGCTGGTCGGCTCGGTCACGTCCCGTACGGAGGCGGCCAGTTCGAGGCAGTCGGCGATGCCGCGGACGAGGTCGGCGTTGCCGATCCGGGCGAGCGGGCCGCCGTCGCCGGCCGCGGTCTCGGCGGCGGCGTGGGCGTCGGACCGGTAGGGGGACCGCCAGACCTGGAGCGGGTGGGCGCGGGTGGCGCCGTCCGCTCCGCGCAGCACGGTCAGCGTGCCGTCGTCGAAGAGGGCGTGGCCGTGGCAGGTGATCGGGGTGGCCGCCTCCTTGCGGATCAGGTTGTAGGGCAGCAGCAGGGTGCGGCCGGTGCCAGAGAAGACGTGGAGGACGTCCTCGCCGTTCGGGGAGCGCACGGTCCGTTCGTGACGGAGGCCCCGGGTGTCGATGTCGAAGGTCTTGTGGGCGCCGCCGGCCAGGCAGTAACCGCCGGGGAAGACGATGCCCTGGTCGCCGGGCAGTCGGCGGACGCCGCCGCCGATGCCGTCGAGGCGCACGACGTCCCGGGTGATGGTGTTGAAGACCAGGTGCCGGTCGTGCGGCTCCTTGTACGGGCGGACCCGCAGCAGGATCAGCGGCCCGACGCGGGCGTGCGCGACCTCGGCGTCGGCGAGGGCCTGGAGGGGGTCGGTGACGGGCTCGGAGTGGATGCCGTCGGCGGTCTCGGTGTCGTCGTCCGTCTTGACGGTGAGGCTGCCGCCGACGGTGGACACGTACAGTTCCCCGGCCACCGCCAGGTGCGGGTGCCGGCCCGGGACCTGGTCCTCGCGGGTGGTCCGCGTCCACCGCACGTCGTCCGGCGCGGTGGGCCGCAGGTGGTCCCGTTCGCCCTGCGCGTCGAGGAACTCGGCGCCGCCGCCGGCGACGCGCCAGCGCAGGACGCGGATGTCGCCCTCCGTCTCGCCGGTGCGGAAGACGGCGAGGAGCTTGCCGTCGACGTGGCGCAGCCGCAGCAGCCGGGCCTGACGGTAGTAGCGGAACAGCGCGCCGAACTCGCGGACGAAGTCGGGGTCGTCGAGCAGACCGGGCACCGAGCCCGGCGGGGCCGGCTCCAGGTCCCGGTCGTACAGCGTGAAGACCTCGCCGGGCCGGACCTCACCGGCGTGGCCGACGGGCACCTCGTGGCCGAGCAGCAGCCACTCCCCCACGGCGGCGAGGTCCCGGGCCACGCAGGGGCCGTCCGTGCGGGCCGGGGCCGTGCCGGTGAGGGACAGGCCGGTGGACCCGAAGGCCTCGACCCGCCGCGCGTTGAGCGCCGAGGCGCGCCGCGCCAACTCCGCCGCCTGGCCGGCGAGCCGGTCCCGCAGGACCTCGTAGGTCCCCGCCTCGATGTCGGTGGCCACCTGCACTCCTGTACGTCGTGTCGAATACCGGCGGGCCCTGGGGGGAGGGGCCCGACGCGGGCCGGGCCGGGCCCGGGTCGCTCTCTCGGATCGGGTCGGTCGGTTCCGCGTCGTCCGGCGCCGCGGCTCGGCGCGCTGTCGCGGCTCCCGCGCACCGGACGCACTCGGGTGTACCGGCAGTGCGGCGAGGCGGCGCGGCGCCGGACGACGCGGGGCGCGCCCTTCGGGCGCCCGGCGCCACCTTCGAACAGGCCCTAGGCGCCGTTCGGCGGCACCGGGGCCGCGCCGGCCCCGTTGACCGGGTGCGCCCCGTTCACCGCGCCGCCGGTCACGGCGGCCAGCGGCAGGTCGGCCAGCCCCATCCGCTGTGCTTGGGCGAGGAGTTCACCGAGCGGGGCGGCCGAGGTCCCCGCGCCCTTCATCAGCTTCGTCAGCAGGGCCGACACCGTCAGGTTCCGTACGTCCGCCGTCGACACGCCGCCGAGCACCCGCGTCAGGTCCTCGGTGAAGCCGGCCGAGCCGTCCAGCCACGGCTTCGCCAGGGTCCGTGCGGTCCGCGAGTGGTCGACGAACCCGTCGATGCCCTTGCCCAGCGAGATGGAGGAGACGAGCCGGTCGAAGAAGACCGACTCCCCGCCGACGATGCTGATGTCCGCCTTCTCCAGGCCGGCCGCGACGACCATGGCCTGTGCCTCGGCGACCTGCCGCTGCACCTCCAGCCCGGCGAGGCGGACCTCCTTGTCGGCCGCCAGCCGCAGCCGGTACTCCTCGTGCTCCCGGGAGGCCTCGTCCAGCGCGGCCAGCGCGGCGGCCTTCTCGGTCAGTCCGGCCGCCTCCGCCTTCAGCTTCTCGCCGATGGCCTCCGCGTCGGCCAGGGCCTGCGCCCGGGTGCCCTCGGCCTGCGCCCGAAGCCTGGCCTCGGTGGCGTTCGCCTCCGCGAGCCCCGACTTCTCGATCGCGTCGGCCTCCTTCTCGCGGACCTGTACGGCCGCCAGTCCGGCCGCCGCCGCCTCGGCCTGCGCCCCTTCGGCGTGCCGCAGGGCGGCCCGGGCGTCGAGTTCGGCCGCCTTGACGCGCGCCTCGGCCAGCGTCAGCTGCTCGGCGGCCCGGTGCACCGCCGCGGCCTCGGCGGCCTCCGCCGCCTTGATGTCCTTGACGAGGCGTTCCTGGGCCTCGGCCTCGGCGGCGATGACGACGGCCTGCCGGGTGCGTTCGGCCTCCTCGACCGTGCGGAGCCGCTTGATGGACTCCTCCTGCTCCGCGACGGTGCGGTCCACGGCGATGCGTTCGCGCACGACCTCGGCGATGTCCCGCTTCTCCGTCTCGACCTCCTTGTCGGCGGCGATCCGGCTCAGTCCGGTCTCCCTTTCGCGGGCGATGACCTCCAACTGGCGGTCCTTCTCGATCCGCTCGCTCTCGACGGCGATGACCCGTTCGCGGTTCTTCGCGGCGACGGCGACCTCGCGCGCCTGGTTCTCGCGCTGGATGCCGAGCTGTTCCTCGGTGCGCAGGAAGGCGCCCTGGGCGCGCAGCCGCTCCTCCTCGACGACCTTGGCGGTCTCCGCCTCCTCGCGGGCCCGTACGGTCTCGATCTCCCGGCGCTGCTTGATCTCGGCGTCCGCCTGGCGGCGTTCGAGTTCCAGGATGGCCTCGCGGGCGTCGACGTTCTGCCGGGTGATCTCCTTCTCCTCCGTGCGCTGGAACTCGTTGGTCCGCACGTGCTCGATGGCGGTCAGTTCGGTGATCTTCCGGATGCCCTGCGCGTCGAGGATGTTGGAGGCGTCGAGCTGGGTGAGCGGCGTCTGCTCCAGGTGGTCGATGGCGGCGTCCTCAAGGCTGTAGCCGTTGAGGTCGGTGCCGATGACGGCGATGATGCGGTCCCGGAACTCGTCGCGCTTGGTGTAGAGGTCGGTGAAGTCGAGCTGCTTGCCGACGGTCTTGAGGGCCTCGGAGAACTTGGCGTTGAACAGTTCCTGGAGGGTCGCCTTGTCGCTGGCCCGTGCGGTACCGATGGCCTGGGCGACCTTGATGACGTCCTCGGTGGTCTTGTTGACGCGGACGAAGAAGGAGATCCGGATGTCCGCGCGGATGTTGTCCTGGCAGATCAGGCCGTCCCGGCCGGTGCGGGATATCTCGATGGTCTTCACCGAGATGTCCATGACCTCGGCCTTGTGCAGGACGGGCAGGACGACCTGCCCGGTGAAGGTGACGTCGACCTTCCGCATCCGCGAGACGATCAGCGCCTTGCCCTGCTCCACCTTCCGGAAGAGCCTGCTGACGACGAACAGCACGACGAACACGAGGAGGAGGACGACGCCGACGAGCACGCCGACGCCCAGGGTGATGGCATCCATGGGAATCCTTCGGGTGGGAAAACGGTGGCCGGGCGGACGACGGCCGGACGGACGACGGGGCGGGCGGACGGACGAGGGGTCCGGCAGGCCTCAGGCGCGCGGATCGAGCGCGCTGTCGTACGGGGCCACCCAGAAGAACTCACCGGGTTCGTCGTACGCGTAGAGCAGGCCGGTGCTGCCGTGGGACAGCGGGTCGGCGCCGGTCTGGCGGACCTGGACGACGGCGGTCGAGCCGTCGTCGGCTGCGACCTCGGCCTGCCCGAACGAGCCGTCGACACGGCCGGTGCGCACCACGCAGAGCCGGCCGAGGAAGTCCTGGCGGGACGGTGGCTGCACGTCGGGTTCGAATACCCCGCGCAGCGGCCGTACGCAGGCCTTCGTCAGGGCCCGGGCCAGGAGCAGCGCGGCCGCCAGGACGAGGAGCGCGGTGCCGCCGCCGATGCCGGCCCGGTCGAGGACAACGGTGCCTGCGAGGCTGACGAACCAGGCGACGGTGACGAAGACCGAGACGGAGACGGAGAACGGCACGCCGAGGGTGCCCAGGGCGGAGGAGCCTGCGTCGGAGTCGAGGGCGTCGTGCTCGGCGGCGCCGAGGAGGACCATCAGCCAGTACGCGATGATCACGCCGAGGGCGAAGGTGAAGAAGACGGTGGGGAAGGCGACCACCGCGGCAAGGAACTCCGCCATCGCCTCCCCCTTCCGTGTCCCGGCATCCGAGGATGCCGTCCCCCGCTGACGAACCCGATTGTGCCCGGCCCCGCCGGTCGACCGCATTGCCGGATCCCGGCAGTCTTTACGCTTCCTTGATGCCGGGTGGCGGCGGAGCGGCGATGTCCGTTTCCTTCAAGACGGCGACCGCCGCGGTTGCCTAGCCTGCTGCCATGACTCCACGACTCGACATGATCGGCATCGTCGTCTCCGACATGGCCGCCTCCCTCGCCTTCTACCGTCGTCTCGGTCTGGACGTGCCGGTCGGCTCCGAGGAGCAGCCGCACGTCGAGACCGCCCTCCCCGGAGGTCCGCGCATCGCCTGGGACACGGAGGAATCCATCCGCGGCATCGACCCGTCCTGGACCCGCCCGGCCGGCGGCAACCGGGTGGAGCTCGCCTTCCTGTGCGATTCCCCCGCCGAGGTGGACGCGCTGTACGCCGAGCTGACCGGCGCGGGCCACGAGGGGCACATGAAGCCCTGGGACGCGTTCTGGGGGCAGCGCTACGCGGTGGTGCTCGACCCGGACGGCTCCGGGATCTCCCTGTTCGCCCCGTCGGCCCCTGCCGACCCCTCCGACCCGTCGGCCCCTTCCGAGGCTTCCGACCCGGCCGCGTAGGCCCCCGGGGTCGTTCCGGCCAGCGCGCGCACCTCCCGGGCGAGGTGCGCCTGGTCGGCGTATCCGGCCAGGTGGGCCACCTGCGCCTGGGGCAGTCCGCGCCGGACCAGGGTCAGGGCCCGCTGGAGGCGCAGCACCCGGCCGAGGGTGCGGGGGCCGTACCCGAAGGCGTCGAGGGAGCGTCGGCGCAGTTGCCGCTCCCCGAGGCCGACCGCCCCGGCGATCCCGGCGACCGACTCCCCGGCCCGGAGGCGGGCCGTCACCTCGGCGGCGAGGGGATCGGGCGGCCCGACGGCCGCGGCCCGGACCCGGGCCAGCTCTTCGAGGCCCGTACGGGGATCCTCGTACGCCCCGATCCGTTCGGTGAGGCGGCGCACCTGGGCGCCGGGCCACAGCCCGGCCAGCTCGACCCGTCGGTCGCGCAGTTCGTGGGCGGGTACGCCGAGCAGGGCGGGCGCGGTACCCGGGGGCAGCCGCAGTCCGGCGAAGGCGTCGCCGGGGACCTCCCCGGCGGGGTGCGGCCCGGTGTCGGGGCCGGCGACCAGGAGGCGGCCGCCGACCCACAGCAGGTCCATGCAGCCGTCGGGCACCACCACGGAGCCGGCCCCGCGGGCCCGCCACACGACGGCCCCGGGCACGACCGCGGACGGCGTCTCCTCGTACACACCGCCAGGTTAGCCGGGCCGCGCCGGGACCTCAGTGCTTGCGGAGCCGGGACGTGTAGTCCTCCGGCGGCAGGAACTTCGACCAGCGTTCGGGGAACTCCGAGGGCATTCCGCCGTCCTCGTCGTCCTCGGACTCCCCCTCGGCGAGGGCCCGCCAGGCCGCGGCCCGGGCGACCAGCTGGGCGGCCTCCGCCTCGCGGACCCGCTCGTTCGCCTCACGGGCCGCGGCGGTGGCCACCGAGGGCCAGACCCGGTCGATCGCGGCGTTGACGGCCGCGCCGACGAGCACGGCGAAGGCCGAGATGCCGATCCACAACAGGATCGCCACGGGCGCGGCCAGCGATCCGTAGATCGTGGGCCCCTCCACCGTGTTGGTCAGGTAGATCCGCAGCAGGAACGAGCCCAGCACCCACATGGCGAGGGCGACGAGCGCGCCCGGCACGTCCTCGATCCACGGCGACCGCACCGGGACGGAGACGTGGTACAGGGTGGTCAGGAAGGCGATGGAGAGGAGGGTGACCGTCGGCCAGTACAGCACCGCGATGACCTCCGTGCTCCACGGCACCAGCCGGACGACGGCATCGGGGCCGACGACCATCAGCGGCAGCACGATCGCGCCGATCAGCAGGGCGATGATGTAGAGGAGGAAGGCGAGCAGCCGGGTCTTGACGATGCCGCGGTGCCCGTCGAGGCCGTACATGACGGTGATCGTGTCGATGAAGACGTTGACGGCGCGGGATCCCGACCACAGGGCGAAGGCGAAACCGAGCGAGATCAGGTCGGGCCGGCCGCGGCTGGTGACGTCGTCCAGCATGGGTTTCGCGACGTCGTTGACGCCCCGGTCGGACAGGATCGTGCCGACCGCGCGCAGGATGTTCTCCTCGATGCTCTGCACGGACTGGGTGTCGGTCCAGCCGTCGACGTAACCGAGCAGACCGAGCAGACCGAGGAAGAGCGGCGGCAGCGACAGGAGCGTGAAGAAGGCCGCTTCGGCGGCCAGTCCCAGGATCCGGTACTCGATGCACGAGTTGACGGTGTCCTTCAGCAGCAGCCAGGCCATCTTCCGCTTCGAGACGTTGCGATAGAGGGCGCGGGCCCGGTGGAGCCGTCCTGGGATCCGCTCGGGTGTTTCTTTTGCTGGCTGCACGTCCTTACGGTATCCGCATGGCAGCCACCACCCACACAGTCAGCAACCAGGCCCCGCCCCTGGTGGGCCACGAGGTCTACCTCGGCGACCGGGCCCTCACGGAGGGCGTGGAACGCCACCTCGCCGACGCGGCCCCCAAACTCCGCGACGAGGTAAGGGAGGAGCTCACGACCCTCGGGCGCGCCGCGGGCTCGGCCCAGGCCCAGGACTGGGGGACGCAGGCGAACGAATGTCCGCCGAAGTTGCGGACGCACGACCGGTACGGGAACCGGATCGACGAGGTGGAGTTCCACCCCGCCTGGCACCGGCTGCTCGGCCACGCGGTGACGTCGGGGCTCACCGACGCGTGGGGCCGGCCCGCGGGGCACCTGCGCCGCGCGGCCGGTTTCTTCCTCTGGTCGCAGGCGGAGGCGGGGCACGGGTGCCCCGTCTCGATGACGCATGCGGCGGTCCCGGCGCTGCGCACGGATCCGGAGCTGGCCGCCGAGTGGGAGCCGCGGCTGACCTCGCACGTGTACGAGGAGGGCCTGCGCCCGGCGGCGCGCAAGGGCGGTGTGCTCTTCGGGATGGGGATGACGGAGAAGCAGGGCGGCAGCGACGTACGGGCGAACACGACGGTGGCGGTGCCGCTCGACGCCTCCGGGGAGTACCTGCTGACGGGCCACAAGTGGTTCTGTTCGGCGCCCATGTCCGACGGGTTCCTGGTCCTGGCGCAGGCGCCGGGCGGGCTGACCTGCTTCCTGGTGCCCCGGGTGCTGCCGGACGACACCCGCAACGCGTTCGCGATCCAGCGCCTGAAGGACAAGCTGGGGAACCGGTCGAACGCGTCGAGCGAGGTCGAGTTCGACGGGACCTGGGCGCGGCGGGTGGGCGAGGAGGGCCGGGGGGTGCGCACGATCATCGAGATGGTCGCGGCGACCCGGCTGGACTGCGTGATCGGCTCGGCGTCCCTCATGCGGCAGGCGCTGACCCAGGCCGTCCACCACGCGGAGCACCGCTCTGCTTTCGGATCGCCGCTCATCGACCAGCCGCTGATGCGCAACGTGCTCGCCGACCTCGCGCTGGAGTCCGAGGCGGCGACCGTGCTGACCCTGCGCCTGGCGGCGGCGTACGACGCCGGTACCGAGCAGGAGAAGGCCTTCCTGCGCCTCGCGGTGCCCGCCGCGAAGTACTGGGTGACCAAGCGGTGTACGCCGATGGTCGCGGAGGCCCTGGAGTGTCTGGGCGGCAACGGCTACGTCGAGGAGTCCGGTCTGCCCAGACTGCTGCGCGAGTCCCCCCTCAACTCGATCTGGGAGGGTTCCGGCAACGTGCAGGCCCTGGACGTGCTGCGGGCCCTGCAGCGCGAGCCGATGGCCCTGAACGCGTTCCTCCAGGAGGTCGGCCTCGCCCGGGGCGCCGACCACCGGCTGGACGCCGCCATCAAGAACCTGCTCACCGAACTGGCCGACCTCGACGGCATCGAGGCCCGGGCCCGTCGGGTCGTGGAGCGGATGGCCCTGGTCCTGCAGGGGTCCCTGCTGGTCAGGTGGGCTCCGCCGGAGGTGGCGGACGCGTTCTGCGCGTCACGGCTCGGCGGGGACTGGGGCGCGGCCTTCGGGACGCTGCCGCACAGCCTGGACCTGGCGTCGGTGGTGGAGCGGGCCCGGATCGCGGTCTGACGGGGGCGCCGGCCCGGTCCCGGGACGCGGCCGGAGGCCGCCGGCACAGGCGCGGACCACGGGCTGGGAGCGGTCCCCAAACCGCGCAGCACCGGGATCCGGGCCCGTGGAGGTGGGACCGGGGGTGGCGCCGCGCCGACTCGGCACCACCCCTGATCCGAGAAGCCCCGAGGAAGGAGCTGTCACGCCGCTCGGCGGCGTGCCGATAGTTTCGGTCGGGCGACCGGGGGTTGGCGAGAGTTGCATACCGTTGCAACCCTCGGATCGGCAGGCGCCCGCCGCACGTGCCCGGGGAAGGGCACGTGCTCGACGGCGGGCGGCTCCCGCAGTAGGTCCTGTTCAGCACGGGGAGGTTCCGGTGGCCAACACCGCAGGCGGCACGGTCGACGTGGCACGCATCTCGGCCATGGACGCGCGTGACGCCACGCGCCTGCTGAAGGGGGTACGGGCCGCCGCGCTGGCCGGGGAACGACCGCCCGCCGCCCCGCGCCCGGAGATCGCCGAGTCCTGGCGACGGATGCTGGCCGGCGGGGTGCACCCCGACCGGGACGCCCGCTCGCGGGTGCTGTCCGCGGCCGAGACGGAGGAGCGTAGGCAGGTCTCGCCGCTGCGGGACCTCATGCCGGTGCTCCGTGAGGGGCTGCTGCCCGCGCTGGACGAGGCCCTGCACATCATGGTCGTCGCCGACGCGGACGGGCGGCTGCTGTGGCGGGAGGGGCACGCCTCGATCCTGCGCAAGGCGGACCGGCTCGGATTCGCCGTGGGCGCCGACTGGACCGAGGCGGTCGTCGGGACCAACGGCGTCGGCACCGCCCTGGTGGTCCGGCGCCCGGTGCAGGTCTTTTCCGCCGAGCACTTCGTCTCCAGCCACCACGACTGGACCTGCGCGGGCGCTCCCGTGCGCGACCCTCGCGACGGGCAGCTGCTGGGCGTCGTCGACGTGAGCGGGCCGCTCGCCACGATGCACCCCGCCACCCTGGCCTGGGTCAGCTCCGTGGCCCGCCTCGCCGAGCGCGAGCTGCGGGTGCGGCACCTGGAGTCCCTGGAGCGGCTGCGGGCGGTCGCGGCCCCGCTGCTGGCCCGGCTGCCCGGCCGGGCCCTGGCCGTGGACCCGCACGGCTGGACGGCGGCGGTGGCGGGGCTGGCGCCCGCCGACCGGATCCCGCTTCCCAAGGCCCTCGGCCCGGGCCGGCTCTGGCTGCCGCAGCTCGGCGACTGCGTGGCCGAACCGCTGCCCGGCGGTTGGCTGCTGCGGATCGCGGAACCCCGCGCGGCCGCCGTCCCGGTGAGCCGCGTGGTGCTGGACCTCAGCAGGCCGCGCTCCTGGTCGGCGACCGTGTACGGGGCCGCCGGCAGCTGGTCCCAGGAGCTGAGCCCGCGCCACGCGGAGCTGCTGTTCCTGCTGGCGGAGACCCCGCGCGGCCGCTCGGCGGCGGAGCTGGCCGCGGAACTCTTCGGGGACCCCACGCGCACGGTGACGGTCCGGGCAGAGCTCTCCCGGGTCCGCCGCCACCTCGCGGGGGTGCTCACGCACCGGCCGTACCGCTTCGCGGAGGACGTGGAGGTGGAGCTGGTCCGGCCGCGGGACCCGGCGGGGCTGCTCCCGCACTCCACCGCCCCCGCGGTGGTCCGGGCCCGGCAGGGCGGCGCCGTCGGTTGGGGCGCCCCGGAGGGGCCCGCGTCGGATGTGGTTCCCTGAACGGCATGAGCACCATCACCCTGACCACCTGGTCCCTAGAGATGACCGCGCCCGGCGACCTGGTCCCGGCGGCCGTGCCCGGCCCCGAGGTCCGCATCGAGCGGGCGGAGGTCCCCTCGCCGGAGTTCAGCCGTTTCCTTTACGCGTCGGTGGGCGGGGACATCCACTGGACGGACCGGCTGTCGCTGACCCGTGCGCAGTGGGTGGAGCAGCTGGAGCGGCCCGGCGTGGAGACGTGGGTCGCGTACGACCGCGGCACCCCGGCGGGGTACGTCGAGCTGGATCCGCAGCCCGACGGCGTGGTGGAGATCATGTACTTCGGGCTGCTGCCCGACTTCCGGGGGCGTCGCATCGGCGGACACCTGCTGTCCGTCGGGACGGCCCGCGCCTGGGACCTCGCGTCCCGCTGGCCGGACCGGGAGCCCACGCGTCGCGTCTGGGTCCACACCTGCAGCCAGGACGGCCCGACCGCGATGGACAACTACCAGCGGCGCGGCTTCAAGGTGTTCCGCACCGAGACCGAGGAGAAGCAGGACGGCCCCACCCCCGGGCCCTGGCCCGGCGCGTGACCCCCCGGGTCGACGGCCCGGGGCGCCCCGCCC
>NZ_JBHVPG010000049.1:0-65843 GCF_042887545.1 Streptomyces sp. NPDC057939
CAGGCCGGGGCCTACGGCCCGCTGCCCACCAAGGGCCGCGCCTTCATCTCCGTCGCCAACCGCGACAAGCGCACGATGATCTTCCCGGCGCGCGAACTCGTCGCCCACGGCTTCGAGCTCATGGCCACCTCCGGCACCGCCGAGGTCCTGCGCCGCAACGGCATCAACGCCACCGTCGTGCGCAAGCTCAGCGAGGGCGAGGGCCCCGACGGCGAGAAGAACATCGTCCAGCTCATCCACGACGGACAGGTCGACCTGATCGTCAACACCCCGTCCCGCGGAGGTGGCGGCAACGTCGGAGGCGACGGCCACGCACTGCGGGCCGCCGCTGTCGCCCGGTCCGTACCGTGCCTGACGACGGTCCGGGCGTTCGCCGCGGCCGTCCAGGGCATCGACGCGCTCAACCACGCCGAGATCGGGGTGCGTTCCCTCCAGGAGACCGTCGCCGCCCTCGCCCGGCTGCGCGCGGCGCAGCATCAGGAGCCGGTCCTGCACCGGTACGTCGCCCCGGGCCTCCCCTACGCCCGGTCGCGGGAGCAGCAGACCGGCGCCGAATGCGCCGTACCGAACCTCTGACAATTACTCATCCCGAGGGATTCCGGGGCGAGTCAGACCATTTCGCACCCCTTCGTCCTGGAAGGTGGGGCGGTCCGCGTCCACAGGCGTTCCGCCCCAAGAAGGGTCCCTCATGAGGAACACCAGAAGTCTTCTCGCTCCGGGTCTGACCTGCGCGCTGCTCTCGGCCGTCCTCTCGACCGGCACTTCCTCCGCGCTCGCGGCGGACGGGCCGGAACACGAGGCGGGCAACAAGACGATCATCGTCAACAACGGCAGCCACAACAACATCGGGGGCCGGGACAACCTCGTCGGCTCCGGTCACACGGCGGGTACCGGGCACACGGTGTCGTCCGGGGCCACGGGCGGCGTCGAGGACACCGACGAGGTCAGGCTGCGGGTCCTCAGGCAGAGCCTCCGAGGTCTGCAGACCATCCCCATCCCCGGGTTCCTCTGCCCGACGGATCACCCCTGGCTGGTCGGGCAGAACTACTCCGGCGGGGAGAACGTCCCCCGCGGCGTCGAGGTCGTCCAGGCGGGTGCCAACATCGCCGTCGCCATCGAGGAGCAGCAGCCGGTCCTGGAGGGACTGGCCACGGGCTGGACCGGCAGCTCACTGCACTCGGCCACCAACTGGGACGTCCGCACGCACGCCCTGGAACTCTGGGCACACTGCACCTCGGACGCCTCCCGGGGGTACAACCCGGGACAGGGCTGAGGCTCCGACGGCCCACGGCGCGCTCGGGAAGAGGCGCCGGGTGCCCGGCGCCACTTCCCGAGCGCGGCCTACGCGCCCAGGTAGGCCCATGCCCGGGTGCCGGAGCGCAGCGTCACTCGACTCCTGGCGTGGTCGTCGACCCCGTAGGCGCGGAACGTCGGTCCCGCGTCGGGCAACCAGGTTGCGGACGGATCCTGTTGCCCCTTCGATCCGGTGGCGCGGAGTCAGCCGTTCAGGAGCAGCAGCGGCGCCGGTGCGCCGTTCAGCCATCCTTCGCCGATCACGGCCAGGGCGTCTCCCGCGGCGGCCCCTCGGAGGAAGGCGGCCCTGTGGCCGCCGACGACCCGGGCCCCGGCCTCCTCCCAGGCGACGGGCACCAGCCGCGCCGTACCGGGCACGGGCCGTACGTCCCCGTGCACCGCGACCCGCGGCAGCGCGGGCAGGCCGCGGCCCGAAAGCCCGGCGATCAGCGGCGCGAGGAGCGTGTGGGCAGCGACGAGAGCCGCGTACGGGTTCCCCGGCAGGCCCACGACCCAGCGTCCGTCGGCGAGACCGGCCAGCAGCTGCGGGTGCCCCGGTCGGCAGGCCACGGTGTCGACGACCATCCGCGCCCGGGCGTCGTGCAGGAACTCGCGCAGCTGGTCGGTGGCGCCGACCGAGGTGGATCCGGTGACCACGACGACCTGCGGAGCCCGCGGCTCGCGCACGGCCCGACCAAGCGACCCGATCGGCCGGTCGGGAACGTGCTCGACCGACACCACCTCGCCCCCGAACGCGGCGACCAGGGGCGGCAGCAGCGGCCCGAGCGCGTCCCGCACCCGGCCCGGTCCGGGCGGGCCGGACCGGTCCAGCTCGTCCCCGGTGACGAACACCCCCACCGTCGGCCGGGGGCGCACCCGCAGCACGTCGTGGCCGCAGGACGCGGCGAGCCCGATCAGCGCCGGCCCGACGCGGGTGCCGGCCGGGGCGAGACGGGTGCCGGCCGGGGCGTCCTCACCGGTCCGCCGGATGTGCTCCCCCGGTGCGGGCACCGGTCCCGACACCAGGCCCTCGCCGCCGCGCGCCGACTCCAGCGGCAGCACGGCGAGGGCGCCGGCCGGCACCGGGGCGCCGGTGGAGATCTCCACCGCTTCGCCCGGGGCCTGCGTCCCTCCTCGGACGCCGCCCGCCCGGACGGAGCCGACGACCCGCCACGGCCCGGGGCCCGCCACCGCGTACCCGTCCATGGCGGCCGTGTCGAACGCCGGAAGGGGCCCGGGCGTGCACAGGTCCGCGGCCGTGGTGAGTCCCGCCGCCTCCGCGAGCGGCACCGGGCGGGCGGCCGGCGGCGACGGCGCCCGGTGCGCCAGCTCCCGGGCCCGCCCCCAGGGCACTGCCCGGGCGGGCGGGGTGGCGGTGCGTGGGGTGGCGGTGGTGGGCACGGGGGTGGTGCCGGTCGTCGCGGGCATGCGGCCAGCGTGCGATCCCTGTTTTTCCGTCGTGCACGGGGAGCGTTGCGTTCTCGCGCCGCCCTGCTCACCGCAGGCCCCGGCACGCGGTGAGCTCCAGGCCACACAGAAGATTCGCACATGCGGCAAGGAATGCGGAACAAGCCGGCAGATGCGCATCTCATTGCACGCTTTGCCTCTTGGATGATTTACTGAACCTACACGGGCCCCAGTGGCCCGATTCCGTTCCAGGAACCAGTCGTCCCCGCGGGTCGACGCTTGGTTCACTGATGCGGACGCCCCACCCCCGGGACTGCTTGCGGCTCTCGCAGCCCCGGGTGGGCGCGGCGAAGGAAGCCCCTGCGTGCCGATCGCGGTGTTCGACGCGCAGGGGCTCCGTCACGTCGGGGCGGATCCGCGCCGGCGCCCGTCACAGGACGTTCATCAGGATGATGGCCACGAGGTTCAACAGGATGACGGTGATGACTCCGCCCACCGCCATCCAGGCCCGCTGCGATTCGTCCATGGCCATGAGGAACCTCCCGGCTCGGGCGTGTCGCCACGCGCGGCTCCGGCGGCGGCCGGTCCGCCCCGGCCATCATGCCCCCGTTCCGCACGGAGCACAGTTCGGCCGCCGGGGGCGTCCGGTCAGGAGACCCAGCCGGTGGTCATGCCGATGACGGCGGAACCGTCCCCGTCGGCGAGCTTCGTACCGGTGAAGTCGCGGGCCCACTGCGAGGTCTGGATGCGGAACGCGGGGCGCTCCGCGGTCAGCGCCTCCATGACCGCCTCGGCCGCGCCGGCCGGGGTCTGGGCGCCGTCCATGAACTGACTGACCGTACGGTTCACGTAGCTGTGCATCGCGTCGGCGTACGGGCCGGCGGCGGCGAGGGTGCCCTCGATGTCGAGTCCGAGGTTGTTGACGAACTCCGTCGCCACCGCGCCGGGCTCGACGACGGACACGCTCACGCCGACGGCGCCCGCGACGGGGGCCAGGCTCTCCATGTACCCCTCGACGGCGAACTTCGCGGCGCAGTAGGCCTCGTTGAAGGGCTGGCCCACGACGCCGCCGACACTGGTGACCGTGATCAGTCGGCCCCCGGAGGCCCGCAGGTGCGGCAGGGCGGCCTTGGAGACGTTGAGCACGCCGAAGAAGTTGACCTCCATGACCTCGCGGACGTCGGCGACGGTTTCGAGTTCGAGGGTTCCCACGTGTCCGGCGCCCGCGTTGTTCACGACGGCGTCCAGTCGCCCGTGGTCGGCGATCACGCCGTCGATCGCGGCGGCGACGGAGCGTTCGTCGACGACGTCGAGCTGCCGGATGTCGACCTCCACCCCCGCTTCGGCGGCGGCCTCGCGCAGGGCGTCGGCCCGACCGGTGTCACGCAGGGTGGCGATCGTGCGCCAGCCCGCACGGGCGGCCGCGACGGCCGCGGCCAGACCGATGCCGGAGGACGTTCCGGTGATCAGGACGGTGGGGCGGGCCGCGCCGGGAGTGGTTTCGGGGGTGGCGGGGAAGGAGGTCATGACGGTCACCTTTCACGGAACGTGATTTATGTGCGTGCACACACACCATAAAGTTATGTGTGCGCGCACGCAACCTCTAGACTGCCGACATGCCGAAGAAGCTCACCGAAGCCGAGATGCAGCCGGCCGACTACGCCTTCTACGGACTGGTCTGGGCCGGGACCGTGATGACCGACCGGGTCGACCGGGCCCTCGTGAAGGCGCACGACCTTCCCGTGTCCTGGTTCGAGGTCATGCTGTGGCTCGCCACCAGCCCCGAGCCCGTACCCGCGTCCGTCCTCGGCAACAGCACCCTGCTCAGCCGCAGTCAGGTGTCCAGGGTCGTGGACGCCCTGCAGGCGCGGGGTCTGGTGACGCGCACGCCCTCGACCCGCGACGCGCGGTCGGTGGAGGTGTCCCTCACGGAGGCGGGGCGCACGGTGTTCGCCGAGGCCGACGCGACCCGGCGCGAGGCCCTGGCGCCGGTGTTCACGGACCTCCTCGACGAGCGGGACCTGGAGGCGCTGGGCACCGTGTGGCGCAAGCTCAAGGCCACGAAGGACGTCAAGGGCGCGTAGCGGCCGTGCCGTCCGGGATTTCCGACGCGATCCCGGCGGCGGCGGCGAAGAGGCGGGCGCAGCGCAGCGTCATGGCGTCGGGGGTCTGCTCCGGGTGCTTGACCCACCAGCGGACGAGGGTGGCGACCAGGTCCCGCCAGACGTACTTGAGCGCGTCGGCGTCCAGCGGATCGGTGGATCCCGTCGTGCGCAGCAGCTCGGCGGTACCGCCCGCGGCGAGTCGGTCGATGGCCGACCAGTACTCCGAAGCGCGCCGCACGGCCTCGCCGTCGGGCGGCAGGGTGGTGTCGTAGAGGACGAACCAGGCCTCCCGCTGCCCCTCCAGCGCCGTGAAGAGGGCGCGGAGCACGCGCAGGGGGGTGTGCGACGCGGTCCCGTCCGGGCCCATGGCCGTGCGGATCGTGGCGAGGATGCGGTCGCCCACGGGGACCAGGCAGGCGACGTACAGGTCCTCCTTGGTGCCGAAGTACTGGTGGAGCAGGGTCTTGGTGACGCCCACCCGGGCCGCGATCGCGGGGAGCGACGCGGCCGCGTAGCCGCGGGTCCCGAACTCCTCCGTGGCCGCTTCGAGCATCTGTTGCCGGCGGTGCTGCCGCGGGACTCCCTTGGTGCCGGCTTTCGAAGGAGGGGTTGCCATGGACGGATATTATCAGTAAGTAATTTACCCCTAGGTAAATTCCTGCCACCTCCGGAGCGCCTCCATGGCCGGCACCACCGTTCAGCCCACGTCCCGTACCCGCTCCTGGTGGGGTTGGGGCTGGGCGGACGCCCACCCCGACGACGCCGAGTGCGTGGCGATGGGCGCCCTCCTCCCCGGCACCCTCGCCCGCCCGCTCCCCGTTCCCCGCGTCGCGGACCTGGACATCGCCCGGCCGGCGGTCGAACCGCCGCCGAGCCTCGCCCACCTGGTCCGCGACGACCCGGCGGACCGCGCGGCCCACGCCATGGGCAAGGCGTACCGCGACGTCGCCCGCGCCCTGCGCGGTCGGCCGGGCCGCATCCCGGACCTGGTGGCCCGGCCGACGGACGAACAGGGCGTGGCGGACCTGCTGGACTGGGCCGGTGACCGGGAGGTCGCCGTCGTCCCGTACGGCGGGGGTTCCTCCGTCAGCGGGGGCGTGGAGTACCGCGGCGACGCCCACCGGGCCGTGCTGTCCCTGGACCTGACGGCCATGGGCCGCGTCCTGGAGGTCGACACCGAGGGCCGGGCGGCACGCATCCAGGCGGGAGCGCTCGGGCCCGACCTGGAGGACCAGTTGCGGCCGCACCTGCTGACCCTGCGGCACTTCCCGCAGAGCTTCGAGTTCTCCACCCTGGGCGGCTGGCTCGCCACCCGGGCGGGCGGCCACTACGCCACCGGGCGCACCCACATCGACGACTTCGTGCAGTCGCTGCGCGTGGTCACCCCGGCCGGCACCAGCAGCTCCTGGCGGCTGCCCGCCTCCGGGGCCGGGCCCTCCCCCGACCGGCTGTTCCTCGGGTCGGAAGGGGCGCTGGGCGTCATCACCGAGGCTTGGGTGCGCCTCCAGGAACGCCCCCGCCACAAGGCGTCCGCCGCGGTGACCTTCACCGACTTCCAGGACGCGCTGCGGGCGGTGCGGGCCCTGGCCCAGTCCGACCTCTCCCCCGCGAACTGTCGGCTGCTCGACGCCGGTGAGGCCGCCCTGGCGGGTGCGGCCGGGGGTGACCGTTCCGTTCTGGTGCTGGGCTTCGAGTCGGCGGACGAACCGGTGGCCCGACGGCTGGAGCGGGCCGTGCGGCTGGCCCTCTCGTACGGCGGGCGGCGCGACGGCGCCACCGCCGCGGGCGGGGCCCGGGGCGGGTCGTCGGACGGGATGCCGAGCGGGGCTCCGGGCGGCGACGCGGCCGTGCGCGCGTGGCGGTCCGCGTTCCTGCGGATGCCCTACCTGCGCGACGGCCTGGCCAGGATGGGCGCCGTCGCGGAAACGTTCGAGACGGCCGCGACCTGGGACCGGATACCGGGCCTGATCGAGGCCGTGCGCACCGAGGTGGGCGCCGCCGCTCTCAAGGCCACCGGTCACCCCGCGACCGTCAACTGCCGTCTGACGCACGTGTACCCGGACGGCGCGGCCCCGTACTTCACCGTCCTGGCCGCAGGCCGCGCCGGTGACGAGGTGGCCCTCTGGGACGACCTCAAGGCGGTGGCGGGCGAGGTCCTGCACCGCCACCGGGCGACCATCACCCACCATCACGCCGTCGGCCGCGACCACCGCCCCGGCTACGACCTCCAGCGCCCCGAACCCTTCGCGCTCGCGCTGCGGGCCGCGAAGGGGGCGCTGGACCCGCGGGGCATCCTGAACCCCGGCGTGCTCGTGGACTGAGGATCCGTACGGATCCGGCCCACCGGGCGGCCGGATCCGTACCGCCGCGGGCAGCCGTCGGGCGCGGGCGTCGGGCCGGGCCGTCGGGCCGGGCGCTCAGGCCCGGCCGGTGTACGGGCCGCCTCGGCCGTCCGTCACCACCCCGACCAGGGCACGCGGCAGGTGTGCGGGCCGGCGCCTTCCGGGCACAGGCCCCTGATCACCGCCTTGCGGAGCGCCCGGTGGGTGCGCAGCGAGCAGACCAGGCGGACGTGCAGCTCGGCCGCCTCCCGTCGACCGCTGTCCGCTCCGGGGTGCTCGATGGCCCACTGCTCGGCGAGGAACTCGTACCCCCGCGCCAACGACGGGTCGTCGGCGGCGCGCACGACGATGCTCCTCGTGACACGGGCCGCGCGGCGGGCGACCTCCCGGTCCACGACCTCCGCGACCCAGGCCAACCCCTCGGCGTCCGCGTACAAGCCGAACCTCAGCATGCGTGTCCCCACCGACCGCACCAGTCCCTTCCCCACGTCCGTGCCCAGCCCTGAGCACTCGGCGCCATGATCCCCCGCACGCCCCGGGCCGTCGACCGCATTTCGTTCCGTCGCGCAACCCGTCAGCCCCTCCATCACCCGTCCGGTCCATCGGAATCGCCCGTACGGCAGTCATGCCGGATCGTGGCCGGTGGTACGCCGGGCAGATCGGAGGTCTGCTGTGAACCGCTGGAGCACTTCCCTCGCCGCCGTGTCGGTGGCCGCGGCCTGGACCCTGTGCGTCGTGGCGCCACCCGCCACCTCCTCCGACGTCCCCGCCGACACGGCCCGTGCCGTCCGTGCCGTGACCCCGGAGCCCTCCGCCACCACCGGGGGCGAGTTCCTCGGCGAGTACGCGCCGATCCGCCGACCGGACGGGGGCGCGGCGGCGCGCGGACAGGAGATCATGCGGGGCGGCCGGTACCTCGAACGCTTCACGGCGTTGTCCAACGCCCTCCTGAACGTCCCGCAGGACATATCCGTCCTGGCCGTGCAGTGCGGCGCCGACAACGCCTTCTACCGGAACCGTCAGATCCTCCTGTGCTACGAGTACGCGGCCGAACGGGAGCGTGCGTTCACCGAGGCCAACGCGGAGACGGACGCCACCGCCCCCGGCGCCACCCACGACCCCGTACTGGACGACGTCGCCGGGGCCGTGCTGGGCACCTACTTCCACGAGCTGGGCCATGCCGTGATCGACGTCCACGACCTGCCGTCGACCGGCAACGAGGAGGACGCCGCCGACGAGCTCGCCGTCCTCCTGCTCCTCGCGGTCGACCCGAGCGGCGACACCACGCGCAGCACCCTGTGGGCGCAGAAGCTCGCGGCCAGGGAGGAGGCCGGAACCACCCCCGACCACTCGGACGAACACGCCCTCAGTGGGCAGCGCTACTACAACCAGCTCTGCCTGCTGTACGGCTCCGACCAGGTCGAGTACGCCTGGATCGTGTCCGACGAATGGCTGCCGAAGCAGCGCGCGTACCGCTGCGACAGGGAGTACCGGCAGGCTGTCAGCAGTTGGGAGACGCACCTCTCCACCCACTGGAAGAAGCAGCCCCCCGAGGAGTGACCGGCACCGCCCCCCGTCCGCTCACCGACCTCCATGGAGGCACCGTCGTGCGCCGTTCCAAGCCCCTCACGCTCGCCTGCCTGTCCCTGCTCCTCGGCGCCTCACTGGCCGGCGCGCCCGCCGCCGCCGCTCGGGCCGAAGCGGCTCCCGTCGCGGCCTGCCCGGCCGGCCAGGCCACCCTCCGCGGTACGTGCGTACCGTCCGATTCCGCGGAGTTCGTGCGCGACCGGGTGCGCGACGCGCTCGCCCGGTACAAACTGACCGCGGCCATGGCCGAGGTGTGGATCGACGGGGAGCGCGTCACGGAAGCCGCCGCCGGCCAGGCGATGACGGGCGTACCCGCCACCACCGACATGCGCTTTCGGATCGGCGCGGTCTCCATCCCCTACCTGACGACCGCGTTGCTCCGGATCGTCGACCGGGGCGGGGCCTCACTCGACGACAAGCTGTCCCGTCGGCGCCCGGACGTGCCGCACGCGAACGAGATCACGCTGGGCATGCTCGCGTCGACGACCTCCGGATACGCGGACTACGTCCGGGACCCGAAGTTCATCGCGGACCTGTACAAGAACCCGTTCCGGAACTGGACGGCGCCCGAACTCGTGGAGATCTCGGTGTCCAAACCGCTGGTGCGCGCGCCCGGTTCGGGGTTCGCCTACTCCCACGCCAACTGGGTGCTGCTCGGCGACGTCATCTCGCGGATCGACGGGCGTCCGCTCGCCGAGGTGATGGAGGCCGACGTCCTGAGGCCGATGGGACTGGACGCGACCGACATCCCGACCACGGCCGAGATCCCGGCGCCCGTCCTGCACGGATTCGACAACGAGCGCGGCGTGTTCGAGGACGCCACGTACTGGAACCCGTCGTGGACGCTGGCGCCGGGCGCGGTCATGACGGGCACCCTGGGTGACATGGCGAAGTCGCTCACGGCGATCGGCGAGGGTGATCTTCTGTCGCCGGAGTCCCACCGCAAGCAGCTCGCGCCCGTCTCGCAGATCGATCCGAACACCTCCTTCGCCCTCGGTCTGGCCGTGCAGAACGGCTGGATCCTGCAGAATCCGTCCTTCGCCGGGTATGCGGGAGCCGTCGCCTACCTGCCCTCGAAGAGGATCGCGGTCGCGACGGTCGCGACGCAGGGGCTGGGCAGCACCGTGCAGAACGCGGCCTCGGCGTTCCTGGCGGAGATCGCCAACCACCTCGCCCCGGAGGCCGCCCTGAAGGCGGAGTGACCCACGGTGCGCCGGCGGCCGAAATGCCGCAGACTCCTCTAAGAGGCTCGACCCGGTAGGCCCCGTGCGTCGCGCGCGGGCCACGACAAGGGTGTGGTCGGCGTGCTCGATGTCCCGATGTGGCTGTGGGGGACGTTCGCCGCGACCGTCGTGGTGTCGCTGGCGGTGGACCTGCTGGCCCACCGCACCGCCCACGTGATCGGCTTCAAGGAGGCAGCCCTCTGGAGCGCCCTGTGGGTGAGTCTCGCCCTCGCCTTCGGCGGGTTGGTCTTCCTCGTCCTCGGCACGACGGCCGGAACCGAGTACACGACCGCGTGGTTGCTGGAGAAGAGCCTGTCCGTCGACAACCTGTTCGTCTTCGCGGTGATCTTCGCCTACTTCAAGGTGCCCCGCGAATACCAGCACCGGGTGCTGTTCTTCGGGGTGATCGGGGCCCTCGTGTTCCGGGGGATCTTCCTGTCCCTCGGCGTCGCGGTCGTCACCCGCTTCACCGCCGTGCTGTTCGTCTTCGCCGCCGTGCTGTTCTACAGCGCCTACAAGCTCATGAAGGACGAGGAGGACAGCTTCGACCCGGGCAGGAGCTTCGCCGTGCGGATGCTCCGCAAGGTCGTGCCCGTCCGCGACGAGTACGCGGGGACGAAGTTCTTCGTGAAGGAGGCCGGCAGGCGCGTGGCGACGCCGCTGCTCGCCGTGGTCGCCGCGATCGAGGCGGCCGACCTCATCTTCGCCGTCGACAGCGTCCCTGCCGTCCTCGCGGTCAGCGACGACGCGTTCATCGTCTACACGAGCAACGCGTTCGCGATCCTCGGTCTGCGCGCCCTGTACTTCCTGCTGGCCGGGCTGTTGGACCGGTTCCACTACCTGAGCAAGGGTCTCGCGATCATCCTCGCCTTCATCGGGGTGAAGCTGATCCTCCAGGCGTCCCACAAGATGATCAGCCCGAGCGTGCCCGAGATCCCCTCGCCGGTCAGTCTGGCCGTCATCGTCGTGGTGCTGGCCTGTTCCGTCATCCTCAGCGTCCGTCGGCCGCCCGCCGCGGAGGAGGACGATCCGTCCCGGTCGCCCGGCGACTGAAGCGGAACGGGGCCTTGGACGGGAACCCCGAGAACCGACCTCCCATTTCGGGACGAACGGGCTTATTGTTAAAAAATGAGTAAAACCGAGCATGAGACCGGTCCCCAAGGGGCGCTTGCGTGCCCGGCCTGCAAGCAGTCCGTGAGCACGACCGTCAAAAGGCGGCACAAGACGCTGGGGGTCTACGTACCCGTGTGGGTCCCCGGCCCCTGCCACAACCCCGCATGTCCCGACTACCTGGCGGACCCCCGACAGGCCGAACACGGCCACGTCGAGCACGGCCACGGGGCCCGCTGAGCTCCCCCTCCCCCGCACGACCCGACCGGTCCGCCGGCGCGGACCGGCCGGGGCCGCCGCCCCGTCAGCGGCCCCAGCGCAGGGCGGCCGTCTGTACGGGGGCGTCCCACAGCCTCAGGAGTTCGTCGTCGGCCCGGCACAACGTCACCGAACAGCCCGCCATGTCCAGCGAGGTGACGTAGTTGCCCACGAGCGTCCGCGCCACCGGCACTCCCCTGGCCGCGAGGATCCGCGCGACCTCGGCGTGGAACCCGTAGAGCTCCAACAACGGCGTCGCCCCCATCCCGTTGACCAGGGCCAGCACCGGGCCGTCGGCGGGAGCCACCGCCGCCAGGTCCTCCAGTACGGCGGCCACCGCCACCTCGGCGATCTCCCGCGCGGGCATCATCGGACGCCGCTCACGGCCGGGTTCCCCGTGGATGCCGACGCCGAGTTCCAGTTCTCCGTCTGGCAGGTCGAAGGTCGGGCTGCCCTTGGCCGGGGTCGTGCAGGCGCCGAGCGCCACGCCGAAGCTCCGCGAGGAGGCGTTGACCCGGCGGGCCAGCGCCGCGACCCGCTCCAGCGGCGCCCCCTCCTCGGCGGCCGCTCCGGCGATCTTCTCGACGAAGAGGGTGGCCCCGGTGCCGCGCCGCCCGGCCGTGTAGAGGCTGTCGGTCACCGCGACGTCATCGTCGACCAGCACCCGCTCGACCCGGATGCCGTCCTCCTCGGCGAGCTCGGCGGCCATGTCGAAGTTGAGGACGTCGCCGGTGTAGTTCTTGACGACGAACAGCACTCCCCGACCCGAATCGACGTCCGTTGCCGCCCGCACCATCTGGTCGGGCACGGGTGAGGTGAACACCTCGCCGGGACACGCGGCCGACAGCATCCCGTGACCCACGAACCCGGCGTGCAGGGGTTCGTGGCCGGAGCCGCCGCCGGACACCAGGCCGACGCGCCCGCCCTCCCTGGCGTCCCGCCGTACGACCACCCGCCGCTCCACGTCCACGGCGAGGTCCGGGTGGGCCGCGGCCATCCCCCGCAGGGCGTCGGCGACCACCGTTTCCGCACTGTTGATCAGCATGTTCATGGAGTGCCTCCCGGGTGGCCGATTGCGGTCGGCGGGCCGGTCGCGGACGATCGCCGCGCCCCGCCGTACCCCCCAAGTGTGCCGCCGCGCCGGGGAGATCCGCGAGGGTGCCGCGCCCACCGACCCACCACCCGCCCCGCCTCCACCTCGGGCCCCGCAGATGTGTGGCATATGTTCCGGATCGCGGGGAACACGTCCAGTATTGAACTAATTGCGCAGTACGCGGGTCGTGGGACGGCCGGGGACCGGCCGTCGGGAAAGGGGCCCCCATGGTCAAGCGACTCAAGGACTCAGGGCTGGTCGGCGAACTCTCCGCCGAATTCGCCGGCACCATGGTCCTCATCCTCTTCGGCTGCGGGGTGGTGGCCCAAGTCGTCGCCGGCGGGGGCCTCACGGATCCCGCGGGCGGCCTCGGCAACCACGACAGCATCGCCTGGGCGTGGGGCCTCGCCGTCACCCTCGGCGTCTACGTCGCGGCGCGGCTGAGCGGCGCCCACCTCAACCCGGCCGTCACCGTCGCCCTCGCGGCGTTCAAGGGCTTCCCGTGGCGCAAGGTGGCCCCCTACGCGCTGGCGCAGACCGCCGGCGCCTTCGTGGCGGCGCTGATCGTCCGGTGGAACTACACCGAGGCCCTCGCGAAGGTCGACCCCGGCCACACCATCAAGACACAGGGCGTGTTCTCCACGCTGCCCGCCAACGGGAACACCAACCTCCCGGTCACCGAGTGGGGCGCGCTGCGGGACCAGATCATCGGCACGGCGATCCTGCTGCTGCTGATCCTGGCGGTCACGGACCTGATGGGCACGCCGCCGGGCGCCAACCTGGCCCCGTTCATCGTCGGCCTGATCGTGGTGGCGATCGGCATGGCCTGGGGCACCAACGCCGGTTACGCGATCAACCCCGCACGTGACTTCGGCCCCCGGCTGGCCAGCTTCCTCACCGGATACGGCGGGGCCTGGCGAGATCAGTACGGGCAGTTCTACTACTGGGTCCCGATCATCGGCCCCCTCATCGGCGGTCTGCTGGGCGCGGGCCTGTACAAGTTCCTCATCGGCCGGTTCCTGCCGACCGCCGAACCGGAGCCGCCCGGCCGGGTGCCCGCTCCGGACGAGGGCTGAACGACCGGGAGGGAAATCCGCGGGACCGACCCGAGAGAGCGACCGACCCGAGAGGAGGCCTCCCATGGCCGACTTCGTCGGAGCAGTGGACCAGGGGACCACCAGCACCCGTTTCATGGTCTTCGACCACGCGGGGAACGAGGTGGCGAGGCACCAGCTGGAGCACACCCAGATCCTCCCCCGTTCGGGCTGGGTCGAGCACGACCCCGTCGAGATCTGGGAGCGCACCAACTCGGTGATGCAGAACGCCCTCCGGCACGGGAACCTCGCGGCTTCCGACCTGGCGGCCATCGGCGTCACCAACCAACGGGAGACGACCGTGGTGTGGGACCCCCGCACCGGGCGCCCCTACTACAACGCGATCGTCTGGCAGGACACCCGTACCGACTCGATCGCTGCGGCCCTCGAACGGTCGGGCCGCGGGGACGTCATCCGGCGCAAGGCCGGCCTGCCACCGGCCACGTACTTCTCCGGCGGCAAGATCCAGTGGATCCTGGAGAACGTCGACGGGGTCCGCGCGGCCGCCGAGGAGGGACACGCCCTCTTCGGCAACACCGACTCCTGGGTGCTGTGGAACCTCACCGGCGGTCCCGACGGAGGCATCCACGCCACCGACGTGACCAACGCCTCCCGCACGATGCTGATGGACCTGGAGACCCTCGACTGGGACGACGAACTCCTCGGGTTCTTCGACGTGCCCAGGGCGATGCTCCCGAGCATCAACTCCTCCTCCCATCCGGACGCCTACGGACGGACCCGTACGTCCCGGCCGCTGCGCGCCGCCATCCCCATCACCGGGGTCCTCGGCGACCAGCAGGCGGCCACCGTCGGACAGGTCTGCTACGCGCCGGGCGAGGCCAAGAACACGTACGGCACCGGCAACTTCCTCGTCCTCAACACCGGTACGGATCTGGTCCGGTCGCAGCACGGGCTGCTCACGACCGTGGCCTACCGGTTCGGCGACGAGCCCACCGTGTACGCGCTGGAGGGCTCCATCGCCGTCACCGGCTCCGCGATCCAGTGGCTGCGCGACCAGTTGAAGATCATCAATGACGCGGCAGACAGCGAACGTCTGGCCCGCACCGTCGAGGACAGCGGCGGCATCTACTTCGTCCCCGCCTTCTCCGGCCTGTTCGCACCGTACTGGCGCTCCGACGCCCGCGGCGCCATCGTCGGACTCGCCCGCTACCACGACGACGGCCACCTGGCCCGGGCCGCACTGGAGGCCATCTGCTACCAGAGCCGCGACGTGGTGGAGGCCATGGAACAGGACTCCGGCGTGCACCTCGACGTGCTGAAGGTCGACGGCGGCGTGACGGCCAACGACCTGTGCATGCAGATCCAGGCCGACGTCCTGGGCGTACCGGTCAGCCGACCGGTCGTCGCGGAGACGACCGCACTGGGCGCCGCCTACGCCGCCGGTCTGGCCACCGGCTTCTGGCGGGACACCGACGAACTCCGCACCCACTGGCAGGAATCCCGGCGCTGGACGCCCGAGTGGTCCGAGGACCGGCGCGCACAGGGGTACGAGGGCTGGAAGAAGGCGGTGGAGCGCACCCTCGACTGGGCCCGGGTCGAATAGGCCCGCCACGTCCCGCCTCGTCCCACCACCTCCCACCTCGGCACATGGGCCGCGCCGCACGGGGTAGGCGCGGCCCATGGAAACGACGCTCGAACCCGCGATCACCACGGCCGCCGAAACGTCGGGCGGTGCCTGGCTGCTCCCCCTGATCGGCATCGTCGTGGCGGTGATGCTGATCGCCGCCGTCGGGTGGGGGATCAGGCGCCGTCGGACCCTGCGCACCGGGCCCACGGAAAGCGGGCCCTCCGCCCCGGGTACCACCGCCACGCCGCCCCCGGCGGACCCGGGCGACTTCTCCGGGGGTCGTGGTCACGCCGGACCGCACGACTTCCCCGGCTACGGGAACATCGGCGACGGCGGCGAGAAGCGCGACGGCTGACCGTCGGCGGGCACGACCGCAGCACGCGCGGGAGCCCACAGCAGCACACGAAGTGCGACGCAGCACGCCCATCGAACGTCGGTGGGCGTGCTGCGGCGTACCGGCCCCCGGGTCGGTTCAGGAACCGAGGGCGTCCTCGACGTTCTGCTGCCAGTACCCGACGGTCAGCGAGCTGTCGTAGTGGACGCCGGCGGCCGGCAGCGCGGGGGTCGCCGACGCGCCGCCGCTGCTGTTGGGCGTCATGCCCTGGAAGGCGACGGTGAGCCGGCGACCGGTCGTGCCGCCCTCGCCGCTCCCGTCGGCCGCCGACAGCAGGGCCGCCGCGTAGCCGGACCCGCCGGGTGCGAGGGACACCACGGCCTGCGGCTGGGTCTCCTTGCGGGCGGCCGGCGCCCACTGCATCTCGTCGAAGCGCAGCACCGGGTGGTACGTGAGGTCGCACGGCTTCGAGCCGGTGTTCTTCACCGTGATCAGCATGTGGTTCAGGGGACGCGACACCGGCTGGACGGTGACGGTGGTGTTGGCGCCGTTGCACAGGACGCGCTTCCCGTCGGCGGCCGGCTCCGAGGGGCCCTTCGCGTTCGTGGGACCGGTGCCGGTCTGCACGCCGCCGTTCGTGCCGGTCCCGCCCGTCGTCCTGGCGGGTGCCGGATCCTGGGCGCCCGACGGGGCGCCCTGCGGGGTGGTGGTGGCGCCCTTCGCGGAAGGGGTGGCCGAGGCCGCCGCCGCCCCCTCGTCCTTGAGGCCCGTGCCGTCCTGACAGCCGGTGAGGGCGAGCGCGGCCACGACGACGACGGCCGCGCCGACGAGCCGTCGGGGGGTGCGGGTGGCGGACGTCGCGGTGGGGGCGGAACGGAACACGAACATGGCTGATCGCCTCTCATACGGGTTGCCCGCGGCGGCGGTCGGGACCGGCTGCCGGAGGCGGTGTGCTTGGATGGCATCAGCCTGTGCGGTGATCCGTCCCGGTCACCACCAGCAACGGGTGATCAGGGACGCTGGGACGCCCACACAGGCTCTGAGCTGCTGAAACAACCTGTTCCTGGGACGCGGGACGGGACATCCGGGTGGGAGGAACAGTGTCGGAAGACACTGCTGGGTCCGAGTTCGCCGTGCTGTTGCGCGAGTTGAAGGACCGGTCCGGCCATAGTTACGGGACGCTCGCCAAGCGCCTCCACATGAGCACGTCGACCCTGCACCGGTACTGCGGCGGCGACGTCGTCCCGGCGGAGTACGCACCGGTCGAACGGCTCGCCCGGCTCTGCAAGGCGTCGCCCGAGGAACTCCTGGCACTCCACCGGAGTTGGGTGCTGGCCGACGCGAACCGCCCCCGCAAGGGCGGCGATCCGGGCAGCAGGACCCAGACCCGCCCCGCGCCGGCTCCGACCTCCCCCTCCTCCCCCCAGTCGCCGACCTCACCGGCGCAGGCATCACCGGCCCCGGAGGCCCGGACGTCGCCGGCCCCGGAAGCCCGGACGTCGGCTGCCCCGGCGGCGCAGACGGACGCGCAGGCGTCGCCGGTCCCGGAGGTACCGCCCGCGGCATCGGAGGTGACCGGGCCGTCCACCGCCCCGGGGGGTCGCGTGTCGGATCCGTCGCGGCGCCGGCCGCGCGGGCCCGTCCTCGCCGGGATCGCCGTGGCGGTCGTCGCCGGGGTGGTCGCCCTCGCCCTGAGCCTGTCGGCCTCGGACACCGGCGTCCGGGGAGGCCACGTCGGCGCCGCCTCCGCCGCACCCGGCGAACCGGGGCGTGCGGGCGGCGGGACGGCGGCCGCGGGTCCGTCGACGACGGCCTCGTCCCCCGCGTCCGCGTCGGGCTCCCCGTCCGCGTCCCGGGACGCCGGAGCGGGCCCGGGGGGCGCCGTTCCCGGGACGGCCGGTACGGGAACGGCCGCCGGATCCTCTTCCGCCTCCCCCACCGGCCCTGGAGGCGGCGCCGGTCCCGCGTCCGGCGCGCCGCTGACGGTCGCGGCGCAGCCGCACACCTGGGAGTCTCCCTGCGGCCAGCACTACCTGATCGACAAGCCGCCGGCGGAGGTGGGACCGCCGCCCCTGGAACGGGACGCACCGGCGTGGGTGGCGGCGTCGGGAGCGGTGCCGGCGGGCGAACAGTACGTGACGCTCACCCTTCAGGGTTCCGGCAAGGAGACGGTGGTCCTGGACAGCATGACCGTCCGGACGGCCGGCAAGCGCACGCCCCTCGCCTGGAACGACTACGCCATGGGCTACCCGGGCGTCGGCTGCGGGGCCGGCGTGCCGACGCGTTCGTTCACCGTGGCCCTCGACGCCGCGCGGCCGGCCTTCGCCCCCGTGGCGGGACAGCCGAACTTCCCGTTCCGGGTGAGCGAGTCCGAGCCGGAGGTGTTCTACGTCAAGGCGGACGCCTCCGCGTACGACGTCAGCTGGTACCTGGAACTGGCCTGGTCCAGCGGTTCCCGGCACGGCACCCTCACCATCGACCACAACGGGAAGCCGTTCCGTACCAGCGGCCACAACGGACGGCCCGGCTTCGAGTTCCCCCTCGGCGGCGAAGGTTGGGTCGCGGCGGGATCGACCAGCTGACCGGGAGCGACCGGTGGTGTACCGGGAGCGCACGGTCGACGGCGTCCCGGAGCGGTTCCGGACGATCGAACATACGATGGGCGGGAACCGGCGCGGACGGCCCGCGGTGCCGCCCGCCCAGAGCACTCGGGGTGGAGACGACGCATGGCACAGGCCGCCGACCCGGCACGGACCGTCATCCTCACGGTGGACGACGACCCGGGGGTCTCCCGCGCCATCGCCCGTGACCTGCGGCGCCGCTACGGCGCCGAGTACCGGATCGTGCGCGCCGAGTCCGGTGGGTCCGCGATGGAAGCGCTGCGCGAGTTGAAACTGCGCGGGGACCTGGTGGCGGTGATCCTCGCCGACTACCGCATGCCGCAGATGAACGGCATCGCCTTCCTCGAAGAGGCCATGGGCGTGTACCCGGGAGCGCGGCGCGTGCTGCTCACCGCGTACGCCGACACCAACGCGGCCATCGACGCGATCAACGTGGTCGACCTCGACCACTACCTGCTCAAGCCCTGGGACCCGCCGGAGGAGAAGCTCTACCCGGTCCTGGACGACCTGCTCGCGGCGTGGCGCTCCAGCGACCACCGCCCGGTGCCGGCCACGAAGGTGGTCGGGCACCGCTGGTCGGCGCGTTCCTCGGCGGTCCGGGAGTTCCTCGCCCGCAACCAGGTGCCGTACCGCTGGTACTCCTCCGACGAGCCGGAGGGACGACGGCTGCTGGAGGCGGCGGGGGCCGACGGGCAGCGGCTGCCGCTGGTGGTCACGCCCGACGGCGGCGTGCTGGTCGAACCGGAGGCGCCCGAACTGGCCGCCCGGGTCGGGCTCGCGACGACCCCGACCGCCGACTTCTACGACCTCGTGGTCATCGGGGGCGGCCCCGCCGGGCTCGGCTCGGCGGTGTACGGGGCCTCCGAGGGGCTCCGTACGGTCCTGGTGGAGCGGTCGGCGACCGGGGGGCAGGCCGGGCAGAGTTCCCGCATCGAGAACTACCTCGGCTTCCCGGACGGCGTCTCGGGCGCGCAGCTCACGGAGCGCGCCCGCCGGCAGGCCGGCCGGTTCGGTGCCGAGATCCTCACGGCGCGCGAGGTCACGGGGCTGGAGGTCAACGGTCCGGCGCGCGTCGTCCGCTTCTCCGACGGCTCGACGGTCGCCGCGCACAGCGTGATCCTGGCGACGGGCGTGTCGTACCGGCAGCTCCACGCGCCGGGCTGCGACAGCCTGACCGGCTGCGGGGTGTACTACGGCTCCTCGCTCACCGAGGCGGCCTCCTGCCAGGGGCAGGACGTGTACATCGTGGGCGGCGCCAATTCCGCCGGGCAGGCGGCGATGTACCTGTCTCGGGGTGCCAAGTCGGTGACGCTACTGGTGCGCGGGGAGTCCCTGGCGGCGTCGATGTCGTACTACCTGATCCAGCAGATCGAGGAGGCCCCGAACATCACGGTGCGGCCCCGGACCGTCGTCGACGAGGCGCACGGCGACGGGCACCTGGAGCAGTTGACGCTCCGGAACGTGGACAGCGGGGCGACCGAACTCGTCGACGCGCAGTGGATGTTCGTGTTCATCGGCGCGGCCCCCCTGACGGACTGGTTGGACGGCACGGTGCTGCGCGACGAACACGGCTTCATCCTGGCCGGGCCGGACCTCACGCCGGACGGGCGGCCGCCGGCCGAGTGGGAACTGGACCGTTCCCCCTACCACCTGGAGACCAACGTCCCGGGCGTGTTCGTGGCGGGCGACGCCCGCGCCCGGTCCGCGAAGCGCGTCGCGTCCGCCGTCGGAGAGGGAGCCATGGCCGTGATGCTCGTCCACCGGTACCTGGAGCAGTCGTGAGCGGGCAGGTCATGCCCTGCGCCCCGCAGGAGATCGCCTCGCTGTTCCTGTTCGAGAAGCTCTCCCCGGAGCAGCTCGGGCGGCTGTGCTCCGAGGGGCGGGTGGAACGGTTCGACGTGGGACCGGTGTACACGGAGGGCGACCCGGCCACCTGCTTCTACGTGATGATCGAGGGCACCGTCGTCCTGGCCCGCCGGGTCGGGGGTGACGACGTGGAGGTGAGCCGCACCTCGCAGCGCGGCGTGTACGCGGGTGCGATGCAGGCGTATCTGGGTGAACAGGTGCCGCAGACCTACACCAACTCGATGCGGGTGACGGAGCCGACGCGGTTCTTCGTGCTGCCCGCGGACTCGTTCGCGGACGTCATGCGCGAGTGGTTCCCGATGGCCGCGCACCTGCTGGAGGGGTTGTTCTTCGGTTCGAAGAACACGCAGCGGGCGATCGGGCAGCGCGAACGGCTGTTGGCCCTGGGATCGTTGTCCGCGGGCCTCACCCACGAGCTGAACAACCCGGCCGCGGCGGCCGTACGGGCCACCGCGGCGCTGCGGGAGCGGGTGGGCAAGATGCGGCACAAGCTGGCCGTCATCGCGCAGGGCCCCTACCCGCGGGAGGTCATCGCCGGCCTGATCGACATCCAGGAACGCACGGCCGAACGCGTCGCCAAGGCGCCGGCGTTGAGCCCGTTGGAAGCCTCCGACCGGGAGGACGAGCTCGCCGACTGGCTCGATGACCACGGCATCGCGGAGGGCTGGAAGGTCGCGCCGACCTTCGTGCAGGCCGGACTGGACACGGACTGGCTGGAGCAGGTCGCGGCGGCCGTCGACGAGGACATCCTGCCGGGGGCGATCGGCTGGCTCAACTACACGGTCGAGACCGAGCTGTTGATGGACGAGATCAACGATTCCACCACCCGCATCTCCCACCTCGTGGACGCGGCCAAGCAGTACTCGCAGCTCGACCGCGCCCCGCACCGGGTGGTCGACGTCCACGAACTCCTCGACAGCACCCTGCTGATGCTGTCCGGGAAGATCGGTCGCGGGGTGCGCGTGGTCAAGGACTACGACCGCTCGTTGCCGGACGTGCCGGCGTATCCGGCGGAGCTAAACCAGGTGTGGACCAACCTCATCGACAACGCCGTCTTCGCGATCGGGAGCACCGGCGGCGAGGGCACCCTGACGGTCCGCACGGCGCGGGAGGGGGACCGGCTGCTGGTGGAGTTCCGCGACACGGGACCGGGTGTTCCGGCGGACGTCCGCAGCCGCATCTTCGACCCGTTCTTCACCACCAAACCGGTCGGCGAGGGCACCGGTCTCGGCCTGGACATCTCCTGGCGGATCGTCGTCAGCAAGCACCACGGCAGCCTCCAGGTCGAATCCGTCCCGGGCGACACCCGCTTCCAGGTACTGCTCCCGCTGACCGCTCCGGAGATCGGGGAGCCCCCCGAAACCGACACCACCGAGGAGGACCCCGCATGACCGACATCGACGGCATCGACCCGAGCGCTCCGCCCAGCGGCACCGGGTGCGCCGACTGCGACGAAGCGGGCGGCTGGTGGTTCCACCTGCGGCGCTGCGCCGAGTGCGGCCACATCGGCTGCTGCGACTCCTCGCCGGGCCAACACGCCACCGCGCACTGGAAGTCCAGCGGCCATCCCCTGGTGCAGAGCTTCGAGCCGGGCGAGGAATGGTTCTGGAACTACGCGACCAACGCCATGTACGAGTCGGGTCCCGCGCTGACGCCACCGAACGGCCACCCCTCGGACCAGCCGTCCCCGGGACCGGCCGACCGCGTCCCGCAGGACTGGGCCGGCCTGCTGCACCGCTGAGGTCCCGACCGCCCGCGCCGGCACCCCGCCTCGCCCTGCCGTCGTAGGGGGGTGACGGCAGGGGCCGGCGGGGATCAGCAGGAGCGGACCGGCTGGAGGTTGTGGACGAAGCGCGCCGAGACCCAGCCGTCGGAACCCTGGATCCGGTACCAGACGGGATTGCCGTCCACCCAGCCGCCCCGCTTCTGGCAGTTGAGCAGGATCCGCTGGTGCGGACGCAGCACCTTCACGACGCCCGAGTACACCGTCGGCTTCTGCCGGACGTGGAGCGCCGCGTCGGAGACCACCTCACCGACCGGGTACGCCGCCTTCGGCGCGCCCTGCGCGGGGAGGGATCCGTACTGCCCCGCGGCTCCTGCCGTCGCGGCCGCCGGGCCGATCAGCACGGCCGCTCCGACCGCGCACGCGAGTACCGTTCTCTTCATCCTTGCACCGCTCTCCGCAGATCCGTACCGGCATCGGGTGGCCGGCGGGCGCCCGGCCTCTTCGGCACCCTCCTCGACTATCCGCGCGGGCAACCCGTTCGGCGGGCGGACACGCCCGCGCTCCTCCGGATGGCCCCACGGGGGCCATGGACCTGACGTGCGTTCAGGACCCCGAACGCGAGCCGATAGGGTGTTCGATGCCCCGTGGTGGCGCGTGGCCCGCACCCCACGGCGCTCGTACGGCAGGCGTGTGACCCGGAGGCATGAAGTGAGTGGGACCAGACCGATCCACGACACCCGGTCGGCGCCCGGCGGTGCGCTGAGGGCGTTCCTCAGAGCCTGCTGGGCGAGCGACGACGAGGCCCCCAGGGCCGAACGCGTGGACGACCGGGTCATCCGCCGGATGCAGGGCACGCGGATGACGCTGGGCATGGGCGCCGGCGTCTGGCTGATCGTTTCGTACCCGCTGAGCGACGGCGGCGAGGAGTTCGTGCTCGGCAAGATCGTCGAACTGGGCTTCTCCTGCCTCGTCCTGACGATCGGCTCCGTGGTCGGCATCACCGCCTTCCTCGTCATGAGCAGCCGTGACAGGCGGCGGGACTTCGCCGAACGTCTGCACAGGCCGATCCTGACGGTCGTGATGCTCGCCACCGGCCCGTTCCTCATGTGGGCGTCGCTCAAATCCCTCCGGGGAGAGCTGGTCGGCGTCGACGTCTTCCAGGGCATCATGGAGTTCTTCGGCGACGGGATCTTCGCCAAGCTGGTGGTCTTCCTGCTGCTCGCCGTCGGATGGCTCGCGTCCATCGCCGTATTGATCTGTTCGGTCCCCTTCACGCTCTACTCGGCCTACATGTGCGTGTTCACCTGCATCCGGGCCGGGGACGTGCACCAGCTGCTTCCCGCGCTGATATCCCCGCTGCTGGTCTGGTCGCTCCTCGCCTTCCAGCTCTTCATCGGTCCCGACGTGGCCGCCCCGCCGCTCGTGCTGTACACGTTCATGTTCGGCGGCCCCCTGTCGGTGACGGCGCTCTCGGTCTGGGAGGTGCGCCGCCTGCGCGTCCGCCACGGCATCACCCTGCGCAATGCGCTGGGCCGCTGATCCGTCGAATTCGGCGCCAGCGCGCCGCCGGGCCTCAACTGCGGCAGGCACAGGGCGGATTAGGCTCGGCACGATGACGGAGAATGAGATCCAGCTCAAAGCGATCGCCGCGCTCACGGCCATCAGGTCCGGCGCCGACAGCCAGTTCGTCTCCGACCTGCTGGGCGAGGTGATCCCCGCCGAGTTCGTCGTTCCGGTCGACGCCGGCTTGGAGGAGACGGGCCTGGCCGTGCTGCGGCAGGTCTCGCAGCCGCTCAATGCCCTGGTCAACGGCTTCATCCTCGCGTTCGACGTGGTGGCCACGGCACTCGACGCCGCGGACCTCGACACGTCCACCGAGGACCTCCTGCAGACCCTCGCCCTGAGCCTGGCGGTCGAGGACACCGAATGACCGGACCCCGGTAGCCCCGGAGGGATCCGGACGCACCGACGGCCCGCGCCCCTTCCCGGGCGCGGGCCGTCGAGCGTTTCCGGTGCTTCCCCTCGGCTCGACGGGGTCACGTGATCGACCGGAGTGCCCCTAGTTGTCGATCTGGAGGGTGGCCATCATGCCCGCGTCCTCGTGGTTGAGGATGTGGCAGTGCAGGACGGTCTTGCCCGTGTAGTCGAGGAACCGGGACCGGACCACCATGTTGCCCCGGGCCGGGACGTCGACCGTGTCCTGGAAACCGTAGTTGACCTGCGGCTTCCCGTTGATGCTCATCACCTGGAAGTCGTTGGTGTGGACGTGGAACGAGTGGACCTCGTCACTGTCGTTGCGGATCGTCCATTCCTCGACCGTGTTGAGCTTGACCCGGAAGTCGGTGCGGTTGTGGTCGAACTGCTTCTTGTTGATGTAGAACTGCGTGCCGTCCGCGTTCTCCGTGAACACGATCGTCTTGCGACCCGCGACGGTTGCCGTCCCCAGGTCGTCCACCGGGGCGAAGGTGGTCGGCAGGGCAGCCTGCTCCACCGGCTCGCCGGAGGTCTCCACCGTCGCCAGGGTGGCCTGCGGGAACTGGTTGCCGGCCTTGCCGGAGTTGTACGGCAGGGTTTGCAGCTCGACGGTGCCGGCCTTGCCGCCCTGCACCAGTACGTCGTACCGCGCGCCCGCCGGGATCACGATCGAGTCGGCCGAGTAGACCTTGTTCACCGGGTAGCCGTCCTGGGCGACGACGTGGAACTTGCTGCCCGGCAGCGCGACCTTGTAGAAGATGTTCGCCCCGATGTTGGCGAGGCGCCACAGCTGGGTCTCGCCCGGCTTGATCCGGATGCGCGGGTTGAGCTGGCCGTTCACGGTGCGGGTGGTCGGCGCGCCCATCTTGAGGTCGGCCGTCTTGATCTGGTCGCCGACGATCTGGAAGTCCTTCAGCGCCACCACGTGCTGGGTGATGCCGCGCAGCTCCGGCGGCATGTACCGGTCGAGACCGTCGACCACGATGATGCCCGCCATGCCGCCCGCCGTCTGCGCGGCGGACAGGGTGTGCGGGTGCGGGTGGTACCAGTACGTTCCCGGTTCCAAACTCTTCGGGAATTGGTAGGCGAAGTCGAAGGTCTTGCCCGGTGCGATGTTCAGGAAAATATTGTCGGAATTCCCGGTCGGTGAAACATGCATGCCGTGCACGTGGAGATTCGTCTGCTGGTCGAGCTTGTTCTCGAAAGCGATCTCCATCCGGTCGCCCGGCTGGAGCCGCAACGTGGGCGGCATGTACAAGCCGTTGTACGTGAGCGCCCACAGGGACCGGCCCGCCAGTTGGACCTTCTTCCGCTCGACCACGATCCGCGTCTTCAGCAGGCCGTTCCGGCTCACGACCTGGGCCGGGTCACGGAGATCCTCGGTGGCCGCGGCGGTCAACGCCGGTGAGGGCGAGACCGTGGAGGCGGGCGAGGCGGAGACGGAGGCCGTGGGCGCCGCTCGGCCCTCGCCCGTCCTGGCGGTACCGCAGCCCGAGGCCAGGGCGAGCGCGCCGAGCAGCGAGGCGACAGCGGTCCACCGGGCGAATTGATGTCTTCTCATCCGGACTCCGAGACGTAGTGGGCACTCTCCGCGGCCCTGTGGGGCCGCCTTCGGGAGATCATGCCGCGCCGGGGTCTGGAATTAATTCAATGACCCGCGCTTTGACGGCAAAGCCGGATCATTCCGGTTCGCCGGAATTAATGTCGTACCGCACCGGAAATGACCCGCTCCATCGCCCGGACGTCGTCGTCCAGGCGCTGGAAGTGCCGCAGGAAGCGCACGGCGTCCGGGCCGACGCCCGGTCCGGCGACGCGCGCCCCGAACTCCGGCCCGAGGACCGCCGTGCCCGATTTGACGCCGCCGGACCCGACGGTGGCGCCGCCGGACCCGCGGGTACGACCGGCGCCGCCGGTGTCACTGGTGTTGCCGGTGTCACTGGCGTCCCCGGCGTCACTGTCCTCACCCGTGATCCGCGCCGCGAGGAGGGTCAGCTTCCCGTTGACGGCGCCCACCGCTTCCTCCAGCAACGGCTCGGCGCTTGCCCGGGACCAGGCACCGGGTTCCACCCGCTCCGCCTCCACCGCGAGGGTCCTGGCGTGGTAGGCACAGGTCTCCAGCAGGCCCATCAGCCGGAGCGCCGCACTGCGGCGGTTGCGGTGCGGCGCCACGGGGTGGACCACCGGCGTCACCGACCGGGCGAGCTCCGCGACGGCCCGGTCCAGGGCCTGCGCCGCACGGACCGGGGTCGCCCGCGCCGCCGGGACGCGCGGGGCCGATCCCGGGTCGGTTCCCGGACCGGGATCGGCGGCGCGCGGTCCGGTCACCCTGCGCACGGTCTCCTCCAGCGCCCCGGCCAGGGCGGCCAGGGCGGCGGCGAACTGGACGTCGGTCTGCCGGGCGGTCGCCCGGGGCAGGATCACGACGGCGGCGAGCACCCCGCACACCACGCCGAACCCGGTCTCCGCCATCCGGATCAGCAGCAGGCCGCCGGTGTAGTCGCCGAGCAGGTCCGACAGCAGGGCGATCATCAGCGTGATGAAGAAGGTGGCGACTGTGTACGACAGCGCGGCCGTGTACGCCATGCCGAACACGCAGACGAGGGTGAGCAGGAAGGCCCCCCAGGGGTGCCCCGCGAGGCCGGCCGCCACGGCGATGCCGACCAGCATCCCGGCGGCGGTGCCGAGCACCCTCCGGTAACCCTTCAGCGCGATCTCGCCGGTGGAGGAGGTGTTGAAGAAGACCATCCAGCAGGCCAGGACGGCCCAGTACCAGTGGTCGACGGAGATGAGTTGACCGCCGACCGTGGCGAGGGCCGCACCGCAGGCGACCTGTACGGCCGCACGGGTGGTCGGACGGCTCCACCCGACCGGACCGCCCGACGCGGGCCTCCCGGGCGTGGCCGGGTCCGCCCCGGACGTCGTGGGCGCATGGGGAGCGGCCTGTCGCGGGTCGCCCCGGAAGGCGTCCCGCAGGGCGGCGGCGGCCTGCTCGAAGTCCTCCACCGCCAGGTGCGCCTCGACGTGGACCGGGTCGGTGTCCGGGGGCAGGGGGGCAGGCCGCGGGAACGGTCCGCCGGCCAGGGCCGGCCCGAGGGCCCGCACGCGCGCGGCCAAGGTCGTGGCCCTGGACGGCGCCGATGTCCCGGCGGCAGGGCCATCCGGTGCCACGGCGCCCACGGCGGGCCCCGAACCGTCTCCGGGCAGGTGCAGTCGGTGTGCGAAGTCGGTGGCGCCCGTACCGCCCTCGACCGCCCGGAGCACCATCACCACCATGCGTTCGGCCCGTACGTCGGCCTCCGTCATCCGGGACCGGACGAGGTCGGCGACGGGCGGGGACGCGCACAGCTCGACGCTGTCCTGGAGCATGAGCGCGCACGTGTGCAGTCGCACCAGACGGCGCTGTACCGCCCTCAGCCTCGGCTGGGACACCGGCCCGGGCGTACCGTCACCGACCAGGTCCGCGAGGGCGGAGGCCAGGTCCGCCAAGCAGGTCCGGACCGACCGCTGGAGGCGGGCGAACGAGCGGGCCGGGGTCGTCCTCAGGAGCGCGAACCGGACGACCGCCCCGCAGCCGAACGCCACGGCCACGGCAGCCCACAGCCGTGGGAGCTCCGCCGTCGTGAACGTCACGAACTGCATGACGAAGTACATCTGGAAGGCGTTCATGCCCAGCGCGGTGCCGCGGGGGCCGTAGCGGCGCACGTACACCGTGACGAACAGCAGCACCACGAACACCGCGCCCGACACTTCCGGGTAGGGCTTCAGCAGTACGGCGACCGTCGCGGAGGCCAGTGCGACCGGAAGGCTCAGGGCGTGGGTGACGGCCTGCTCGCCGGGAAGCGGTCCGGTGAGCACCATCGACCACACCAGTGCCGACGAGCCGGCCGCGACCAGGTAGGGGGTGGCGAAGCCGAACGCCCACAGGACCGCCAGGGTGAGGCAGATCGCGAGGACGGTGTTGGCCGCCCCCACGAGGCGGACCAGCCCGGGGTCCGACGCGCCGAGCGCCTCGCGCACGGAACGTGGTTTCTCGCGCATCGCAGCCGGTTCCTCGTCCACCGCGCCGTCCTTCCCGACCGCCACCCTTCCAGTGAACCGCGGGTACGGCCCGGGCACCGTTCGGCGCTCCGCGGCCGTATCGACCCGAGGGCCCGCCGGGGGCGGAAGAATGCGGACCGGCGGTTGCCGGTCCGGAGGGGTGCCGGGGCGGATCGGGATGTGCTGCGGGGGTCTACTCGCGGATTGGTCACCGTCGGGTCTTACACCCGAGTGAGCGGTTGCCGTCGCAGCCGCGCATGCTCCTCATGTCGCGGACTTCCCGTACTTCCGGCCTGCTGTTCCGTTGTCCCCACCCCCGTGCGCACTACCGACCATACGAACCCGGCGGAGCCGTGTGAGCCTTCGTTCGGTCGGCGCGCCGGGTCTCCGCCGTTCCTCCGATCGGTCCCCCCTCACCGACCCCCTCGGCCGATCGAGCGGGCACCCTCCGCCGCCGCTCGACGCCGTCGTCCGACTGCTCGTCCGTTCGTATGACCGGCCCGTGCCCCCTCCCTCCCTAATGTCGTACGCAGAACCCCCACCGAGAGGAGCACGACGATGGTGAAGACCACAGCGGCCCCCGTCACGGGCCGTGGCGCACCGCTGGGAATCGAACTGGTTCCCGCGGCCGCCCGCCGGTAACGGGGACCCCCCCCCCGCGGTGGGGGCGGCGCGGCCCCCCCCCCCCCGCCCCGGGGCTGCCGCACCCGCTGCGGGTTCTCGGGGACGTACGCGGGGGCCCGCACCCCGACGCGGGGCCCGGCCTCCGCTCGTGCTCCCGCCTCCCGCCTCCCGCCTCCCGCCACCACGCACCCGCACCCGCCGAGCACGCCCCGGCGGGTTTCGTCATGTGCCGTGGACGTGGCCCGGGTTCGTCCGGGTGCCTCACCCGGACGAACCCGGCGACCGGCCGGGTCCGTGGACCGGCGGTCGGCTCCGCCGGTCGCCCCCGACCGGGTACGGCCGGCGCGTCCGGACGTCGCTCGGTGCGGGCGCCGTGCGGCGAGGCGGAGGCCGAGGCGCAGGATTCGGCGCGGGCAGGCGAAGAGCACCCCGCACCGGCGGCCACCCGGGGCGAGCCCGCTCGAAGTCGCCCCGTTCACCACGCCGGACGGCGGCGCACACACCCGACGGCCCTCGACCGCGACGCGGCCCGCCGCGTCCGGGGACGAGGTCGTTGTCCGCACCCGCCCGGCCTTCGCGGGCACGACGGAGGGGCCCGGAGCCCATGCGGCTCCGGGCCCCTCCGGGGAACACGGTCAGGCTATGGCCTTCTCACCAGTGGGAAGGGAGCTGATCGCCTTCTCGGAGGGCAGGGAGTTGAGGTCCTTCCCCGACGGAAGGGAGCTGAGGTCCTTCCCCGTCGGAAGAGAACTGATCGCCTTCTCCGAGGGAAGCGAGCTCAGCGACTTCCCCGACGGGAGGGAGTTGAGCTTCTTCCCCGACGCGAGAGAGCTGATCGCCTTCTCCGACGGAAGGGAGCTGAGGTCCTTCCCCGACGGAAGAGAACTGATCGCCTTCTCCGAGGGAAGCGAGCTCAGCGACTTCCCCGTCGGTATCCGGTGTTCGGGGGTGGCTACGGCCAGGCTCTTGCCGCCCGAGGCCTGCAGCTTCGGGCCGGTGGCGGCCTGGGCGGTGAAGGCGGTGACTCCGGTGAGGGCGAGGACGCCCGCGGTCAGGCCGGCGGTGGTGAGAGCTCGGGTCGAGAACATGTTCCTGGGCCTCCGGTGGTTTCGGGTTGCAGCGCGGTCACGGGGCCGGTTCGGTCCCGTGGGGACTGGGTGCCCCGAGCGCTGGTTCCAGTGAAGCCGGCGGCCACGGGTCGACGCGTCCCCCGATCGGTCCACGGGGTGGAGGAACGGGTGGGGAACGGCGGCTGAGGGACGCGGAACGGCCGCTGGGGGGGGCGGCGCGGCCCGTCCACCGACGCCGCGCCGCGCCGCGCCGGGGCCTGCCGGAGCGGGGACCGGTGCGTCATCCCCGGAGCCCGCCGAACGGATGACGAGCGGGCGCGGCCGCCCTGCCTAGCGTGAAGGCGCGGTGAATCCACCGTTTACCCGATTCGGACGAAGGACGCGCCATGCCCACCTCACACGTCGCCCCGCCCCGCCTGACCGAACCGCTCATGGACCTCCCCGAGGTCAACTTCGACCTCGCGGAGGAGCGCGACTGGATCCCCCCGCTGGTCGCTCCCGCGGCCCGGTGACCGGGGGTGGCCCGGGATCGACGAGAACGCCGGTCCCGGGCCCGCCCTCCGGAACGTTCCAGCCCCGCCCCCTCCCTTCCCCCTCCCCCGCACAGCAAGGTGAATCGCATGCCCCGGAACCTCACGGAGATCGACCGGATCCTCGGTACCGACCCGCGGTTCGGCTCCGCCGACACCATCGACGCCCGCAACACCGCACGGTTCCGCGTCGGATTGCGGATCCTCGCCGGGCGTCATCCGCGCCACGCGACGGAGTTCGGTCGCGTCGGGCGACTGCCGACCGCCGGCCTGCGGCGCCTCCTGTGCGATCCGGTGCTCCACAACGCCTTCGAACGCGATCTCGCCGTGGCCCTGAGCCGGCCGTCCGAGCCGAGCACCCTGGCCCTGATGCTCCGGCAGGCGGGCTCCGCCAAGGACGCACTGGGCCCCTGCGAAGGGCTCATGGAATCCCACCACCAGCCGTGGCCCGCCCTGGGGCCGGCCTGGGTGTGGACCTCCACCCTGCCGGAGGAGGCACACCCGCTGCTCACCGCGCTCGGCCGGCGGCGTGACGACGTCTTCGAGGAGATGGGCGTGACCCGCCGGGTCGAACCCGACGGCGAGGCACTGGCCGCGCTGTCCCGGGGAGCCGAGTTGCTCGCCGAGTTGCTCCCCCACACCGGGGCGGGTGCCCTGCGGCACGTCGCCCTGGTCGGGTTCGCCGAGGGCGAGGACGAGGACGGCAGCGTGCACTCCTTCGCCTGTGGCGACCGGCTGCCCTCCGCCCTCTTCCTGTCGCCCCACGCGCTGACCGACCCGTGGAAGGCCGCCGAACTCCTCTTCCACGAGTCGCTCCACCTCAAGATGTTCGACATCATGCGCACCGGCGCCCTGGTGTCCGACATCGGCCGGATGACGGGGATCCCGCCCTGGCGGGTGGTGGACTGGAACCTGCGCCGGGTCTACAGCTCCCTGCACGTCTACGCCCACATGGTGCTCTTCTTCGCCGCCGCGGCAGCCGCCCCGGCGGAGCTGCGGCGCCGCTACGGGGAGCCGCCCGCCCGCGAGTCGGTCGGTGCCTGCACTCCGGGCAGCGTCGCCGCGGCGGAAGGCACGTACGCGACGAGCGAGGAGCGCACCCGGTACCTGGCCTGCCAGGCGCTGCACGCCCACGGGGACGCGCTGACCTCGGACGGCCGGGCGATGGTGGTGCGGCTCCTCGACGCGGTCGCGCCCCTCGTGCCCGGGCTCCCGCCCACGGACCGGAGTCCGGAACACGCCACCGAGCGGGTAACGGCGTCGGCGCCCGACCCGGCGGCCGTCCCGCACCCCGGCGGCTACCACCAGCGACGGCCGATCACGGTCCTGCCGCTCCAGGACCAGGGCACGCTCCTGGCGGTCGCCCCCGGATCGAGCCGGATGGTGTGGCTGAACGCGCACGCCTGGTTCGTGTTCTCCCTGTGCGACGGCCGGGACCTGCGGGCCCTGGAGGCGGCGTACCTGCGAAAGGCTCCGGGCGGGCTGTCCGGTCTCGGCGGAGCCCTGGAGGCCCTGCTGTCCGCCGGCCTGATCGCCCCCACCGGCACGCCGCCGCCCGCCACCGTCACCGTCCCCGCCACCACCCCCACCACCGCTCCGGCCGCCGCCGGATCCCGTGCGACCGAAGGAGCAGCGCGATGAACTGTCACATCTGCCGGACGGACTCCGGACACCACCGGCCCGCCGAGGCCGTGTGCCGCGTGTGCGGCGCGGCGGTCTGCGACACGCACGTGCGTGTGGGGCGCCGGGAACTGACCCAGGCCCGGGGCATGGGCACGAGCAGTGTCCGCGTGGTCACGGCCATGCACTGCGCGCGCTGCGGCGGCTGAGGCGGCAGACGGCCGCACCGCCCCCGCCGCCACCACCACGACCGGCCCCCGGACGCTCGCGCCCCGGGGGCCGGTCGGATGCCCGGCTCCGTCCCCGCGGCGCCGTCACTCCAGCATGTGCGTCCGCATCGCCTTGGCGACCGCGGCGCCGCGGTCGGACACGCCGAGCTTCTCGTACAGCCTGCGGATGTGCGTCTTGACGGTGGTGGGCGCCAGGTACAGCTCCTTGGCCATGTCGGGGACCGACAGGCCCTGCGCGATCATCTGGAGGACCTGCCGCTCGCGTGCGCTGAGCAGCGGTTCCTCCGATCTGGCCCGCAGCCGGACCTCCGAGGCGAGCCCGGTGACGAGTTCCGGGTGCAGCACGTTCTCGCCCTTGGCGCAGGCCATCACCGCCGCGATGATGTCGTCGCGGTCGGACTCCTTGGACAGGTAGCCCGCCGCGCCCTCCTGCACCGCCCGGTACACGACGTCGCTCTCGGTCGTGGCCGAGAGCAGCAGCACGCGGGTCGGCAGTTCGTCCCGGGCGACGGCGTGCGCCACCTCCAGGCCGTCCAGCTCGGGCATGCGGTAGTCGAGCAGGGCCACGGCCGGCCGGTGCTCGCGGATCGCCTCCAGGGCGGTGCGGCCGTCGCCGACCGCCGCCACCACTTCGACGCGGCCGCTGCCGTTGAGCGCGGAGACGATTCCGTCCCGGTACACCGGGTGGTCGTCGCCGACCACGACCCGCACCCTGGGCTGTCCGTAGGTCATGGTGCCTCCACATCGGCGCGCTCCGGCTCGGGCAGGGTGACGCGCACCCAGGTGCCCCGTTCGGTGGGAACCAGCTCCATGCGGCCTCCCAGGGCCTCCACCCGGGCCCGCTGCGAGGCGAGTCCGATGTGTCCCTCGGCGAGTCGGTCGGCGCGCACCTCCTCGTCCATGCCGACGCCGTCGTCCCTCACCTCAAGAATCACCGCTGCTCCCGTGTCCCGCAGCCCCACGCGGACGTGTTCGGCCCCGGAGTGGCGTTCGACGTTGGCCAGCAGTTCCCGTGCCAGGCCGAACACGACCGGGTCGAAGCCGTGGCGTCGCGGGTGGTCCAGGTCGCATTCCACGGCGATTCCGGTCCGCTTCTCGGTCGTTCGGGCGAGGGAGCGCACGGCGGCGGCCAGCCCGGCCTGTTCCAGTACCGACGGGTGGAGGGTGACGCTGACCTGCCGCAGTTCCTGCGAGACGTCACCGAGCAGCTCGAAGGCCCGTTCCAGCAGGGCGGGCGCGCCGTCCGGGGCCTTGCGGGCCTGGCCCAGGTCCTGGCGGACGGCCAGTACCGTCTGGAGGGGTCCGTCGTGCACGCACTCCGCGACGGTGCGGCGCTCGCGCGCCTCGGCGGACACCACGTCCCGCAGCAGGATCGACCGGCTGATGGTGAGGGCGGCGACCCGCTCCAGCCGGCGGTCCTGCACCCGTGACACGGCCATCGCCACCACGCACAGCAGGATCAGCATCGCCAGCAGCGTCAGCCCCTCCGCGCCGCTCAGCTCGCGGCGGAAGGCCGAATCGGTCAGTACGGAACCGCCGGCGGCGATGGCGGCGACGGACAGCAGCAGCGCGCGCCTGCCGGGATGGGTCGCCGTGAAGAACGGCAGGAACGCCAGCAGGCCCAGGGAGAGGTAGCTGCCGATGGACAGGAACTGCAGGGCGGACACGGCGGCCACGTCGACGATCGCCATCGGCGCCAACCGGCGGATCCGCTGGGCCCGCTCGGGGCGGTGGCGCCACATCCACCAGGTGAAGAGGGACACCAGCCCGTACGCGCCGACCAGTGCGAACTGCGCGGGCCACTGGTCGGGCGGCGTGCCCGCCCAGGCCACGAGTGCCATGACGCCCACCAGTGCCAGCCGGAAGATGCTGCGCAGCCGTTGGGCCTGCCGGTCGAAGTCGAGGAAGATGTCCGCGACGGCGTCGGCCCCGGGGGCATCCGGTGCCACCGGCGGCCAGTGTCCGACCGCGCGTTCCGTTGCCGTTCCGCTGCCGCTGTGGCGCACACGCCCAGTTTAGGTTCCCGTGCGCGGATCCTGCCGTGCGTGGGGTTCGCGCCCCCCGGTTCCGGCCGGGGGCGCCGCGCACGCCGGCCCGCCCCCGGGGGTCGTGCGCGGGGCCCGTCCCGGTCCCGTGCCGAGGGCTGCGGGCGTCACGCGGGGGCCCGGTGCGGCACGGCCCCGGCGGCGTTCAGGATCCCGCGGGCGCGGCTCAGCTCGGCGCGCAGTTCGCCGAAGTCGTCGGGGAAGTCCTGGTCGCGTTCGACGAGGGTGGCGCGCACCGACGTCGTGCGGTCGAGCAGCCGGGACAGCAGGTGCCACACCCCTTCGGGTACGGGGGCGCTGTGCGTGTCGGTGGCCATGTGCCCCTCGTCGCCCTCCGTCCCGCCCGCGAGGTGCACCTGGACGACGCGTTCCAGCGGGATCGTGTCGAGGAACTCCTGGGCGTCGTAGCCGTGGTTGCGGGAGTTGATGTCGAGGTTGGTGAGGTCGAGCAGCAGGCCGCAGTCGCAGTGTTCCATCACCTCGGTGATGAACTGGGCCTCGGTCAGGGGCGACGGCAGGTCCAGGTAGTAGGTGATGTTCTCCAGGATGAGGGGGACCCCGACGGCGTCCTGCACCCGCTGGGCGCGCCGTCCCACGGCCGCAGCGATCTCCCGCAGCCGCGGCAGCGGTACGAGGGTGCCCAGGGAGATGCCGCCGGCCCGGGTGAAGCAGAGGTGGTCGCTGAACCAGGGCGCGTCGATCTCCGCGACCAGCGCGGCCAGCGCCTCGACGTAGCCGGCCGCCGGTTCCTCGGGGGCGCCCAGCGACAGTTCCAATCCGTGCGGGACGAGCCGGTGGTGCTTCCTGAGCCGGTGGAGGCGTTCGCGGGCGTCGGGCGGTGCGTCCAGGTAGTGCTCGGTGATGATTTCCAGCCAGTCGGCGGCCCGGGGGCAGGCTTCGATCTCCGCCGAGATCTCGGTGCGGTAGCCGAGACCGGAGCCGAGGTGGGGCAGGTCGGCAAGCATTCCTGATCCTCCTGTCCGTGGGACGGGGCACCGGGGAACCGGCGCTGACGCCACGCTAGGGCGGGCCCGGGGACGGTCCTGTAGTGCGTTCGGGTGAGGGGGCGGGGGACGGGGACGTCCCCCGCACGGACCTCGGGGACGACAAGGCCCCGGTCTCCCCGCGGGGACAGTCGAGGAAGCACCACGTCCCTCACCCTGCTGCGTCACGGAGCTCACGACGATGAACAGAGCTGTCATTTCCGAGTTCGCCGGAACCGCCCTGCTGGTCTTCTTCGGTGTCGGGGCCGCCGCCGTCGGCGCGCCCGTCATCGGGCCGACCGGCGTCGCCCTCGTCTTCGGTCTGGTCCTCGTCGGCCTGGCCTACACCCTGGGCCCGGTCTCCGGCGCCCACCTCAATCCCGCCGTCACGCTCGGCATGCTGTTGGCGCGGCGGATCGGCCCCCGTACGGCGGCGGCCTACGCGGTGGCCCAATTGGCCGGCGGCGTCGTCGGCGCGGCCGTCCTGTACGCGCTGGCGCACACCATCCCCGGGTTCGTCACGCACGGGACCTTCGGGTCCAACGGCTGGGGCGTCCGCTCCGAGATGGGCATCAGCGGTGCCGGTGCCTTCCTGACCGAGACCGTCCTCACCCTGCTGCTGGTCCTGGTGGTGCTCGGCGTCACCCGCCGGACCGCCGCGCCGGGCGTCGGTGGCGCCGCGGCCGGCCTCACCCTGGCGGCCGTGGTCTTCGTGGGCTTCCCGCTGACCGGCACCGGGGTGAACCCGGCGCGCAGTCTCGGCCCGGCCCTGTTCGCGGGCGGTCCGGCGCTGTCGCAGGTGTGGCTGTTCCTGCTGGCCCCGCTGGTGGGCGGCGCCCTGGCCGCCGGCATCGACCGGTTGCTCCATCCGGTGGCGGTCGTGGCCCTTCGGTCGGCGGAACCCCTTCGGGGGACGACGCTGAGGGTTCCGGCGGCCTGACCGAGGACCCCGAGCCCGCCGGAGAGCGGCGCGACGGTCCCGCACCCGGGCGCCGGGGGCGGGACCGTCGACAATCCGGTGTCCGGGTGGCCCGGTGCGCGGACGGTCGGACGTCAGTGGGGCGGCGCCTCGCGGAGCAGTTGGGCGGCCAGCGCGAGTGCGGTGCCGTGCGGCGAGTTCAGGTCGAGGCCCGTCAGGGCGGTCAGCCGGGTCAGCCGCTTGTCCACGGTGTTGGGGTGGACCCCGAGCGCCGAGGCGGTGGCCCGGCGGTCCAGGCACAGCTCCAGGTGGGTCCGCAGCGTCTCCAGCAGCTCGGGCCGGTCGGCCACCGGATCGAGCAGGGCGGCGATGCGTTCACCGCTCGGACCGGGCCGCGACAGGTGGAATTCGAGCAGTACGTCGTCCAGCCGGTGGACCGTGCCGGCGGGCAGGCCGCGGGCCCGGGCGATCCGGACGATCTCCCCGGCCGTCCGGGCCGCCTCCGGGATGCCCGCCGCGTCGGTGGCGACGGCCGCCGCCACGCGCACCGGCGCCCCGTAGCCCTCCTCCAGGAGCCGGGCCAGGTCGTCGGGCACCTCCCCGCAGCGGGGGACGACGGCGTGGCCGCAGGCCCCGCCCTCCTCCGGCGCGCCGTCCGTCAGGGCCGGTACGTCCGCTCCGAAGGCCGACTGGAGGGCGGCGCGGATCCGGCGCTGGCGACGGCGCTCCGCGACGGGGCCGTCCGGGGCGTCCACCCGCCCGGCGTGGAAGGCGAGGAGCAGCAGCGGGCCGTCCAGGACGAGCCCGGCGCGGCGTGCCTCGTCCGGGTCGAGCACCCCGTGGAGCAGGCCGCGCACCAGCCGGGTCCGGTCCGTGCGCCGGGCGCTCTCCAGGGCGTCCCGCTGGTGGAGGTAGTGCTGAGTGACCGCTCCCACGACCTCGGCCTGCGACTGGAACAGCAGGTCCACGAGCTCGGCGAGGGCCGGTCCGTCGTCCGGCCCGGCCTCCTCGCGCATCACCTGCCACAGTCCGTACACGCCCATCGCGTACGTACGGAGGAGCAGGTCGAGCGGCACCCCCTCCTCGGCGCGCTGCGCGGCCCGCTCCCGGAACAGCCGGTATCCGTCGGGGGCGGCGGGCGGGGAGATCACGCCCCGGAGGAAGAGACGGACGCCGTGGCGTACGGTCGCCGCGATCTCCAGGTCCTTGACGTCCGCGGGCAGGGTTCCGTAACCCGGCACGCTTTCGAAGAACTCCCTGCTCATCCGTCGTGCCAGGGCATTGGTCCGGGATTCGCAGCGCACGGCCAGTGCGCGGGCGGAGTCGGAAACCACGCGTCCCCCCAGAGTCGCGATATGTGACACGTCACCCTAATGGCCGTGTGCGGGTGTGACGAGGGCCGGTGTCGCCACCCGGCCCGCGCGCACAGACTCTGCTCCCGGGGCGCCGCTCCGGCACCTCCCCCGATCGGCGCGGCGCCCCGGCCGACCCACGACGGGGCGGCGGGCCACCGCGGCCGCGCCACCCGATCGGACCGAGAAGGAGCCACGCGCATGACCGCACCCTCCGCACCCGCCTCCCCGGAGCCGCGCGCCGGCCGTACGACCCACGAACGGTCGCGGGAGTACCTCGCGTACGCCGACCGGGTGTGGCACGGCAAGGCGGACCTCGGGGCGCACCTGGCCGGCGAGTTCACCGGGAACCGGCTGGTCCTGGTGCGCCCCGGCATCGGCTTCTATCCCGGCTTCGCCAACTCGATGACCTTCGACACGGGCGAGGGCCTGGTCCTGGTGGATTCCGGCGACGTGATCACCGCCGCGGACCGGCACGCGGCGGTGCGCGCCTTCTCCGCGGACCCGGTGCACGCCGTCGTGCTCACCCACGGCCACGTCGACCACGTCGGCGGGCTCGCGCCCTTCGACGCCGAGGGCCACGGCCCCGAGGTGGTCGCCCACGAGGCCCTCGCGGCCCGCTTCGACCGGTACCGCCGGACCGCGGGCTACAACACGTGGATCAACCGCCGCCAGTTCGGCGTCCCGTGGCTGGAGTGGCCCACCGACTACCGCTACCCCGACACCACCTACCGCGACCGGTACACCCTGCGTCGGGGCCGCCTCACCTTCGAACTCGTGCACGCCCGCGGCGAGACCGACGACCACACCTACGTCTGGGTGCCCGAAGCCCGGACGCTGTGCACCGGCGACCTGTTCATCTGGCACGCCCCCAACGCCGGGAACCCGCAGAAGGTCCAGCGGCACCCCGAGGAATGGGCCCGCGCCCTGCGGGACATGGCGGCGCTGGACGCGGAACTCCTGCTCCCCGGACACGGCGTGCCGATCGTCGGGGCCGAGCGGATCCACCGGGCCCTCACCGACACGGCCCGGCTGCTGGAGACCCTGTGCGACCAGACCCGCGCGCTCATGAACGAGGGGCTCCGGCTGGACGAGGTGGTGCAACGGGTGCGCGTTCCGGACGAGTTGCTCGCCCGGCCGTACCTCCACCCCGGCTACGACGAACCCGAGTTCGTCGTCCGCAACCTGTGGCGACTGTGGGGCGGCTGGTACGACCTGAACCCCGCCCACCTCAAGCCCGCCCCGGAGGCCGAGGTCGCCGCCGAACTGGCCGCCGCCGCGGGCGGCGCCCGCGCGCTCGCCGACAGGGCCGCGCGGCTGCTGGCACAGGGACGGCTCCGGTTGGCCTCGCACCTCGCCGAGACGGCCGCCCTCGCCGCGCCCGAGGACGTCGAGGTGGCCCGGATCCGGGCCCGTGTCTACACCGCCCGGGCCGGGGTCGAACAGTCGACGATGGCCCGCGGCATCTTCGCCTGGGCCGCCGCCGAATCCTCCGCGCTGGTCGAACGGACGGACGTGGCCACGGAGCTGGCCCGCACGCCCCAGGGCGCGCGGCGCGCGGCGGGCCGGATCGGCGTGGGCCTGACCGACGAGGGCGACGCACCCCCCGAGGAGACCGGGGGGACGGAGAGGACGCAGAAGACGCAGAAGACCGGAGCCACCGGGGGGACGGGCCGGAGCGACCCCGACGCCGAGGAGTTCGCGGCCGGCGGTCGCGGTACCGACGGCAGCCAGGCATGACGGTCTGCTCCACCCGCCCGCCCGACGGCGCTCCCGCGCCGCCCGGGGCCTGGGCCACCGCCTGGATGTTGCTGCTGTTCATGGTCGTCAACTTCGCCGACAAGGCGGTACTGGGCCTGGCCGGCCCCGAGATCATGCGGGAACTCGGCCTTAACCGGCAGGAGTTCGGCGCCACCCAGGCGGCGTTCTTCGCCCTCTTCTCGCTGTCGGCGATCGGCGTCTCCCTGCTCACCCGCACGGTGCGCACCACCGTCCTGCTGTTGCTGATGGCGCTGGCCTGGTCCGCGGCCCAGCTGCCGATGCTGGCCGCCTCCGCCGGGTTCGGGACGCTGATCGCCACCCGGGTGCTGCTCGGCGCGGCGGAGGGCCCGGCCGCACCGGTCGCGGTGCACCACCTGTACGGCTGGTTCCCGCAGCGCGAACGCACCCTGCCCACGGCCGTCCTGTTGGTCGGCGCGGCCGTCGGCGTGGCGGTCGCGGCCCCCGCCCTGTCGTTGGTGATCGGCTGGTGGGGATGGCGCTGGGCCTTCGGCGCCGTCGGCTGCGCGGGCCTCCTCTGGGCGGCCGTGTGGGCGGTGCGCGGCGGCGAGGGGCAGCTCGCGCCGCCGCTCACCGGACGGGGCCGCCGCCGGGACGCAGCGGGCCCCTCGGACGCGTCGGGCCCTCCTGCCGCGGCCCGGGTCGCCGGCGTCGGCGAACCGTCGCTCCGGCGGATCCTGCTGTCGCCCACCGTCCTCGCCGGGGGCTTCGGGTGCTTCGCCGCCTACTGGCTGATGAGCTCGCAGCTGACCTGGGTCCCGGACTACCTGCACACCGCCCTGGGCTGGGACACGCACCAGGTCGGCATCGCGGTCGCCGCCGGAGCGCTCGGCAACGCCGCGGTACTGCTCGGCCACGGCATGTTGAGCCGGCGCCCGTCGGCCGCTGGGCGCCGGCGCCTGCCGTCCGGAGCGGGCGCGGGGCTGCTGATGGTCTGCTCCGCGGTGGCGGTCGCGGTGTTCGTCACCGCGCAGGTCCTGTGGCTGAAGCTGCCGATGATGCTGGGCATGGGCCTGTCCATGGTGATGATGACGGTCGGCCAGACCGCCTGCGGCCGCATCACGACGCCCCGCCTGCGGGGCGTCGTCCTCGGAACCGTGGTCGGCGTCGCCTCCCTGGGCGGGGTGCTGGCCCCGTTGGTCCTGGGCCGGGTGGTGGACGCGGCGCCGACAGCGGTGACCGGTTACACGCACGCCTGGCTCCTGACCGCCGCGCTCCTCGCCCTCGCCGGCCTGCTCGCGGCGCTGTTCCTCCGCCCGGAACGGGACGCGCTCCGTCTGGGCGTCCCGGAGCCCTGATCCCCCGCGTCACCGGCGGGAACGCCGTGCCGGCGCGCCCCGTCGTCCGGGGAGGGAGTCGGCGGCGGTGGCGGCCAGTCCCCGGGGCGACGTTCCGCCTCGCCGTCCACCTGCCACCACCGCCGCCGAACACGGAGCGGAGCCGCGGGCACACCTGTCGAGCCGAGCACGTGCGCCCGCGGCCGCTCCGCGGGGCTCGCGCGGCCGCCGACCGTCTCCCGGTACGGAGAGGGTCGGCCCGCAGGACCGCGCGAGGGGGCGCACGGGCGTCGTCCCCCCACGGGCCTCCCGTGCGCTGCGCCCACGCTACGTCGCCCCCGCCGCCCTGTCTCCGACCCGGACCACTCACATGCACCCGCCCCGGAACCACTCAGTGCGCGACCCCCGCTCGCCCGATCGGAGGACACGGCCGGGGCCCCCGGGCCGGCCTACTCGGAGAGACCCCCCACGCCCGCCACCGGGGCGGCGTCGGGACGAAGGCCGGAGGGCCCCTGCCATGACCAGCACCCCCACCACCGCCACCGCCACCGGTTCCACCGAGCGCCCGCGCGGTCCGCACGCCGCGCACGGGGTCCTCGACTCCGTCGAGCACGCCGTCGCGGAGATCTCGGCGGGCCGTCCCGTGATCGTCGTCGACGACGAGGACCGGGAGAACGAGGGCGACCTGGTGTTCGCGGCCGTGCACGCCACTCCGGCCCTGATGGCGTTCACCGTCCGCCACACCTCCGGCGTCATCTGCGCCCCCATGCCCGCGGACGCCCTCGACGACCTCCGGCTGCCCCCGATGACCACGGTCAACGAGGACCCGAAGGGAACCGCCTACAGCGTGTCCACCGACGCGCGGGACGGCATCACCACCGGGATCTCCGCCGCGGACCGCGCCCGCACCGTACGGCTCCTCGCCGATCCCGCCACCGGCCCGGGCGACCTGACCCGTCCGGGGCACGTGTTCCCGCTGCGGGCCGTCGAGGGCGGCGTACTGGTCCGCCCCGGGCACACCGAGGCCTCCGTCGACCTGATGCGCCTGGCCGGTCTCCCGCCCGTCGGGGTGATTGCGGAGGTCGTCAACGACGACGGGACCATGGCCCGGCTGCCCGAGCTGCTGGTCCTGGCCGAGGCCCACGGTCTCGCGGTGATCTCGATCGAGGACCTGGCCGCGTACCGGCGCCGGACCGAGCCCGTGGTGGAGCGCGTCGCGACCGTCGCCCTTCCCACGCCCTTCGGCGAATTCACCGCGGTCGGCTACCGGGCCACGGACACGGACTCCGAGTACGTCGCCCTCGTCGCGGGCGGTCTCGACGAGCACGGCGAGCTGCCCGGCACCGACGCGGACGTGCCGGTCCGGCTGCACTCCGCCTGCCTGACCGGGGACGTCTTCGGCTCGCTGCGGTGCGACTGCGGCCCGCAACTGGACGAGGCCCTGCGCCGCATCGCCGCGCACGGACGCGGGGTGGTGCTCTACCTGCCCGACCACGAGGGGCGCGGCATCGGCCTGGTGCAGAAGCTGCGCGCGTACGAGCTCCAGGAGGCGGGCCGTGACACGGTGGACGCGAACCTGGACCTCGGGCTGCCCGCCGACGCCCGGGACTACGGGGCCGCCGCGGACGTCCTGAAGGACCTGGGCGTCCACGCCTGCCGGCTGCTGACCAACAATCCCGCCAAGACGGCCTCCCTCGCGGACCACGGCGTACGGGTCGGCCGGACGGAGCCGCTCGCCGCGCCGGCCGGCGACCACAACATCCGGTACCTGGTGACCAAGCGGGACCGGATGGGCCACCAACTGCCCTGGCTGGTCTCGTAACCACGCACCCCCGGCACCGCCGCGAGGCCGATACGGCCTCGCGGCCGGTCAGGTGTCGCGGCCGGTCAGGTGTCGCGGTCGCAGGTCGCGCAGATCACCACGCCGCTGATGGGCGGCCACCAGGCCTGCCCGGCCTCCCCGGGCCGGTCGCCGGGCGTCGGGCGCAGGCCCGCAGTGCTCATGCCGCAGAGGGTGACCGGTCCCGGCGCCGTCCCGGAGTCGTCCGTCTCGGCCGCGTGGACCGTGCCGATCCCGTCGGGGACCGTCCCGTCGAAGGGGGGTCCGTCCGTCCCGCTCGCCCGTACCTCGTGGACCGCCGCGTATCCGTTCACGCGTCCCACGGTAGGGCGGCCGCGCCGGTGCCGCCGCCGCGGCGGGCCCGCTCCGTCCCCTCGCCGACCGAACGGAGCACGGACCTCAGTGGTGGCCGAGGAACCGGGCGGCCACGGTCTTGCGGGCCAGCAGCATGGCCACGCCCACCGCCACGGCCACCAGCACCTCGATCGCCACGAACGGAATGCTGTTGAGGTTCGCCCCGGCGATGGCGGCGAGCGAGGTGGCGCAGTCGCCCGCGGTCACCGCGAGGAACCAGACGCCCATCATCTGGCTGCCGTACTTCTCCGGCGCGAGCTTCGTCGTCGCCGACAGGCCGACCGGCGACAGGCACAGCTCGCCCACCGTCTGGATCAGGAAGATGAGGGCGAGCCAGAGCGGCGAGACCTGCGTGCCGCCCTCCGCGGCCGCCAGGGCCAGCAGGAACACGGCGAACGACAGGCCCACCAGGATGAGTCCCATTCCGAACTTCGCCGGTGTGGAGGGTTCGCGGTCCCGGCGGGCCAACCACTGCCACAGCCAGGCGAACACGGGGCCGAGCGCCATGATGAACAGCGGGTTCAGCGATTGGAACCAACTGGAGGGGAAGTCGAAGCCGAACAACGTGGTGTCGGTGTTCTCGTCGGCGAAGATGTTGAGGGTGGAGCCGCCCTGGTCGTAGACCATCCAGAAGACGGCGGCCACGACGAACAGCCAGATGTAGCCCGACACCCGGGACTTCTCGGCCGCGGTCAGTTCCGGGTCGCGCCGGATGCGCGCGAGGGTCCATGCCGGGAAGACCAGCCCGATCACCGTGAGCGGGACCATCACCCAGTTGAGGGTGTAGTGCCCGGACAGGCCGACGACGAGGTAGAAGACGATCGGTACGAGCAGCCAGAGCAGCCCCTTGCGCAGCATGGCCCGGCGCGCGGTCGCGTCCATCGGCGAGGGGACGAGATCGCTGTGCGGACTCAGCGAACGCCGGCCCAACAGGTACTGGGCCAGGCCCAGGGCCATGCCCACGCCGGCCACCGCGAACCCGAGGTGGTAGCTGACCTTCTGCCCGATCGTGCCGATGACCAGCGGGGCGAAGAAGGCACCGAGGTTGATGCCCATGTAGAAGATCGTGAAGGCGCTGTCCCGGCGCTCCTCCAACGGCCCCTGGTAGAGGTGGCCGACCATCGTCGAGATGTTGGCCTTGACCAGGCCCGAGCCGACCGCGACGAAGAACAGCCCGGCGAAGAAGAACGCCGTCGTGGGCACGGCCAGCAGGAAGTGCCCGATCATGATGATCACGCAGGCCGTCGTGACGGACCGCCGGGGTCCGAGGAAGCGGTCGGAGACCCAACCTCCCGGCAGCGTCAGCAGGTACACCATGGAGACGTACACGCTGTAGATGGCCACGGCCGTGCCGGTGGAGTAGCCGAGGCCGCCCTCGGCCACCGGAGCCGCCAGGTAGACGGCCAGCAGGGCGCGCATGCCGTAGTAGCTGAACCGCTCCCACATCTCGGTGAGGAACAGCGTCGCGAGTCCTCGGGGGTGTCCGAAGAACGTCCGCGGTTCGACTTCCCGGGCCTCTGTGCCCACGGTGCCCCCGTACTCCTGGTTCCGGCATGCGCGATGACAGCTGCAACGTACGTCGGAGCGGGGGCGCAGGTGCGGTGGCCCGGCCCGGCGGGCCGCGCGGGTCCGGCGGAGTTCCGCCGTTCGGTGGCGTCCGCCCTCCCCACGGACGCCTCGGCGGACGCATGGCGACCCTCCGGGTCAGCCGCCCAGGCGGCGCACCTCGCCCGTCACCACGTCGGCGATGCGCTGCGCCTGCACGTCGGTGATCACCAGGGGCGGGGTGAGCCGGATGACGGGGTGGGCGGTCGGGATCAGGACCCCGGCCTCGGCCGCCCTTCCCGGCAGCAGCCGGGCCCGTTCGGCGACGGCCGGGTCCTCGGTGAACTCGACGGCGAGCATCAGGCCGCAGCCGCGCACCGCGCGGACCCAGGGCAGTTCCTCCAGCGGCCGCAGGGCCGCGAGCAGTCGGGCGCCGGTCTCCGCCGCGCGCTGCGCGAGCCGCTCCCGCTCGATGATGTCCAGGTTGGCCAGGGCGACGGCCGCGGCGGTGGCGTGCCCGCTCGCGGTGAAGCCGTGCAGCAGCGGGAAACCGTCCAGCATACGCAGCGCCCGCTCCCCCGTCAGGACGGCACCCATCGGTATGTAGCCGCTGGTCAGGGCTTTGGCGGTGACCACCAGGTCGGGGCACATGCCGAATCGGGGCGAGGCGAACCAGTCCCCGGTGCGGCCGTATCCGGTGGCGACCTCGTCGGCGATCAGCAGGATGCCGTGGTCGTCCAGGACGCGGCGGACTCCGGGCCAATAGCCTTCCGGGGGAACGATGTTGCCGGCGAAGCCCAGGACCGGTTCGCCGATGAGGGCGGACACCCGGTGCGGACCGGCCCTGGCGAGGGCACGTTCGAGTTCGGCGAGGAGCGCGGGCACGGGGTGCGGACCGAGTCGCGAGGGATCCGGCCTGGTCAGCCGGAGCACGTGCCCGGACGGCGGGCCGAGTCCGCGGTGGGCCGCGGGCGACGTGGTCACCGCGAGGGCTCCGGCCGTCATGCCGTGGTAGCCGCCGTCGAGCGCCAGGACGAGGGGGCGGTCGCTGCCGTCGTGCTGGAAGTGGGCGAGCCGGGCCAGTTTGAGGGCGGTCTCCACGCCCTCGCTGCCCGAACTGGTGAAGGACACCCGACTGCCGGCGACGGGCGACAGCTCGGCCAGCCGCTCGGCGAGGAGCAGTGCGGGTTCGTTGACGGGTCCCGCGTGCAGGGGGAAGGCGGCCAGTTCGCGCATCTGGGCCGCGGCGGCGTCGGCCAGTTCGGTGCGCCCGTAGCCGACGGCGCACTGGCCGAGGCCCGCGAGGGTGTCGACGAGTTGCCGTCCGGCGCTGTCCCACACCAGGGCCCCGCGTCCGCGGACCAGGCACAGCCGCTCCGCCGGTTCCCTGCCGATCACCCCCCTCGGCAGCAGCACCGGGTACGGGCGTCGCGGCGGGACGATGTTCCGGCCGGCGCGGACGTCGGCCCCTGCGAGGGTTCTGGGCTTCATCACGTTCTCCTTCGGCGGGGCGCCGCCGTCGGGTCCGTTGGCCGGCCGCACTGGACGCCGATCCCACGCTAGGAGCGCGACCGCGGCCGGGCGGTCATGCATTCGATCGATGGTGCAGAGGAGCGGTCGGGGCGGCGTCCGCCCTGCTGCCGCTCCTCCGACCGGAGGACAGGGGCGGCCCGGGCGCGGTGACACGGTGGCGTCATGACTCCCCTCGTCCGGCCCGTCGGTCACCACTCCCCAGGTCACCGGCCGATGGGTCACCGGCCCCCCGGTCGGCGACCCATCGGCCGGCGGCTGGCGGACGCCGTCGAGACCCGGGGCCTGGAGCCGGTGCCCGACGAGGAGCGCACGGCCCGGATCCGCGGCCTGTTCCCCACCTGGATGGCCGGCAACACGAGCGTGCTGCTGTTGGCCATGGGCGCGGGGCTGACCGTCGCGGGCCATCTCTCCCTGGCGCAGGTCCTGATCGTGGCGGTCGTCGCGCCCGTGGTCTCGTACGGGATCGTCGGCATCGTCTCCGTCGCCGGCAGGCGCGGCGGGGCTCCCGGACTCGCGCTCGCCCGGGCCGTGTTCGGTACCCGCGGCAACCTGCTGCCCGGCACGGTGATCTGGGTGGCCCGCTGGGGCTGGGAGACCATCAACGCCGTCACCGGCGCCTACGCGCTGCTCACCGTCCTGCGTCTGGTGACGGGGGTCGGGGAGAGCACGGCGCTGATCGTCGCGGCGCTCGCGCTGTTCGTGACGGGCAGTTTCGTCGTGTCCGGCCTCGGCCGGTCGGCCCTGCTGCGGGCCGGTCTGTGGGCGGCCTGTCTGTTCGGCGGGTTCAGCGTCCTGGTGATCGCCCGGGTGGCGGCCACCACCGACTGGTCCGCCGTGTGGCACCGCTCCGGCGGCTCGACGGCCGTGCTCGTCGCCGGTATCGGCACGATCGCGGCGGGCGGGATCAGCTGGGTGCCCTCCGCGCCGGACTTCACCCGGTACCTGCCCCGGACCGCCTCCGCGACGGCGATGGTCGCCACCACCGTCGCCGGGGCGGGCCTCGTGGTCACGCCGCTCGTCATCGTGGGCGCGGTCCTCGCCGTCGGGAACCCGGGCCTGGCCGCGGCCCCCGACCCCGTCGCGTTCATCGGCGGACTGCTGCCCGTGTGGCTCGCCGTGCCCTACCTGCTGACCGCGGTCGCCGGCATGGTCCTGATCAACGCGATGTCGATGTACTCCGCCGGGTTCACCGCGCAGACCCTGGGAGTTCGGCTGCCCCGGGTGTGGGCGGTCTCCCTGAACGCGGCCGTGAGCCTGGTCCTCGGGACGCTGATCATGGCGGTCGCCCGGAGCTTCCAGAGCACCTTCGTGTCCTTCCTCACCCTGCTCTCGGTGGCCTTCTCCGCCTGGACCGGGGTGTTCGTCGCGGACATGCTGCGCCGACGGGCCTACGACCCGGCCGGGCTGCTCGACGTCCGCCCCACCGGCCCGTACTGGTACCGCGCGGGTTTCTCTCCCGGCCGCATCGCGGCCTGGGCCTTGGCCGTCGGCACCGGACTGCTCTTCACCCGGGTCGCCTGGTTCGACGGTCCCCTCGCCTCGACCTGGCCGGGCCGGTACGGCCTGGGCTGGGTGGCCGGCATCGCCGTCGGCGCCCTGCTCGGCCGTGCCACTCACCCGCGCAGCCCCTGAGCCCCCCCCTTCCGACAGGAGAGAAACCATGCGCGCCTCACTCATCCAGCTCCGTGTCGACGCCTCCGAGAACGCCGAGGACCGTCGCTCCCGTGTGCTCCGTTCGGTGGTGCGGCGGGCCGGCGACGACCTCGTCGTACTGCCCGAGCTCTGGACCGCCGGGGCGTGGGCGCACGACACGTGGGACCGCGACGCGGAGGGTCTGGACGGGCCCACCGTCGCGCTCATGGCCCGGGCCGCCCGGGCGGCCGGTGTGTGGCTGCACGCCGGGTCGATCCTGGAACGCGGCCGTGACGGCACCCTGTACAACACGGCGCTGGTCTTCGACCGGGACGGCGAACTGCGCGGCCACTACCGCAAGATCCACCGCTACGGGTTCGACAGCGGCGAGGCCGTGCTGCTCGGGGCGGGCGACGCGGCGACCACCCTCCCCACCGACTTCGGGACGCTCGGCCTGGCGATCTGCTACGACCTGCGCTTCCCCGAGCTCTTCCGGGCCCTGGTCGACGCCGGCGCCGAGCTGATCGTCGTCCCCGCGGCGTGGCCGGCCGGACGGTTGGAGCACCTCAGGCTCTTCGCCCGCACCCGCGCGGTCGAGGAGCAGGTGTACCTGCTCACCTGCGTGGCGGCGGGCGAGCACGGCGGGGTGTGCCAGGCCGGGCACAGCATGGTGGTGCACCCGTGGGGCGGGGTACTGGCCGAGGGCGGTCCGGGCGAACAGGTGGTGACCGTCGAGCTCGACATCTCCGAGGTCGGTCGCGTCCGCAAGGAGCTTCCGGTGCTGCGCGACCGGGTCCTCGGCATCCCGGCTCCGGTCCGCTCCTGAGTGGTGCCCCCTCGGCCCGCCGCCGAGGGGGCACACGTCCGCGTCCTTCCGGTCCCCCGTCCGCTCATCCTTCGCCGGCCACCGGTGCCGTCGCGCGCAGCAGACGCGCGGCGAGCTCCCGGCGGCCGGCGACGCCGAGCTTGCCGTACACGCGGTGCAGGTGGTTCTCGACGGTCCGGTGCGAGAGGTGCAGCAGTCGACCGATCGCCTTGTCGGTGAGGCCCCGCGCCGCGAGCAGGGAGATCTCCGTCTCCCGCAGGGTCAGACCGCGGTGGGCCCCGAGGATCTGCAGGACGGGGGTACGGGCACCCCCGCAGCGTTCGACGAGCGCGTGCACCTCCCGCTCGGCCGCCCGGGCCTGCCGTTCCCGGCCGCCCTGACGCAGCGCCGCGGCGGCCGTGCTCCGGCATTCGGCGGCGAGCAGCAGCGCGCCCCGGTCCTCCAGTTCGACCGCGGCGGCCAGGAGCCGGGCGGCGTCCCGGGCGGCCCAGGCCCCGGCGAACCCCGCCCGGAGCAGGTGGGCGGGTTCGGGGACCGCCTCCGCGAGCGCCGCCAGCCGCGGCGCGGCCCAGGCCGCGTCACCGAGCCGTACGAGATCGGTGAGGAAGAGGGACTCGCGTCCCCGTCGGCCGAGCCGCAGGGCCTCGGCCGCGCCCCGCCGCAACTGTTCCCGCGCCCGGCCGAGTTCGCCGCCGCACGCGTACCGCCAGGCTTCGCCGAGCAGCAGCTCGGGGACGTCGACGTGCTCGGCGTCGTCGGACGGTCCGGCGGTCGGCGGGGCGTCGCCGTCGGGCCGGCCGGCGGCGGCCCGACCCTCGGCGACGGCCGCCGCGGCCGTGGCGAGGTCGCCCTGTTGGGCGGCGGCCACCGCGAGCAGGCCGGACGCTTGGGCGAACACGCCCGTCCGCTGCCTGCGCGAGGCGTGCGCGGCGTCCGCGAAGAGCCTCCGCGCCCGGTCCAGCCGGCCCGCGGCCAGCTCGGCGCGGCCCAGGGCGAGGACCAGACGCCGACTCTCGTGGTCGCGTACCGCCGACCGGGCCTCGTGCGCCGGGCGACCGTACGCCCGGGCCTCCGGCAGCCGCCCGGCGGTCACCAGGGCCTGCACGAGCACCCGTTGCTTCGCCGCCTCCATGACCAACCCGGTGTAGACGGCGGCCTCGTGCGGTACGGGGGCGTCGACCGCCGCCCGGGCCCACTCCACCGCCTCCTCGCCCCGTCCCAGGGTGCCCAGGGCCAAGGAGCGGACCAGGCAGGCCCGCAACCGGACGCTGTCCGTCGGGGCTTCGTGCGGGCCGCCCACGGGCACCAGCGGCGCGGTCAGTTCCAGCGCCCGGGCGCCGTCGCCGGTCCCCTGGGCCACCACGGCCTCGGCCAGGGCCAGCTCCCTGACACCGGCCTCGCCGCGCACCCGGGGGCGGGCCGCCTCGATCACCGCCCGGCACACGGCGGGCGGTGAGCCCAGGCCGTGGACGAGGTTGTGCACCCGGGCCCCGAGGACGAGCAGGGTGTCCTCCTCGGTCCGGGCGAGGGCCGCCGCCCGTGCCAGCGTCCGCTCGGCGGCGGCGCACTCGCCCGCCCGGTAGCGGGCCTCGGCCAGCAGGAGCAGGGCCGCCACGCCGTGCTGCCCCTCGGGCACCGCTTCGAGGAGCCGGCGGGCCCGCCCCGGGTCGGCCGTGTCCGAGGCCCGCACGGTCTCCGGGTCCAGGGGTTCGGGGTGGCCGTGGCCCGTCGCCTCCAGCAGCCGGACGGCGATCAGACCGGGGTCCCCCTCCCGACGGGCCCCGGAACGCTCCGTCAGGGCGGCGCTGCGCAACAGCAGGTCCCTGCGCCGGACCTCCGTCAGTCCCTCGCGCAGCACCCTGGCGTGCAGCGGCAGGACCAGGCCGACGTCACGGCGACGACCGTCCGTCCGGACGGCGATCAGGGCGGCGCGCTCCAGGGCGTCCACGGCCCGCGGGCCGGCCAGGTCCAGCAGGTGGTGCAGCGGCAGCGGCCCGCACACGGCCAGCGCTTCCAGCACCGGGGAGGCGTCGTACGGCCGTACCTCGTCGTGGACGCGGTCGACGAGGTACGGGGTGAGCGGCACCTCGGCCGCGTCCAGGTCCCAGATCCGCCCGTCGCCGGTGAGGGCCCCACCGGCCAGGGCGCCCCGGACGAGTTCGCGCAGGTACAGCGGGTTCCCGTCGCTCAGGGCGAAGAGGAGGCCCAGGGTGCGGTCCGTCACCGGCAGGCCGAGGGTCCGCTCCAGCAGCAGGGCGGTGCGGGCGCGGTCCAACAGGGGCAGGTCGACGCGGCGTACGCGGTCCTCGTCGGTCAGCGTAGCCACGGCGGTCGGGGGCCTTCCCCCGGGCGGGGCGGACCGGGCCGTCGCCAGCAGGAAGACCTGCTGGTCGTCCATCAGGCGGCGCACCAGCAGGGCGGAGTCGGGATCGAGGTGGTGCAGGTCGTCGACGAACAGCACCTGCCGTCCTGGGCGGCCGGCCCGCCGGCGGTCGAGGCCGCGGCCGGCCTCGGCGTGCAGTGCGGCCGGTGGCAGCGCGCGGGCGTCCGGGGGCAGCAGGTGGGCCACGGCTCCGAACGGTACGTCGGCTCCGGCGGTGGTGGCCCGTACCGCCAAGGTGGCGTGCCCCGCCCGGGCGGCCCGGGCGAGGCACTCGCGGGCCAGCCGGGAGCAGCCCGCGCCGGCCGGACCGAGGACGAGGAAACCGTCGCGGTCCGGGTCGGCGAGGTCCCGCGTGAAGGCCCGTACGTACGGGTCACGGCCCACGAGCGGCCAGGGCGTTCCCGGAGCCGTGGCGGCCTCGGTGGACCCGGCGGCGGTGGCCGGTGCGGTCCCGGTGGGTGAGCCGGTCGTGTACATCGCGGTCACCGCGGTGTCACACCGCCGGCCGGGGCCGGAGGGCGGCGCCGGGCGGGGCGACGCACGCCTTGTGGGCGTCGGTGTCGCGACGGACGTGCATGAGCAGTACCTCTGGAGGATCTGTGGGACCGCGGCCCAGTCTTCCGGCGGGAACCGTGGATGTCGTGAGTGGTCACCACTCAGATCGGCGGTACTCGGAACGGCCGTCCCAACGGGGGCGCGGGCGGCGGGGGCATGCCCCGGCCCTCCCCACCTTCGCCCCGGGCCCGACCCGTACGGTGTCCTCCGTCCGGTCGGACTCCGGACGGCGAACACCGCCCGGAGTCCGACCGGATGGACGACAGCCGGCAGGCGGGGCGGCCGGGGAGCGGGGCGGGTGCGCTCCCCGACGCGCCCAACGCCGGTCCGTCCCGCACGGGGTGACGCCCCGCAGGTTCCTCCTGACGAAGGGCCGGTCGTAGGACGGGGTGCGGCGGGGGCACACGGTGTGCTGGACATCGGAAAACTCCACGGAAAGGTTCACGTCATGCACGCACCGCGCCCGTTCCGGTCCTCACGCGACTCGGCCACCGCTCCGCGCACCGTCACCGCCCGGGCCGGGGACCCGATCGACGCGGCGGACGGGGCCCGGACCCCGTTCCGCGCCCCGCGGCTGCCGCGCGTCACCGGTTGGCCCGCGCCGCGGGCTTGCGGCGACGCCGGTTCCCGGCCGTGCTCCCACCACAGTTGACCCACTCATCCACCCAAGGAATCCCATGTCCTGGAACACCCGGCTCCTGCCCGACCTCCGCGGCAGGTCCGCCGTCGTCACGGGCGGCACGGCCGGAATCGGCTTCTTCGTCGCCGAGCAACTCGCCTCGGCCGGCGCCCACGTGACCCTCGCGGGACGCAGCCCCGAACGGACCCGGGCCGCCGTCGCGGCGCTGGCCCGCTCCGCGCCCGACGTCCTGTTCACCACGGTCCGCCTCGACCTCGCGGATCTGGAGTCGGTGCGCGAGGCGGCCGACACCATCCGCGCCGCGGGTCCCCTGGACATCCTCGTCAACAACGCCGGGGTCACCGCCGCTCCCCACCGCACCGAGACGCGCGACGGTTTCGAGCTGATGCTCGGCACCAACCACCTCGGCCCCTTCGCCCTGACCCTCCAGCTGCTGCCGGCGCTCGTGAGCGCCGGCTCGGCGCGCGTGGTCTCGCTGGGCAGCCTCACCCACACGCGGGCCAGGATCGACTTCGACGACCTGCACGGCCGGGGCTCGTACCGGTCGATGCGGGCCTACGGACGGTCCAAGCTCGCCGCCATGCTGTTCGCGTTCGAGCTGGACCGCCGGCTGCGCGCCGCGGGGTCCGCCGTGGAGAGCCTGGCCGCGCATCCCGGCTGGGCCGTGGACGGCCTCACACCCGCCCGGCCCCCGATGTGGGAGCCGTCGCTGTCGCACCGGCTCCGCAGCCGGCCGCTCGCGGTGATGGCGCAGGGCAAGGACCGGGGCGCGTGGCCCGTGGTGCGGGCCGCGTCGGATCCCGACGGGCAGGGCGGGCAGTACTTCGGGCCGGGCGGCCCGGGCTCCCTGCGCGGGGTCCCCTCGATCGAGCACGCCGCGGACCACGCCTACGACGAGTCGACCGCCGGCCGCCTCTGGGAGGCCTCCGAGGCCCTGACGGGCGTGCACTGGGAGCGGGCGCTGTCGGCCTGCTGAGGTGCCGCGCACCCCGTCATCCCCTCGATGGACCGATCGGAGGACACGGGCCCCGTCCGCCCCGTGGTGTTCTCGTGGGGAAGGCGCGGACAGCCCGCGTCGAAGCACCCGAACGGAGATGATCACCATGGCGGAAGTAGCGACGGAACTCACGGCACAGCTCTCGGCGGACCTCGCGACGGAGCTGGCCCGGACGCTGGAACAGGAGTTCGGCGCCACCTCGGCCACCGTGCTCGTGAGCCGGTAGCGGAGATCGGACGAGCGCGAGCCGCGCGGGTTCCCCCCGGACGCCCTCGCTCCGCGCCCTCCCCCCGGCCGGGGCACCGCCCACCGGCGGTCCCCGGCCGCACCGCGTCCCGCCCACGAAGCCCGAGAGCGCGGCCGACCGTCCGAGGGCCCGTCGTCGAACTCCCCTCCGCCCTCCGGGCGACGACGCGACTTCGACGACGGGCCCTGGGCGGCCTCCCCCAGCCCCTCCCGAAAGCGACCCTCCCCCATGACAAGCCGGACCCAGCCGACCAGCCGGACCCAGCCGACCTCCCGAACCCGCCCGCCCGCCCCCCGCCCGCCCCTGGCCCGCGTCCCCGTGGCGGGCACCTCCCCGTCGGCTGCGGAACGGAGCGTCGAACGGCTGGGCACCCACCGCGTCGTCGACGCCGAGACCACCTGGCGGCGGCTGCGACCCTTGCTGGCGGACGCCGGGATCACCCGCGTGGCCGACCTGACGGGCCTCGACGACATCGGCGTGCCGGTCTGGCAGGCGGTCCGTCCCAACTCCCGCAACCTGTCCGTCTCCCAGGGCAAGGGGTTCACGCACGCACTGGCCCGCGTGTCGGCGGCCATGGAGTCCTACGAGTCGTACGCCGCCGAGCAGGAGCGGCCCGACGCCATCACGGCGAGCACCGCGGGCCTCGCCGGGGAGCTCACCTACGACCCGTACGCCCTCGGCACCACCCCCGGCCACCGGCCGCAGCCCACCGCTCCCCTGCGCTGGTGCCCCGCCGAGGACCTGATCGACGGCGGCCCGACGTGGCTGCCGACCGCGGCCGTCACCGTTGACCTGCGGGTCCACCGCGGCTGGAGGCCGCCGAGCGGTTCGGGAACCTCCAGCAACGGGCTCGCCGGCGGGAACACCCTCACCGAGGCCACCCTGCACGCGTTGCTGGAGGTCGTCGAGCGGGCGGACCTCGCCCGCGCCCACGCCGCCGGGAGCCTGTGGCCGCGGGCCGTACCGGTCCGCGCCGGCCGGGCCGGCGCGGCCGCGACCGTCCTGCGCAGGTGCGCGGCGGCCGGCGCCGTCGTCGAGGCGGTGGACTGCACGGGCCCGTGGGGGGTTCCCACGTTCGCGGCGCGCGTGTGGTCGTCGAGCGTGCCGGCCTGGTTCTCCGGGTCGGGGACCCACCCGGACGCCGACGTCGCCCTCTCCCGGGCGGTCACCGAGGCGGTCCAGTCCCGGCTGACCGCGGTCGCCGGAGCCCGTGACGACCTGCCGCCCACCCACTTCACCATCGGCCGTCCGGACGCCCGGAGCGGCTCCCACCCGGACGGTCCGGACAGTGACGTGCTCCTGGCCCGACACCGGGACGCACCCGCGGACGACCACCCGGCGGCGCGCGACCTCGACGCGGACCTCCGGCGGCTCACGCGCCTGGCCGAACGCCAGGGCCTGCGCGTGCTCCGCACGGACCTGACACCCGCCGGCTCGCCCTTCGCGGTCGTGCGCGTCGTCGTCCCGGGCACCGCCTTCGACCACAAGGCCTGGAGCTGACGTGATGACCACCGGCCGCGCGACCCACTCCGACCGCACCACGAGCGCCGTGCACACGCCCCACACCGACCACGCCTCGCACGCCTCGCACGCCAACGGCACCACCCGCACCGTCGTCACCGTCGGCCCGACCCTGACGCGCGCCGAGGTGCTCCGGTACCTGCCGGGCGCCGAGGTCCGCGAGCCCGTCGCCGCGGGCCAGGTCCTGCGCTGGGGCCTGCGCGCGGGGGACCGCCTCCTCGTCATCGACGGCCTCTTCCTCCAGTCCCGCGCCGTGCGCCACAAGGAGCTGCTGGCCCTCCTCGACCAGGGCGTCGAGGTGTACGGGGCCTCCAGCATGGGCGCGCTGCGCGCCGCGGAGCTCGCACCGTTCGGCATGGTGGGCATCGGATCCGTGTTCCGCGCCTACCGCGACGGGGAGATCGTCGCGGACGACGAGGTCGCGCTGGTCCACGCCGACGCCGAGGCCGACCACCGGCCGCTCGGCTGGGCCCTGGTGGACCTGCGCCATGCGGTGCGCCACGCCGTCCGCACCGGGACGATCGGCCGGGCCACCGGTGACCTGATCGTCGACGCCGCCCGGCGGCTGCCCTTCTCCTGGCGCGACTCCCCCACCGTGCTGGACGCCGCCCGCCGCTCGGGAGGCGACACCGGCGAGCTGGGCGCGTTCGCCGCCGGGTACGCCCGGGGCGGCCCCCGCATCAAGCGTCGTGACGCCCTGACCGCCGTGCGTCACCTCGCGAGCCGCCCGGGCCGGGGTCCGGGCGAGCGCCCCCGGGTCGACGGCGACAGCGGCCGGCTCACCTACCGGGGCCTGCCCACCCCGCTCTCCGAAACCGTGTTCCTGCGGGCCTGGCGCTCCACCCCGCTGCCGCGCCCGGCCGCCGTCCCGCCGGGCGGGCACGTCCCGGCACCGGCGGCCGGTGCCGGGTCGACCGGCCCCGTACCCGTACCCGACAACGGATCCGCCGACCGTGCCCCTTCCGCGGGCCCGGCGGACGTGGGCTGCGAGCAGGTCGCCGAGGCGATGGCGCTGACCTGGCCCGGCTTCCCCGACTTCCTGCGCGACCTCGCCGCCCGGGAACTGCTCGCCACCCTGGAGGGACCCGAGCCCGGACCCGAACCCGCCCCCCGGACCGGCGACGTCATGGCCGAGCTCGCGGCCGGGCTCCGCGCACTGCGCCTCCCGACCGACGGGCCCGGGGACGCACCGTACGCGGAGCTCCTGCGCCCCCGCGAACGTGCGCTGCCCACGGTGCGGGCGTCCGCCCTGTTGGCGACCCGGATGTGGCGCGCCACCACGCTGCTGGACTGGCTCACTCCCGTCGTCGCCGCCCTCGTCGACCACCCGGCGTTCGCACGGACCGCCGCCGACCTGGTCGCGGCCCGCGCCGTCGTGGTCCCGGCCGAGGAGGAGGAGTCGCAGACCGCCGCGCAGTGCGCGCGGCTGCTGCGGGCCTGGCGGGTCGCCGATGCCACGGAGGTCCTGCCGGCGCTGCGGGAGCGCGGCTTCCTCGACCTCGCCGACTTCGTCGGCACCGTCCGCGCCCACCTGCCGTTCCTCGTGGCGTCCGCGGCCGAACCCGCGGCCCCGTGACCCCCTCTCCCGGTCCTCGTACCGTTCCCGGGGGCCGCCGAGCGCGAACGGCCGGCCCGGAAGGGGCGGGCCGGCGCGCACCCTGCGGTTTTCCGCAGGATGGACACCGCGGGAAACCGCACCGGGCCGGACGGGAATCCTCATACCGCCGCTGAGCTGCGCTTCCCAGCATGGAGGGGAGATCGGGCGACCGCCCGATCGACCGGACCGGCCCCCTGGAGATCCCTCATGCCCCTCGTCCTCGCGTCGCGTTGGTGTATTGCCTCGTTGGGTTGGGCGCGGCTCGCGGGTGGTTGGCCGGCGAGTGGGCGTGTTCGCGGTGGTGATCGTGGGACCGGAGTCGGAGCTGCCTGCCGGGAATCGGGGCGCCGTCGACGGGGTTGGAGGGGGCATGCGAGCGATTCAGGTGTACGAAGTGGGCGGTCCCGAGGTGCTGCGGGAGGCCGAGGTGGACCAGCCGCGGCCGGGTCCGGGCGAGGCGGTCGTGGAGGTCGCCGCATCCGGGGTCAATTACCTCGACGTCTACCACCGCGAAGGCCGGTACAGCCTGCCGCTGCCCTTCACGCCGGGCACCGAGGGCGCCGGCACGGTCGTCGAAGTCGGACCCGGCGTCGCCGACGTCGCAGTCGGGGACCGGGTCGGTTGGGTGGAGATCCCCGGCACGTACGCCGAGCGGGCCGTCGTCGACTCCTCCCGGCTGGTGCCGCTGCCCGACGACATCGACTTCGAGACAGCCGCCGCCGTGCTCCTCCAAGGCATGACCGCGCACTATCTCGTCAAGGACGCCTACCCGGTTCAGGCGGGCGAAACGGTGCTCGTGCATGCGGCTGCCGGCGGCATGGGGCTGCTGTTGACCCAGCTCGTCACCCATCTCGGCGGCAGGGTGATCGGCACGACGTCGACCGCGGCGAAGGCCGTGTCGGCGAAGCGTGCCGGGGCCGCCGAGGTGATCCTTTCCTCCGCGGTCGACGATCTCGCAGCCGAGGTGAGGCGGCTCAACGGCGGTCAGGGGGTGCCGGTCGTCTTCGACGGCGTCGGCGCGCACACCTTCGACGCGAGCCTCGCCGGCCTGCGAACCCGCGGCCATCTCGTGCTCTTCGGTGCGGCAAGTGGTGCCGTGCCGCCGTTCGATCCGATTCGGCTCGCCCACGGCGGTTCGCTGACCCTGATCCGGCCCAGCCTCGGGGACTTCATCGCCGATCGGCCCGAGCTGCTCCGACGGGCCGCGGATGTGTTCGAGTGGGTGCGCTCCAAGGCACTTGAGGTCACCGTGACGGGCCGGTACGCGTTGTCCGAGGCCGCCCGGGCCCACAGCGATCTGGAGGCCCGGCGTACCACCGGCAAGCTGCTCGTCGTACCCGGTGCGGCCGCGATCGGACGCCGCGAGGATGCGCAGAGCTGATCGCGGGTGACGACGTCGGGGGTCTTGGGGACTGGGATGTCGAGGAAACGCCCGGGGCGTTGGTAACGGATGCGCGGGTGGTGGAACCGGATTCCTCCTGTGTGCCTCTCACCGGTCGGACGGCGAGGAGGCTGCGGATGATGGACCGGGCGGGCGGGGCGGACGGGATCGGTGGGACGGGCAGGACGGAGGCCGGTCCTCCGGGCCGGCGGCGGCCCCGGGAGATCGAGGTCGCGTGGGGGCTCACCGTCCTGGCCGTCGTGGTGGAGCTCCTGGTCTGGGTGTCGGGTTCGTTCCTGATCGCGCCCACGGGCCTGAACGAGCTGAGCGAGGTGTCCGGCCGGGCCGGCGCCTACCGCCAACTCGCCCTGTCGGGTGCCGTGATGGCGGTCCTGCTTGCCGTCTGGCTGACCCTGGGTTGGTGTGTGAGGGCCGGTCGGGGCCGGGCCCGGACGGTGCTGGCCGTCCTCACGGCGCTGAGCCTGCTGCTGTCGTTCGCCGATTCCGGCATGAACGGGCCGTGGCCGGACGGTGGGGAGCTGTTCGCGGCGCTCCCCGACCTGGTGGCCACGGCGGCCGCCGTGTTCATGTACCTGCCCGGGGCGCGCGGGCACTTCTCGACCCGTGCGCGGCAACCGGCCTGACGGGCGGCCGCATTGGCCGTCGCGGAGGACCCGTCACGCGGTCCCCGTCACGCCGTCCCCGTCATACGGGCGTAGACGACGACGTTGCTGTCGTAGTAGTGCTTCTTCGGGTCGAAGTCGCCGCCGCAGGTGACCAGGCGAAGGCCCGCGTGGTCGAGGTTCTTGTACACCTCCAGTGTGGGGAAGGCGGCCTTCGGGTATTCGGCGACCTTGTTCACCGTGAACGTGACGGTCTTCTTGTCCCGCCGCGTCACCTTGATGGTGTCTCCGGCCTTCATCGTCCTGAGCTTCTCGAAGACGGCCGAGGCGCCGTTCCAGGTGACGTGGCCGGCGATCACCGCGGGACCCTGGGAGCCGGGCGTCGGCCCCGGTTCGTACCAGCCCGCGAGACCGGGGTCCTTCGGGGTCTGCATCGTTCCGTCCCCGTTGAGCCTCAGCGTTTCCAGGGAACTGGAGAGGCCGAGCGACGGGATCGTGATCTTCTGGGGTTCCGACCGGGCGAGGGCGGGTTCTCCCCTGCCGGTTCCCGTACCGGCGCCCGTACCGTCCTGTGACCCGCCGGCGGCCCCTCCGTGGCCGCCGGTGGACGCCTCACCGGTGGGGGCGGCCCCCTGGGCCGGTGCCGCGGCCTGCGCGGCGCGCTCCTGCGGCGCCGGGTCCTGGCCGCCGCACCCGACCAGCAGCAGTGTGCCCAGGGCCGCCGCTGCGAGGGGTACCGCGGTCCGTCGCCGGCGGGGCCGCGCCGCGGACATCGCGCGCGTGGAGGACCGGGCGCCCTTCACGCGGCGTCCTCCTCGGTCGGTACGGGGCCCGGGGTCACGGTGGCCCGCTTCCGCACGAGGGTCATCGCGCCGGCCAGGGCCGCGTACGCGAGGACCGCGACGCCGGCCGTCGTCGCCAGCGGCACCGCCATGTCCTGCGGGGAGCCGCCGCCGGTCTCGATGGCGCCGACCGGGACGGACCCAACGGCGGCGCCCTTGACCTCACCGCAGTTGGTCGGAGCCGTGGCCTCCTGGGGCAGCTTCGGGTCGAGCTCGCTCTTGCCGGCGCCGTCGACGTCGTACTTGTCGTTGTCGTTGCGGTCGATGCCGTGTTGCACGACGTGCAGGTCCTTGATGTGGTCGACCACGTCCTGCCCGACAGTGATCGTCCGCTGGTAGGAGAGCTTGCCCGCCTTGTCGGCGACGGGCATGCGGTCCACCGCGAGACCGCTGGTCGCCTTGGTGTCACCGGACGTGGTGAGCGAGATGTTGATGTCGCCGTAGTCGACGGTCGCCTCGGTGTTGTTGAGGATCCCGTCGCCGTTGGTGTCGTCACTGGCGTCGGGGCAGTGGAAGTCGTGCCCCTTGGTCGAACCGTGCAGGTGCTGGGCCGAGGGTTGTCCGGGCACCATCCCCTCGGACTCGATCTGCACCGTCAGCTGTTTGCCCCTGAGGCTCAGCATGACCGTCCCGCGTGAGCCCGAGTCGTTCAGTTGCGCCAGGTCGATCTGGTACGACTTGCCCTCCTCGGCGAGAGCCGGGCCGGAAAGGCCCAGGGTCAGGAACACCGCGGCGGGCACGGCGGAGATGACCACGAGGCGGCGGCCGGCGCGCTTGACTATCACATTCGCTCCTGTTCCTCGGATTCCCGGTAGGGGAATCACGGATCGCACGGGTGAAATGATCCCCGGGAGGGGATCTCCGTTGCTTCTTCGAAGCCCCAACCGCATTGGATTGGTGGTGACTTGAAGAATCTTTCGGAAATTCGACGTGCGTCGGTCAAGCGGCTGCCCACGGTGCGGTCGACAGCGGTCCGCCGGTCATCCAGATGCGTGACACGTCGTCCGCCAGACGGGGGGAGCGGGCTGCCGCGCACAGCATTTCCGACAGCACGAGGATCCCGCGCGCCGTGCACCTCGGGTCGCTGTTCCGGTGCAGCCAGATGACCGCGTTGATCATGGGTCGGCGCCCCACGGGAAGGTCGGTACGCCCGACGCCCGCCACGGCCTCCAGGGCGGAACATCCCCCGCCGAACGGAAGGGCCGCCGTACGGGGCATGCCCGGTGGCGCGACCGAGTCCCGCACGTGGCGGAAGTAGGCCTCCGGCGGGGCCTGCCCGGTCTCGAAGGTGTTGCGGAAGCCGACGATCCGAACGTCCGAATCCCGTGGGAGGAACTCGATGTACAACTCGATGGACAAACCCCTCAACCGAATGTTCAGGGGCAGGTAGCGCACCGGTTCCTCCCCGGCGCCCGATCTTCTGGGGAACCACAGGGCCTCCGCCGCACCGGACCGGACGGCCGACACGAGGAGTCGGTATTCCGCCACCGTGGCGTCCTCCACGGAGAACGAAACGGATTTCAGCACGACGGCATCCGTCAGTCGGAGGAGATCGGAACCCGCGCTCCCCGCCGGAAAACCCGTCGCAGCCGGTTCGATCCTGCTGAATTCACGCACGACACATCCACCGCCTTCGACATCACCCCGGTCGACGACGGCTCTCATCGCCCTTGTCGCCGGGCCTGGTTCGGTCCGGTTCTTTGTAGTCGGCCATCCGGGGCGGAAACGAATACTTGGCCTCTGATGCCAAAAACTCCTCACGCGATCGTGAATCGATCACCATCCGCCCGATCCGCGGTGCCCGCCGCCGCCACGACGGCGTGGCCGGCACCGGCCGGCTCGGGCATTCGGGTGGTCGCGCGCCGTGTCGGGCGGCCGGTGCCGGGGCCTGTTCGTCATTCTGGGCCGGGCACGGCAGCGCACCTGCCGCTGCCCCTTCCCCGAGCGAGAAGGAGTACGGCATGCCCGCGGACACGGTGGAGCGGTTCCTCGCGGCCCTGGACCCCCGGCAGCGGGAGGCCGTCACCGGCAGACCGCACGAGGAGCAGGAGCGCCTCGCGGCCGCGTGGGAGGAGGAACTGGCGTCGGACGACGAACTCGACACCCTCGACGAGCTTTCCCCTCCCGCGGCGGAGGCCGAGGCGGCCCGCCGCGTCATGGGCCGCGAGTCGTGAGGCGGCCGGGCCCGGCCGCCGGGCGTGGCGGCCCGGCGCCGGCCCGGCGGGGCGGTCAGTCGCCGGGGGTCTCCAGCGGTCGCAGGAAGCGGCGTTCGTACCGCTTGATGCAGCGGGTCTCGCGCGCCAGGTCGAAGGCCGCCAGGCACTCCGGATCGGACATGCTGTCCGTTCGGTACTGCTCGTAGGCCGCGAAGCCGGGGAAGGAGAAGAGGGCGTAGGCGATGTCGCTGTCGCCCTCGCCGGGCAGGAAGTATCCGTGGTGGGTGCCGCCGAAGCGGTTGACCAGCCGGACCCAACGACGCCCGTACTCCTCGAAGTCCGCGAGCTTGTCGACGTCGATCTCGTACTTCAGATGAATGGTGATCATCCACCCATCATGCCCGCGGGCGGCGCCGGCCCCGGTGGGCGGGATCGCGGCCCCGGACCGGTTCGGGGCGGTGGCACGGATCTCCCGCGACCGCTCGTCGATTGCCCGCTCCGCGGGGAAGCGCGCGGGTCGGACGGGCGTCGAGGCCGCGGACTCCCGCATCGGGCACCCTCCGTCCCCCGGTGCGCGTCGGACGGTGTCCCGCGACTTGCCCCGGAGCGGCGGCCAATCCCGCCCTTCGGGCAGGGCGGACCGCCGAAACCTCGTACGCTGCGACGGAGTGGGAGACGTCGTGGAGGGGGATTCACATGTCCTTGCAGAAGGGCGCCAACGTACCGGTGCCGAGTGCCAGGGTCCGGGTGGAGCTGGGTTGGCGCAGTGGGCCCGGGGCCCCGGACGTGGACGTGTCGGCCCTGTTGCTGACGGCGGCCGGGAAGGTGAGGTCGGACGACGACTTCGTGTTCTACAACCAGCCCGTGCACGGCAGTGGTGCCGTGCGCCACGAGGGCCGGCGCCAGGACGGCTCGGGCCCGTTGGAGACCATCACGGTGACGCTGTCGGCGGTGGAGCAGGAGATCGGGACCGTGGTGGTCGCCGCTTCCACCGACGGCACGTTCGGGCAGGTGGCCGGCCTGTTCGTGCGCGTGCTGGACGCGGACAGCGGTGCGGAGCGGGCGAGGTTCGACGCCACGGGTGCCACCACGGAGACGGCGTTCGTGCTCGGGGAGCTGTACCGGCGGGCCGGGGCCTGGAAGTTCCGTGCGGTGGGCCAGGGTTACGCCTCCGGTCTGGCGGGGCTCGCCACCGATTTCGGCATCACGGTCGACGACCCCGCCCCGCCCGCGCCGGCGCCCGTGCAGCAGCCGTCGCCGCCACCGGTGAGTGCGCCGGTGGCCCGCCCACCGGCTCCGCGGACTCCCCAGGCCCCGCCGGTCCCCCAGCCGGCCCACACCCAGCCCGTGCGGCTGTCGAAGATCACCCTGACGAAGGCGGCGCCCACGGTGTCGCTGGCCAAGCAGGGGGCCACCTCCGGTGGCATGCGGGTCAACCTCAAGTGGAGCGCGGCCACTCCGGCGCGGGGCTGGATGCGCAAGGGGAAGGACGCCGTCCGGCTGGATGACGTCGACCTCGACCTCTCCTGCCTGTGGGAACTGCGGAACGGAACGATGGGGATCGTCCACCCCATCAACAACCAGTTCGGCTCGTTCGACCAGCCCCCGTACGTCCTGCTGGACCAGGACGACCGGACCGGCGGCAGCGAGGACGGCGAGAACCTGATGATCAACCTTGATCACACGGCCGAGATCAAACGCCTCCTGGTCTTCGTGTCCATCTACGCCGGCGCCACCAACTTCGCCGGCCTGCAAGGGGTCGCCACGCTGTACCCGCCCGTCGGGCCGCCCATCGAGGTCCGCCTGGACGAATGCACCGTCCCCGCGCCGGTGGCCGCGATCGCGCTGATCGAGAACGTGGGCGGCGAGCTGATCGTCCGGCGGGAGGCGAAGTACCTCGTACTGCCGCCCGGCATCCTCAAGCAGCAGGCGGTGGACCTGGAGTACGGCTGGGGCATGAGCTGGGAGCCGGCCAGCAAGGACTGACCGCTCCCCGCCTCCACCAGCCCCGGCAGGGGCCGGGAGGAACGCCCCGACGCGAGTGCCCGCGTCGGGGCGTTCCTTCGTGTCGGGCGGCGCGCGCGGGGTCCGGCCCCAGGTGACTCGTGCGTACTGCACGCCCCGTCGGTGACAGCCGTGACTGTCGCGGCCCTCTCCCGGCGTGACAGCGTGAGGACGTCACCGACCGAGGGAGCAGGAGTGAACAAGGGGTACGCCGCCTTCTGCGACGCCGACCGCTGGTTCTACGACGCGCCGTACCGGCGGGCCGAGGAGAACTACCCGGCCGCGCTCGCCCCCGTACCGGCGGGGTGGCAGACGCACCGCAGCGGGGACTGGCTGGCGCTGCGCCCCCTGGACGCCCAACTGCCCTCCCAGGGTTGGAAGATCCACGTGTCGGCGTGTCTGGACAACGCCGAGTCCGTCCTGGAGCGGGTCCACCGCTACTGCGTGGAGCGGCGGATCGCGTTCAAGTTCGTGCCGAGCCGTTACCTGCTGCACCTGCGCAACGCGAAGTACGCCGACCGCGCGGCGAGCGGCAAGTTCCTCACCGTGTACCCGGCGGACGAGGAGCAGTGCGGGCGCGTCGCCGAGGACCTCGACGCGTTGCTGGCCGGCGAGCCGGGCCCGTACATCCTGAGCGACCTGCGCTGGAACGACGGCCCCGTGCACCTGCGCTACGGCAGCTTCACCCTGCGGCACTGCTACGACGACCGCGGGGAGCTCGTCCCGGCGATCGAGGCCCCGGACGGCCGGCTCGTGCCGGACCCGCGGGGGCCGGTGTTCCAGCCGCCCGAGTGGGTCGAACCGCCCGCGTTCCTGGCGCCCCACCTGGCCAGGCGGGCCTCGGTCACCCTGGAGGGACTCCCCTACACCGTCGAGCGGGCCCTGCACTTCTCCAACGGGGGCGGCGTGTACGCGGGGCGGGACGTCCGCTCCGGCGAGCGGGTCGTCCTCAAGGAGGGGCGCCCCTTCGCGGGGCTCGCGGCCGACGGCGCGGACGCCGTGACCCGGCTGCACCGTGAACGCCGGGCCCTGGAGCAGTTGGCCGGGCTGGACTGCGTGCCCTCGGTGCACGGCACCTTCACCGTCGGGGACCACCACTTCCTCGTGATGCAGCACTTGGAGGGCAAGCCCCTCAACACCTACTTCGCCCGCCGGCACCCGTTGATCGAGGCGGACCCCGATCCCGAGGAGCTCGCCGAGTACACCCGGTGGGCGCTGGAGATCCACCGGCAGGTGACGCGGGCCGTGGAGGCCGTGCACGCCCGCGGCATCGTCTTCAACGACCTGCACCTGTTCAACGTGATGGTCGCGGAGGACGAGGTGACCGGCGTGCCGTCGGTCGCGCTGCTCGACTTCGAGGCCGCCGCCCACGTCGACGAGGGGTTGCGCCAGACCGTCGCCAATCCGGCGTTCGTCGCGCCGGCCGACCGTCGCGGTTTCGCCGTCGACCGGTACGCCCTGGCCTGCCTGCGCCTGGCCCTGTTCCTGCCGTTGACGAGTCTGCTGGTGATGGACCGGGCGAAGGCGGCGCACCTGGCCGACATCGCCGCCGAGCAGTTCCCCGTACCGCGCGAGTTCCTCGACGAGGCGGTGCGCGAGATCCTCGCCGGGTCCGAGGGCGACTCCGGGATCGAACGCGGTTCCGGGGGCCGATCCGCCGGCCGGGCGGCGGTCGCGCGTAGCCCCTACCTGCCGGTCGAGCCGGGGAGTTGGGAGGCGGCCCGCGCCTCGATGACGGCGGCGCTACGGGCGAGCGCCACCTTCGACCGCGATGACCGGCTCTTCCCGGGGGACACGGCCCAGTTCGCGACCGCCGGGGGCGGGACCGGGTTCGGCCACGGAGCGGCCGGTGTCCTGTACGCGCTCGCCGAGACCGGCGCCGAACCGTGGCCCGAGGCCGAGGAGTGGCTGCTGGCCCGGACGAAGGAGCCCGCCTCCGGCATGCCGTTGGGCTTCTACGACGGCCTCGCCGGTCTCGCCTGGACCCTGGAGCGGCTCGGCCACCGGGACCGCGCCCTCGCCCTGGCCGAGCAACTGCTGGCCCAGCCGTGGCAGTCGGCCGGGCCGGACCTGCACGGCGGCCTCGCCGGCATCGGCCTGGCACTGGATTCCCTGGGCTCGACCACCGGTGAGACCGGACTGCACACGGCGGCCCTGCGCTGCGCCGAACTCGTCTCCGACCCGGCGGCCGGACCGAAGCGGGCCGGTCTGCTCCACGGCCACAGCGGCCCCGCCCTGCTCCACCTGCGGCTCTACGAACGCACCGGGGAACGGGAGTTGCTGAACCTGGCCGGCCGGGCCCTGCACCGCGACCTCGACCGGTGCGTGACCAGCGCCTTCGGCACCCTCCAGGTCGACGAGGGATGGCGCACGATGCCGTACCTCGGCGGTGGCAGCGTGGGCATCGGCATGGTGCTGGACGACTGGTCGGAGCACGCCCGGGACGAACGCTTCGAACGGGCCCGGCCGGAGATCGTCCGCGCCGCCCAGGCGACGTTCTACGCGCAGCCCGGCCTGTTCCGCGGCGCGGCCGGCATGATCCTCCACCTGGCTCGGACCACCACTGCGGGCCCGGGCTCCGCCCCCGGGGACATCGCCCGGCAGGTGGAGGCCCTGGCCCGGCACGCGGTCCCGTACCAAGGCTTCCTGGCCTTCCCCGGCGAGCAGATGATGCGCCTGTCCATGGACCTGTCCACGGGCACGGCCGGCGCTCTCCTCGCCCTCGGCAGCGCCGCGCCCGGCGGGCGCGCCCGGCTGCCGTTCCTCCCGCCGCCGCGGTCTGCCGCGGCGGCCCCAGAGCCGGTCCCCGTCACGGGGGCCGTGACCCATCGGAACACCACAGTGAAGAGGAATCAGACATGACGCTTCTGGACCTGCAGTCGATGGACACCCCGAAGGAAGAGACCACGGAGGCCGCGCACCTGACCGGCGGCGGCAGCCGCGCCAGCCTGCTCCTCTGTGGCGACAGCAGCCTCAGCATCACGACCTGTAACTGATCAGGTCATTCCGGGCCCGGGCGGTTCACCGCCCGGGCCCGCACCACACCCCTGGAGCCGCCGCCCATGACAGCGCCCGATCC
>NZ_JBHVPG010000050.1:0-65046 GCF_042887545.1 Streptomyces sp. NPDC057939
CCCGCGCCGAAGAGGATCAGTGCCAGCAGAAGAACGAGAAGCAGGGGAACCATGGTTATCAACCTCCGAGGCACCGTGTGCCCGACCCCACCCCGACCATGCATTCGATCTTATTTGTTTCTTATCCGCGCAGGCGGGCACAAGAACGTCCGCGTTCCTGACGGACGAGGGGTCGGATGACGTGGCGGTCGCGAGATCCTCCCCGACAACGGACGATGACGGGACCGCGCTCCGCCCGATCACCCGTGCCGCGGCCTTGGAACCTGTTCCATATCATGTGGGCTGTCAATGCACGCATCACACGGAGGAAGCTGAAGGGTGTTCGCGGTGCAGGTCACGCGGCAGGCGCGGGGAGCGGTGTTCGCGTTGCGTGGGGAACTCGATTTCGACAGCGTGGTGCAGCTGCACGAGGCCGGCGACGACGAAGTCGCGCGGGGCGCGGGTGAGGGCCCGGTGGTGGTCGACTGCGCCGGCCTGGCGTTCTGCGACTCCTCCGGCATTGGCGCGTTGCTGCGGCTCTTCCATCAGTTGGCGGCGCAGGACCGGGCGCTGCGGCTGGCGGCCGTGCCCACTTCGGTGGCCAGGCTGTTCTCGATCACGGGATTGGACCGGGTCTTCTCCGTGTACACGGATGCCGAGCAGGCGCTGGCCGCAGGCACGGGCGGCCACGACAGGATGGCTGCCGACACGAACGGCACGGCACAGCCGATGGAGAGGCGAAACACATGAAGCGCGTACCGGGGCCCGGTGCCCCCGAGCCCGCCGGAACGGCGGGTACGCGCAATGCCGCCCCCGCAACCCCCGACCAGGATCTGCGGGCACTGTTCGGGCAGTCCTCCGCCATCTTCGCCTCTCTCGCCGGGCCCGCGCACATGCTGGAGACGGCGAACGCGGCCTTCTTCGAAACCATCGGCGGACCTGAGCGCACCCGCACCGGTCTGCCGATCGGACAGCTGATGCCCGAGCTCGTCGAGCAGGGCTTCATCACGCTCCTGGACCGGGTCTACCGCTCCGGTGAGCCGTACACCGCCCGCGAGGCCCGGGTGCTGCTGGGTGTGGGAGCCGGGGCGCGGGAGGGGTTCTTCGACTTCTCCTACGAGCCCCGCCTGGACGCGGGTGGCAACGTCATGGGGGTCCGGGTGATCGGGGTGGAATCCACCCAGGTCAAGCAGGCCCAGCGGCTGACGTCCGAACACCGGGTGCTGCTGGAGCAGATCGCCCGTCAGGCGCCTCTGGCCGACGTCCTGGACGGCATGGCCCGCGCCATCGAGGACCTCGCCCCCGAGGAGGTCTTCGTCTCCGTGCTGCTCGCCGATGCCGACGGAAAGCATCTGCGCCACGGCGCCGCGCCCAGCCTGCCCGGCTTCTACAACGAGGCCATCGACGGCATCGCCACCGGTGAGGGCGTCGGTTCCTGCGGCACCGCCGCACACCGCCGCCGGAGCGTGATCGTCACCGACATCCGCACCGACCCGTTCTGGGACGACTTCCGAGACCTGGCCGACAAGGCCGGTGTGGCCGCCTGCTGGTCCACCCCGATCCTGGCCCGCGACGGCGCACTGCTGGGCACCTTCGCCATGTACCACCGCACCCCGCGCGCCCCGCAGGACGCCGACCTCGCCCTGGCCCGGGTCTTCGCCGACACCGCCGCCCTGGCCGTCGAACGACACCACGCCGAACAGGCCCGCAGGACGGCCGAAGCGCGGGAGAAGGCAGCCCGCGACGACCTCGCCTTCCTCCTGGAGGCCGGCACGGCCCTGACCTCCGACCTGGACGCCACGCAGACCCTGACCCGTCTGGCAGCCTCCTGCGTCCCCAGGCTCGCCCCCCTGTGCGCAGTCGACGTCATCGAGGGCGGGCGGGTGAGCCGCGTGGCGGTGGCAGCTCCCACCCCGCGCGAACAAGATCTGCTGGCCTCGCACGTCCCCGTCCACGACGGCCCGGACGACGCCGTCGCCCGTGTCCTGGCCTCCGGCACCAGCGAGGTCGCCCGCCGCGCCCCCACCGGCGCCGGCCCCTGGCACGACCTGGGCGCCACCGGTTACCTGTGCGTCCCGCTGACCGACCGCGGGCACGCCTTCGGCACCATGACCCTGCTGTCCACCGGCGACCACGCCTTCGACGGGCACACCATCGCCCTGGCCGAGGAGCTCGCCCGCCGCGGCGCCTCCGCGGCACGCAACGCCCGCCAGTACACCCAACGTCACACCCTCGCCCGCGACCTCCAGGCCGGCCTGCTCCTGCCCGATCTGCCCGACCTCCCCGGCGCCGACGTGGCCACCTACTACCACCCCGCCGGTGAGGGACTCGACATCGGCGGCGACTTCTACGACGTCTTCCCCCTGGACGACGGTCGCTGGGCATTCATGCTCGGCGACGTCTGCGGCCGCGGCGCCATCGCCGCCACCACCACCGCCCTGGTCCGCCACACCGCCCGCGCCGTCGCCCCCCTCCTGCCCGGCCCCGCCGACGTCGTCACGGCCATCAACCGGGCCCTGACCAACCGGCCCGGCAGCCACGGCACCGGCTTCGTCACCCTCGTCTACGGTCAGTTCACCCCCACCGCCGACGGGCTCGACATCGAACTGGTACGCGCGGGACACACCCCGCCCCTCCACCTGGACACCCACCGCGCCGCCCACACCGTCGACGCCAAGGGGATGTTGCTCGGCATCGGAACCGACCCGCACGTCACACCCCTGCGCCTGCACCTGAAACCGCACGAGAGCCTCGTCCTCTACACCGACGGCATCACGGAAGCACGCCGCCGAGACGGCACCATGTTCGACGAACAGGGCCTCGCCGACGCCGTCAGCGCCGTTCCCGCCCGGTCCACCGCGCAGCAGATCGTCGACGCGCTCACCCGAGCCGTCCGCGTGTTCACCGACGGCGACGACATCGACGACGACCAGGCAGCCCTCGTACTGACCGCCATCGAGCCCCCGAAGGGGCCGCCCGCACCACCGACCAAGCCGCACGCCGTCACCGTCACGGACGACTCCCACGGGTGACCGTCGCCGGTGATGGATGCCGGCGAGGAGACCGACGCCCTTGACACCGACGACGTCGCGCACGTACGTCGTGGACTGCACGCGGAGTCGCGCGGGGCACCCTGCCGCGCACGGCGCCCAGGTTCGGTGAGGTCCGCCGTCGTGAAGGCGGCCGGAGCGCATCGTCGTAAGTGCCTTGCCCGTCGGGCCATTTCGGCCCGGAGCGCCCCGGGAAGGGGCCATGATGACGGTATGACAGGGCACCAGACCGATGCCGCGCCGACCACGGATCCGGCCATCACGGTCGCCGCCGTCGACGATCACGCATTCATCAGGCACGGCCTCCAGTACTTCTTCGCCGACAACGCCCCGGACATCCGGCTGGCCGCCGTCGAAACCAGCGTCGGAGGGTTGCTGCGACGCACCGACGGCCCCGCCTCGGTGGTGTTGCTCGATCTGCTCCTGCCGGACGAACCCGATGTCGCGCTCAACGTCAGACGCATACGTGCCATCGGCTCCCGCGTCGTGATCCTCACCTCCGATTCCCGTCCCGGCATCGTGCGCAGCGCCATCGACGCCGGCGCGCTCGGCCTCGTGCTCAAGGGCGATCCGGAACAATCCGTCGTGGAGGCGGTGCGCGCCGCGCACCGGAACGACTTCTCGGTCTCCAGCAGACTGGCCCACGCCATCGTGACCGATCCGCGCGCGGGCGTCCGGCTTTCGGCGCGCGAGCGCCAGGTCCTGTCCCTGATCGCCCAGGGAAAGCCGCGCCGACTGGTCGCGAAGGAGATGCAGATCGCGGAGCACACGCTGCCGTCCTACCTCAAGCGGGCGGCGAAGCGGTACGCGGCCGTCGGGCATCCGACCGCGGGTGCGCAGGAGTTGGTGGCGTTCGCCCTGCGCGACGGTCACATCGGCATCGAACTGCCCGGCGACGACACCGCCGGTGCGGGATCCCCCGTTGCCGAGGACCCCGAGGCCGAGCCCGGAGCCTCGTGAAGGAGGGAACGTACCGGTTCGGCGTCGAACGGGGAATGCAGCGGTCCTTCACCGTGCTCGCCCTGATGCTGGCGATGCTGTGGACGGTCACCCTGGTGTCCGCCGCCGGGACCCTCGACGGAGGTACGGCGACCGCGGGTTGGCTGTTCGTAGTGGTACTTCTCGGCAGTGCGGTCCGCGCCTGGCGCTGCCGGTTGGCCGCCCCGGACGCGTGGGCGGCGTCCGCTGCGGCCCTCGTGGTGTACGTGGCGATCGGCGTGTCCCGTCCGGAGGCCATCGTGGTGGGCACCCGGGGCAATCCGGCTCTGGTCGCGGGGATCCTGGCGGCGGGTTTCCTGCCCCCGCGGCGTGCCTGGCCGGCCTGCGTGACCGTGTGCCTCGGCCAGGTGATCGCTTCACTACCGTCGGACGGGCCGGTGGGCGCCCTTGAGAGTCTCTGGCCCGCCGTCTCGGGCACGCTGGCCGCCGGTGTTCTGTCCGGTGTGATGAGGTCCGCCGCCGCAAGGGCCGATCACGCCCATGACGCCCTGCTGGCGGCGCAGGCGAACGAGGCACATCACGAGGGCTTGCGCTCGGCGCACCGCACGTTCCAGCGCATGCTTCACGACGACGTGGCCGCGGCCCTGCAAGCGGTGGCCGGGCGCGGCGTCACACGGGCCGAAGTGCGGCGATCGTGCGCGGACGCACTCGCCGCGATATCGCGGGCGCCGGCGGCACCGGTCGGCGGTACCAGGAACCTCGCCGGGGACGTGGAAGACCTCCGCACCGTCATCGCGGTGACCACCACCGTGCACATCGACGGTGACGTCCTCGTGCCGGCCGCCGTGGCGTCGGCGATGCTCGCAGCCGCACGGGAGGCATTGCGCAACGTCGACCGCCACGCCTTCGCCGACGCCGTCTCCGTACGTCTGGAGGAGGGTCCGCACGGCGTGACCCTGACCGTGGCGGACAACGGCGTCGGGTTCTCCCCGACGCGGGCGCGCGGCCGCTCCTGGGGTCTGAACGGGTCGGTCGTCGAACGCATGGCCGAAGTGGGCGGCACGGCGGAGGTGGTGAGCGAGAAGGACGCGGGCACGTCGGTCCGGCTGGGCTGGAGCCGTGCCGCCGCGCTCTCGCAGGTCGAGATGGCCCGCCCGGACCGGGTCGGCCTGATCGCCCTCGCCGTGGGGGACATCCGCAGGCCGCTCGCGGCGGTCTGCGTTCCCTATCTGCTGAGCATGTACGTGATCGCGGTGATCCACAGCGACGCCGCGGAAGGCGCCGACCGGCTCACGCTCTGGTACACCGGGGTCGTCCTGGTGACGCTCGCCCTGATCGTCCGTGCGCATCGGCCGGTGCCCGGACGGGTCGGCGTCCTTGCCGCCGCGTTCGCCGTGACCGGCCTGGTGTACGGCCTCTCCGTCATACCCGCCGACAGCCTCGACGACTTCGGATCGTGGCCCATCGGTGCGATCTCTCCCCTGTTCGTGGTGCTGCTGACGGTCCGTTCGGTGCGAGAGGCCGTGATCCCACTCGTCGCCGAGGAAATCGCCGTCCTGGCGCTGATCGCGACCGGCGATCTGGAGGCCGCCTCCCCGGGCGCCGTACTGCCCGCCCTGCTGGCTCCGGTGTTCGGGGTCGTCATGGTGTGGGTGATCGTACGGACGGTTCTGCGCCTCGGCGCCGTCGTATCGGATGCCCACCGGGAGCAGCTCGCGATCACGGTCGCCGAAGCGGCCCAGCAGGCCCATGTGACGCTTCATCAACGGAGACTGTCGGAGATCGGCGCCGAACTGCTCCCCTTCCTGCGCGCGGTCGGCGCGGATCGTGAGCCGCCGTCCGGGCAGGAGGCGCGAGAGCGCGCCCGCGCGCTCGAAACGATGGCGCGCGACGAACTGCATCTGCCCGGAGTCATCGATGCGGAGATCCGCGGCCTCCTGAGCACGGCCCGGCAGGCCGGCTGCGTCGTCACCTTCCAATCGGACACCGACTCCGTGGATCCGCCCCCCGTCCTGCGCGACCTGCTCGCCGCCGCGCTGAGGGGTTCCGTGACACCCCGGGAACTGACCCTCAGCCTGCATCCCGGCGCGGACCGGGTGGAGGTGAGCCTGGTGACCGTCCCGGGCGACAGCAGCAGAAGCGCGGAGATCGGCCGGTCCCTCGCGGCGTTCGGGCCGGTCGTGGACGACTTTCCCGAGGCGACCTGCGTCCATCTGGTCGTGCACCGGAACGGCCATCATGTCCCCGGATCCGGGGACATGACCCCGGGCCCGATCCCCGTCACGCTGGAGGGCAGAAGCCGAGCGTGAAAGGACGGCCGTGGGAGCTCTACTGATCTTTCTGCTCTTCTGCCTGGCGGTGGGAGCGGGAGCCTTTTTCCAAGGCAGACAGTTCGTCCGGAATCTGGAACGGCAGTACACGACGGTGGGCCCGGTCGACCCGCAGGAGGTCTACCGGTGCGTCGCCGAGGCGGCCCGTGGAATCCGCTGGACCGTCAGCGACACGGAACAGGGACTGGAGACCCGACACGCCGTGGGAAGCGTCATCCGCGTAGACGTGGAGCCACAGGACGACGGCACGTGCATGACCACCGTCTTCGTCAGGAACATGGCACTCACCACACAGCTCGGCGGGATCATCAGGACACCTCGGGCCTACCGGGCGATCCGGCGCAAGCGGAAACGGATCATCGCCTCCGCGTCCTCCATGGCAGGGCAAGGGGAATGGACGGAGGCGGGCGGGCTGAACTGACCCGAACCGAAGTGGGCTGCGGGGAACTCGTCGAAAAGGTAAGGGAATGGCATGGCCACAGCGGAGCAGTACGAAGCGGTTCTGAGCAAGGCGGAACGGATGGGGGTGGGATCCCTGGACAAGCAGCAGACGGAGCTCCTGTACCGGCTGTACCGGGAGGCCGGATCGCGGGGAAACCGAGCGCGCAAGGTCATCGACGGTACGTGATCGGTCAGGTGGCCGAGGCAGGGAGAAGAGAGAACATGGGATTCTTCGGACGCGGTCGACGTGTTGCCGCCGAAGAGCAGGCGAAGTCGGGAGAGGTGGGAACGTTTCGCTCCCCCCACTCGCCGGAGGACACCGTCCGCATCGTCCATGCGGGCCTCATCGACCAGTTGTCGCACCCGTCGATGGAGGTCACCGGACCCGGACTCATGGAATCCATCCATCTGATCAGGTGTGATTCAACCGGAATCACCGTGGGTGCCGGAAATTTGGTCGACACCTACTTCGTGTTCTTCGTCGATCTGTCCGTCGTATCCGGAACGACCGAGGGCCACGCCTACTTCGACCGCCCGGTGCGGTCGGTGAGGCGGTGGATGGGCAACACCCTCGGTATCCGCAATGGCGTACAGATGGCTCTCGAAGGAGCCGGCGTGCGGATCGAGCATTGGGACCGCGGGTTCTGAGGTAGGGCTCGACCACGCGGCAGGCCCCCACCCCGTCAGCATCGGGGTGGGGGCCTGCCGGCCGTATGCGAGGGGGGTGCTTCTGACCCCGCCCCGAGACGAGGAAGCGGTCCTGGCCTCCAACCGTCATGGGGGCGTGGGCGTTTCGTGCGGGCCGCGTTGATGTCGCGCGGTGTCGGCCGCCCCGGGGTCTTCACGCTGCGCTCCTTCGTGGGTACGCTCCGTGCGTCATGGTGGGGGCCAAGTGGAGCCCGAACTCGGGGGGTTGCTTCATGATCAAGCAGGCGTACGTCCAGGCCGGCGACAAGCCCACTCCGGCGCTGGGGGACATCAGGGACCGGATCGCGAACGCGGTGGACGCGACGAAGGGCAGCACCGGCCTCGAGCGCCTCGTGTGCTGGTTGCAGATGCCGGTCGATTCCTCGTTCGGGAAGATGAAGGACAGCAACTGTCAGGGGCGCGCCAAGGGCATCGGCGCTCTGCTGAGCCCTGAGAAGGACGGGCTCTTCACGCCCGCCGACCTCGGGTCGGTGCTCAGTGCCCCGGCCGCTTGGGCCGGCATCGACACGGCCCTCAAGGCCGAGCGCGCGGTGTACGTCAACGGTCCGGCCGAGCACGTGGGCGGAGCCAAGAGCAAGTTCACCAGCGGCTTCCACGTGATCGTGTTCCTGGCCGTCGGGAAGGACGCCGACGACCGCGTCTACTACCTGGGCCTCGACCCGGACGTCAGCGCCACGGCGGAGTCCCGGGAGGCGTGGACGGGGCTGGTCGCGGGGGAGCCCGAGACGAAGCCGGAGGACTTCACCGCGGCGAAGAGCCTCGGGGTCGTCAAATCGATGATCCTGGGTGCCGAGGAGGGCGGCTTCGGCCCGCTGGTCCGCAAGTATTACGTCGACACCACCGCGAAGTTCCCCAAGATCAACCGCTTCGGCTGAGGGCGTCCGACGCCGTCGAACACGACCTGACCGGGGCGGGGTGCGCACGCGTCGGAGTCCGCGTCCCGTGGACGTGTGAGCCTCGGCGTTGTCGCCAGGGGCCGCGGGGGCGCTCGCGACGACCGGGCGACCGTCCGCGCCGATGATGGCCTGTCCGTTCGTCGAGGACGGTAGTTCCTCGACGAGGCGCCGACCGTGTGGTCGCGGACAGGGGCGAGGGTTCCGCCCCGCTGCCGCCTGCTCGCCGCCGATCGGCGGCCCGGGTGGCCGTCAGGAGCCGGGGTGGGCGGAGGCGGGGTCGTCAGCCGGCGCCCGGCCCCGGGCCCGGTGCGGCGGCGGGGCGGAAGACGCCGGCGCGCGCCGCCGCGGTGGTGGCCGTGGCGGCGCGGCGAGGCAGTGTCGGGTCGGGGACCGCCCGGAGCAGCAGCAGTTCGTGGTAGAGGGGGGCGGTCGCCGCGACGAGCAACGCCCGGCTGTCCGCGGGGGCGGGCAGTTCGTCGCGGTCGGCTGCTCGCTCGACGACCACGGCGCAGCGCGCGTACCGGTCCTCCCAGAACGCCGAGAGCGCCTGCGCCGCCTCCGGCGACCGGAACGAGGCGGCGATCAGGGCCGTGGTCAGCTGGGGCCCGCTGTGGGCCAGTGCCTCGTACACCTCCTCGTTGAGGGCGGTCAGGTCCCCTTCCAGAGTCCCGGTGTCCGGTGGGCTCCAGGCGTCGTCGGATGCCGCGTCGAGTACGTCGGCCAGCAGGGTCCCGACGTCGCGCCAGCGCCGGTAGACGGTCGTGCGGTGGACGCCGGCGCGGTCCGCGACCGCGTCGACCGTCAGTCCGTCGTACCCGGTCTGCAGGAGCAGTTCACCCACCGCCTCCAACACCTGGGCACGGACACGCGCGCTGCGGCCACCCGGTCGGCGCTGCCGTGTGGCCGGTTCCGTGTGGCTGGAAACTTCGCTTGCCTGCGTCCGGGAATCCATGCCAGCATTCTAACGCAACATCAGTCGCTTTAAAGGAGAAGTCCCATGAACAGCCGCCACGTCACCGCCTGCCACACCGCCTGCCACACCGTCGCCGCGGCGACGGCCCCCGCCCCCGAACTCCCGGAGCCGCCCCATGACCGCACAGCTGACCGCGTCTGACCTCACCAAGTCCTACGAGGGCCGCCCGGTCCTCGAATCCGTCGACTGCTCCGCAACCGCCGGGGAACGCCTCGGCATCGTCGGCGAGAACGGCTCCGGCAAGTCCACCCTGCTTCGGCTACTGGCGGGGGCCGAGCGCCCCGACCGCGGCGAGGTCGTCCTGCGCGCCGAGAACGGCGTCGGCCATCTCGCGCAGGAGGAGGACCTCCCGCCGCACCTGACCGTCCAGCAGGTGATCGACCGTGCCCTGTCCGAGTTGCGCGCCCTGGAGGGGCTCCTGCGCCGACTGGAGGCGCGCATGACCGGCGGCGACAGCGAGGCCGGAACCCTGACCGCGTACGCCGACGCCCTCAACGCCTTCGAACTGCGCGGCGGATACGCCGCGGACGCCCGCGTCGAGCGATCCCTGCACGGCCTCGGCCTGCCGGGCCTTCCCCGCGAACACACCATCGGCACCCTGTCCGGCGGCGAGATCGTTCGCCTCCGGCTGGCCGTGCTGCTCGCCGCCGCCCCGGATGTGCTGCTCCTCGACGAGCCCACCAACCACCTCGACGACGCGTCCCTGACCTGGCTGGAAGACCACCTGCGAGCCCGTCGCGGCATCACGGTCACCGTTTCCCACGACCGGGGGTTCCTCGAACGCGTCGCCACGTCGCTCATCGAGGTCGACGGTGACCTGCACCGCACCGTCCGGTACGGCAACGGCTACGCCGGCTACCTCGCGGAACGCGCCGCGGACCGACGCCGGCGCGCCGAAGCCCATGCCTCCTGGCTCGCGGAGACCGTCCGGCTGCGCGAGACCGCGTCCGTCACCGCCCGCCGGGTGGCGCCCGGCCGTGCCATGAAGGACGGCAACAAGATGGCGTACGACCGTGCGGCCGGCCGGGTCCAGCAGTCCCTCGCGAGTCGCGTCCGCAACGCCGAGGAGAGGCTCGCCCGGCTGATGGCCCGCCCGGTGCCCGCGCCCGCCGAACCGCTGCGGTTCTCCGCCGTACCGCGCACCGCCTCCGACGGCGCCCCCGAGGCTGTCGCTGTCGCCGAATCCGGGACGACACCCGCCGGTACGAACGACGTGCGACGGGTACTGCTGGCCGCGTCCGGCATCGCGGTCGACGGGCGGCTCGCGCCCGTGGACGTGACCGTACCCGCCGGCGGCCGACTGCTGGTCACGGGCCCGAACGGTGCGGGCAAGAGCACCCTCCTGCAAGTACTGGCCGGTGTACTGCCCCCCGACGCCGGGCGGGTGGCCCGGCACGGCCCGACCGTGCTGATGGCCCAGCACACCACCTCGGGCCGGGGTTCACTGCTCGCGGCCTACGCCGAGGGCCGCTCCGGAACGGTCGAGGAACACGCTGAACGGCTCCTGTCGCTCGGTCTGTTCGCCCGCGACCGGCTGTCCGCTCCCGTCGCGTCCCTGTCCGTCGGGCAGCGGCAACGCCTGGCCCTGGCCCGACTGGTCACCGAACCGGCCGACATCCTGCTGCTGGACGAGCCCACGAACCACCTCTCGCCCGCGCTCGCGGAGGAACTGGAGGAGGCACTGGCACGGTTCGCCGGGGCGGTGGTCATCGTCAGCCACGACCGGCGACTGTGCGCCCGGTGGTCGGACGACCGGCTCGCCCTGAGCGCCCCGGTACCCGTCACGGCCGGCGCCCGCGCATGATGCCCGTCCCGTTCCCACGGCCCCTCGAAAGGACCCCTCGGTTGACCACCTCCGTACACCTCGTCGATACCCTCACCCTCCCCACCGCCGGTGCCGGCCCGTACGCGCTCACCGTCGGCCCGGACGCGAACCTGTGGTGCACGCTCGTCCACCACGGTGGCCTGGCTCGCCTCACCCCGTCGACGGGTCGCGTGGAGGAGTTCGCGCTGGACTCCGCCGACTGCGGCCCCACCCTCATCACCACCGGACCGGACGGGGCCCTGTGGTTCACCCGCTACCGTGACCACCGGATCGGCCGGATCACCGTGGACGGCGAAGCACGCTCCCACCCCCTACCCGGCGCTGCCGGCGGACCCTACGGGATCGCGGCCGGGCCCGACGGCGGTCTGTGGTTCACCTGCACGAACACCGACCGCGTCGGCCGGATCGGTGTGGACGGCGAGGTCCGAGAGTTCCCGCTGCCGTGCGAGGGCGGATTCCCCTCCTTCCTCACGGCGGGAACCGACGGGGCCCTGTGGTTCACCCTGAACCAGGCGAACGCCATCGGCCGGATCACCGTCTCGGGGCAGATCCGGATCCACCCCCTGCCCACGCCCGGCGCCCACCCGGTAGGGCTCGCGGCAAGCCCGGACGGCAGCCTGTGGTTCGCCGAGATCGGCGCCGGACGGATCGGTCGGCTCACCACCGGCCCAGTACGCCCGGACATCACCGAGTTCGAGCTGCCCGACCCGGACAGCCGCCCCCACGCCGTCGCAGTCGCCCCCGACGGCACCTGCTGGTTCACCGATTGGGCCACCGGCCGGATCGGCTCCGTCACCCCGGAGGGGAGGATCACCGAACACCCGCTGGCGGATTCCGCCGCCGAACCCCACGGTCTGGCCTTCGGGCCGGACGGCACCCTGTACGTCGCCGAGGAACGCGGCGTCGTCTCCCGGTGGAACGTGGCCGACACAACGGCGTGAGTGCGCGCGACCGCTGGGACGACGCCGCATCGGCCCGGCAGCGCGTCCCGTAGGCCCAGGTGCCCCCGTGGCCGCCGCAGGTGCGCGGGTCGGTTCCACCAGGCCGATCGGTAGGCTCCGCGTGTGATGAATGATCTTGTGGCGGAACTCTCGGAGGTGGAATACCACGAGGTGTGGGACCGCTTCCGCACGGATTTCGGTTTTCGGCCCAGCATGAACCCGGCGACGTGGCCTGCGATCAAGGAACCCGTCCACTCCGTCACCTGGAGCCTGGACACCTTGGACGCCGACCCCGGCTACGAGCGGCTGGACCGACTGGTCGAGGCGGTCCAACAGGGGCTGACGGCCTGCGTTCCTCCGCAGGGCACGCTGTTCGCGCTGGATTGGCAACACACTTCGTACCGCTTCCTGCCCCATCTCGTTCGTGGTTCCGAGCAGGTGCGGTGGCCCTTGAGTCCGTATCCGGACGGCGACTACTACGTCTACCTCTCGGACGACTTCCTGACGGGCAGCTTCGGCCACCCCTGGGAGGGGTCACTGTGCCTGTTCGGCCAGAGCCTCCTCGACGGCGTGGAGAAAGGGATCGATGCCGTATTGGGCGCTCCCATCCGCAGGTCCGGCCGACCTCCTCATCGCCCCTGACGTCGACAATCCCTGGGCACCACGTCCTCCCCACACCCCGCGGTCCGGGCATCGCGCGGTGGAAGAATGGCCTGATGTCCGATCTCGTCCGTGAACTGTGGCTGCGCGGCGTCGCCTTCAACCCGGCGGCGCCCTCCGACGTACTGATGCGCCTGATCGATCCTGCCGCCGGTGAGGTGGGTGCGCTGATGTGCGAGGGCCGTGACCTGCCCGGAACCGTTGTCGAAGCGGCGCTCCGTCATCCGGCCGTCAGGATCCGCGGTGCGCTCGCCCGCAACCGGCACATCGACACCGGGTTGCTCGCCCCCTTGGCCACGGACCCGTCCGGGATCGTCCGCCACCGACTCGCCACCGGCGCCCACCCGCGGCCCCGACGGGTGCGACCACTGCCGGACGCCACCCTCGTCACCCTCCTCACCGCCCAGGACGGGGGCGAGGACGGCATGCTCACCGCGAACGAGATCCGCCAGGACCTCGACTTCTCCCGGCAGATCCCGCTGTCGTTCCAGCGCTCCCTGGCCGGACACGAGCACCCCGAGCTCCGCGTACGCGCCACCTGGAGTTGGCAGTCGCTCACCCCGGCCCAGCAGGAGGCCCTGCTCGCTGACCCGAACCCCGTGGTCCGGGAAGCGGCGCGGGAGAGTTGTTGGGTGCTGGACGGGGAGGCGGTGGAGGCGAAGCTGCCGTCCATCGGCTCGCACAGCAAGTCGTTCGTGCTCGGCACCTGCGCCCTTTCCCCCGCGCTCGTCGAGAAGTGCTTCGCCGATGACGACCCGTACCCCCTGGCGTGGAACCGCCACACCCCTGCCCACGTTGTAGCCCGGCTCGCCCGCCACCCCGAGGCGAAGGTCCGCGAAATGGTCGCCGCACGACCCGACCTGGAACCCGACCTGGTCACCGCGCTGGGTCAGGACCCCGATGAGAACGTGCGGATGCGCGCCCGCCTCCATCCCTTCCCTCGCACCTGGGCCGAGCACGGAGCCATCCACGCGGTGATCGGGCACGGTCCGAACTGCACCTGCCCGATCACCGAGGCGGACGACGAGCCGTCGCCCGACTGGTTCGCCGCCTGCGCGGTGTCCGAGGAACCGGTGCTCCGTCAAGTTGCGGCGAGCCGGCCCGGCCTGCCCGCGGAACTCGTCGAAACCCTTGCGCGGGACGAAGACGAGGAGGTGCGCATCCGGTTGGCCTGCCACCACCCCCAGGCCCCGCCACACCTCCTCCTGGACGTCTTCGCCACCCGCCCGGCCCATCGGCCGCACCTGCTGACTCTGCCCACGTTTCCCCGCACCGGCCTGACCCACCTCATCACCCACCCGGACCCCGAGGTGCGCGCCCTGGCCGCAGCCGATCCCGGCCTGGCCGAACCCCCGTTGCAGGACCCTGATGCAACGGTGTGCCGGGCAGCCGCCGCCAACCCGAGCCTGGCACCGGAAACGCTGGAATCCCTGCTCGCCGACCCCCGCACCGCGGAGGGAGCCGCCGCCAACCCGTCGCTGCCCGGTACCCGCATGCACGCGCTCCTCGACCACTGCCTGAACAGCGCCGCCACCCCCGCCACGACCGCCGGCCACCGAGGCCCGACCGCCGGATGACGATCGCAGCCGTCGCAGCCCGCGCGCGCGACCGCGGAAGCGGCTGAACCGGTTGCGCGCTCGTCCTCGATCCCTTCTTCAAGCGCGGCCGGGTTTCCGAACCGGATGGACTCACCTTCTGCTCAGCGCCTCCGCGTACTCGGTGAGCTCCCCCTCCTGGTCCCGGGTCAGATGCCGGACCTCCCAGATCAGCGAGGCAGTGTCGACCACCTCGGGCGCGGGCTGCCGAGGGTCACCCGGCAGGCGGATTCCGGTCAGCGCGGCCAGCACGGCGACGGGTACGCCGAGTGTCGCGGCGAAGCCTTCGACGATCTCCGGATCGAGCTGCTTCGCGCCTCGTCCCACCGCGCCGACGGTCGAGGCCGCCTTGCACACGCCTGACATCAGGCACATGGCCTTGGCCGTCCCCAACCAGTTCAGGTTACGGAGCGCGAACATCCGAAGGAGGAGCGAGCCGAAACCCGGTGGGTACCGCTCGTACGGTCGGGGCTGCCAAGGAGCGAGTGTTCCCGCCGGCGCGGTCAGGGAGCGAGCACGGGTGCGCAGCAACTGCCTGTCGGACGCGGTCAGGGCGAGGGAGCGTGAAACCAGGGAACCGGAAGCGCCGGCCGTCCCGTCGAAGAGCCACGCGGTCGCTGGTACGGGGAGGTCCGCGATGAGCAGGAGGTCGTGGACGCGCAGCCCGGTTCGCTGCGCGAGGTCGCCGAGGAACGCATCGGTCGGAGGCCATGTGGGCGGCAGAGCGACTGCGCTCGCGAGGCGCGCCAGACGTACGTCGGGTTCGGGAAAGTTCGAGGGTTCCATGACCGCCACGACTTGTAGGGGATGTGGTGCGGGCCCGCTCCGGCCGAGCCGGCCCAGGTGCGTCAGGTGCGTCAGTTACGTCAGGTGTGTCCGGTCCTACGGCCGCGGGGACCTCGCCGGGGGTTCGTCAGTAGCCGATCGTGAATCGGCGCTGGACGAAGCGGGGCAGTTCGGATTCGTCCAGCAGGGCCACCGCCGCGTCCTCCGCCGAGATGTGGCTGCGTCCGTCGGAGTCCTGGACGGGCTGGTCGCCTCCGATGCGGAAACGCGCCGTGCGCTCGCCCGGGGTGATGGACTCGGCCGGGCTGAAGTACGTCCACAGGCGGTTCGAGGTCTGCAGCACGCGGAGGGCCTCGTGATGGCCGCGGACCGCCGCCGCGTATGCGCGGGGGAGGCCGACTTGGTCGAGGGTGGGGTGGAGGAGGGCGTCCGAATCGGCGCGGACCACGCCCGGTGCGACCTCCAGGCTGCCGGCGCCCCCGATGACGATGAGACGGGTGCGGGGGTGGGTGTCCAAGGCCTTGAGGAGGGAGCGTGCCGCTGCGGCGTACGAGGTCGGGTCCGCGATCGAGCGTTCGATCGTATCGGCCAGGTCGCGGGCGGCGTTGCCCGGTTGGAAGGCGCTGATCAGGACGTCGAGACCGGGGAGTACCGCTGCGACGGCGTCCGGGTCGAGTACGTCGACCGTGGACCAGGTGATGTTCGGACGCCCGTCGTCCACGTGCGACGCGTCGCGGGTGAAAGCGCGGACGTGGTGGCCCCGGGCGAGTGCCTCCGTGACGACGCGGCTGCCGATGGTTCCGGTGGCTCCTATGACTCCGATGAACATGGCTGTCCCCCTGGTGCGTTGACTTCCAATGAGCCTGTACGGCGTGCGGTAACTATACGGCGTGAAGTTTCTGTGCGGGGTAGAGTTGTCTGGTGGTGAGAACAGACAGGCGGGAACGGCTTCGGGCCGAGACGACCGCGGAGATCAAGAGCGTGGCGTTGGCGTTGATGGCCTCGGGCGGGCCGGACGCCATCACCCTGCGGGCCATCGCGCGGGACATGGGTATGACCGCGAACGCCATCTACGGCTACTTCGCGACGCGCGACGAACTGGTCACCAGCCTCATCGGCGACGTCTACACCGGGCTCGCCGACACCGTGGACGGCGCCTGGGCGGCGACCGACGGGCACGGCGCGGCCGTACGGATCCAGGCCTGGGCCGACGCCTTCCGGGGCTGGGCACTGGCGAATCCCGAAGGCTTCCGACTGATCTACGGGGACCCCGTGCCGGGTTATCGGGCGCCGGAGGGCGGTGCGGCGCCCGAGGCCGCGCGGCGGGTGTGCGTCGGACTGGCCGGACTCGCGGACGCTGCGTGGCCGGACGCCGAGGCCCTCTACGCGGGCAGTGCTTTCGAGTGGAGCGACTTCGACGCCGGACTGCTGGAGAAGGTGCGGCCGCTGTTCAGCGAACTGCCGCCGGCCGGTGTGGCGCTCGCCCTGCGCATCTGGGGACACCTGCACGGCACGGTGTCGCTGGAGGTCTACGGGCATCTGAGCCGACAGACCGTCAACCCGGACAAGCTCTTTCGGGAGGAGATCCGGCAACTCGTCACAGCGCTGGGGATCGGACCGCCTGAAGCCGGCTGAAGGACGGCCGTGCGACCGCGGTGCCGCAGATTTCTCAGCATGACGAATTCACGCGCCGGCGGTCGGCGGCGAACCGCAGGCGGAAACCATCGGAACCGCTCGGTCCGGGCCCCCTTTCGGGGCCCGGTCACGTGCTGGTGGGCCCGCACGCTCGTCGAACACGCTCGTCGAATCGCCCCGCACGACCCTCGGTAAGGGAACTGACGAGACGGGGTTGCGCAAAGCGGGATGGCCACTTGACCGCGTGGTGCGGCAGGCGGTGGCGGGCGGCGCCGGTGCGGTTCAGCCGAGCACGATGGTCACATCGCGGCGTGCCGCCTCCGACAGCAGGGGGGACCAGCGGGTGAACAGTTCGAGCAGACCGTCCCCGTTGCGCTCGCGGAAGGACGCGTTCACCTTGGCCAGGTCCAGCTCGTTGGCCGCCGTGAGTTCGGCGAAGTCGCGGCGCTGCTGAGGGGACGGAGTGAACTCCTCGCCCGTGAACCGGTCCCGGAAGACCACCGACGCGTCGTCCGATGAGGCGAGGCCGGGGTAGGTGGCCTTGCGGTCGCAGCTCGCGTAGAAATACACGAGCTCCTCGGCCTCCTTGCCGATCGCCTCGATGAGGCGTGCCCGCTCGGAGAGTTCCAGGAGTATCAGGGGCAGCCCGTCGGTGCCGTAGAAGGCGTGGCACAGTGCCGCGGTCCGGAGCGCCGGCCGTCCGCCCCACGCGGCGACCAAGGCCTCGACGCGAAGCAGGTGGGTCAGGAGCGTACCTCCCGAGTGCTTTGTGGTCTCCGCGCCCATCTCCTTGAGCAGGGCGATCGCCGCTGAGTCGGTGTGCGCGAGCTTGTCCTCGGTGTCAGTCATGCGCTCATGATGACGCGGCCCGCTCATCCGGCGCCGGGCGTGATCGGTATGCGGACAGCATGCGACCGCCCGCGCGAGTCGGCCGTCTCGTGGATGCGCTCCCGCACTCCCTGACCACCAACCCCACACCCCCCGCCCAGACCCCACCGGCCCGACCGCACACACCGCCGCGGAACTTTCGTCCAAGACAACGGCCCGCGACGTCGGCGACTCTGGGGGCATGCCCGGAGAAGACGCGGGGGACACACCCCCGGAGCACACTGCTGACGACGGCTGGGAGGTCGCCCGCCCTCTGGGCGGAACCTCTCTCGACGGCGTACGGATGGCCGGGTTCCGGGACCTTACGGCCGGCAGGTTGGACATGCGGGTGCTGCCGCAGCCCGCCGTGATCGTCGTCATAGGGCTCGGAGCCGACCCGGTCACGGTGGAGAACGCCTCCGGACATCGGGCACTGAGAGGTCTCGTCGCCTCCCTGTTGCCAGGTCCGGCCCGTATCCACGGCGAGCGCGTCGAATGCGTCGAGGTGGCCTTGTCACCCCGGGCCGCCTACGGCCTACTGGGTGTTTCCCCGCTCGAACTGGACGGCTCCATCACCGGACTCGAGGACCTCTGGGGGCGGCACGCCCGCTTGTTGCGCGAACAGTTGGCCGACACCACACCCTGGCAGGAACGCCTCGCACTCACGGACGGATTCCTCCGACGGAGGGCCGCAGAGGCCCCGCCCATGGCGGCCGAGGTCGCCGCAGCATGGGACACCATCGTGGCCGGCCGGGGCCGAGTGCGGGTCGGCGACCTCGCCGCGTCCTGCGGATGGAGCCGCAAGAGACTCCGGGCCAGGTTCAGCTCCCAGGTCGGCCTGACCCCCAAGCGCGCCGCCATGCTGGTCCGCTTCGACCACGCCGCCCGGGCGCTGCGCGCCGGCGAGCGCGCCGGCGACGTCGCCATGGCATGTGGATATGCCGACCAGCCCCATCTACACCGTGACGTCCAGGCCCTCGCCGGGTGCACGCCCGGTGCACTGGCCGGCCTGACCGCGTCCACCGCGCCCTGACCGTCAGTACCCGGACCGGTCGGTGATCGGTCGAATCGAAGGAAGGAAGCAAGACCTGTGATGAACACTGAGGTCCGAGCCGCACGGACGGCGGCAGGCCGGGAGCTCGTCGTCCGGCTCGCGTTCGGGAGCATGGCCGCGCACACCCTGCGCGCCGCGGTCCGACTGGACGTCGTGGAACTGATCGGAGACGGGCCGTGCGCGGCTGCCGAGGTGGCCGCCCGAGCCGGGACCGTACATCAGCCCATGACGCGCCTGCTGCGCGCCCTGGCCGCGCTCGGCCTGCTCGCGGAACACACCCCCGACACGTTCTCGGTGACCCCGGCCGGCGCGCTGCTCGGCACCGGCCACCCCGACTCCCTCGTGTCGTTCGTCCGCATGTTCACCGATCCGGCGATCGTGGGCGCCTGGGAGCACCTGGACAGCAGTGTCCGTACTGGGGAGACCGCGTTCGATTCCGTCTTCGGCACGGACTTCTTCAGCCATCTCGCCCGGCACCCCGCGCTCTCCGCGGACTTCAACGCGGCAATGAGTCAGGTCGCCTCCGAGACCGCCGCCGCGCTGCCGCGGGCCTACGACTTCAGCAGGTTCGCCTCGGTCACGGACGTCGGCGGAGGCAGCGGAACCCTCCTGGCCGCCGTCCTCGAAGCGCACCCGATGCTCGCCGGCGTCGTCTTCGATACGGTCGACGGCATCGCGCAGGCCGCGGAGACACTGACGCGGCACGGACTGGAGGAACGCTGCTCCCTCATGGCCGGGGACTTCTTCCAGTCGGTTCCGCAAGGCTCGGACGTGTACCTCGTGAAGAGCGTCCTGCACGACTGGACGGACGCCCAGGCGGTCACGATCCTGCGCCACTGCCGCGAGGTGCTGCCGCCCGGCGGCGTCGTCCTGATCGTGGAGCCCGTACTTCCGGAGGTCGTCGGAACGCAGGACGCGGGAACCTACCTGAGCGATCTCAACATGATGGTGAACGTCGGCGGCAGGGAACGCACCCGTGCGGACTTCGAGGAGTTGTGCCGCCGGGCGGCCCTGCGCGTCACATCGATCACCCCGCTCGCGGAGGCAGCCCCGTACCACCTGATCGAGGCCGTGGCCGGCTGACCACGGCCGCGCGCCGAGCACCTGATGAAAGATGCGCGCGTGGTGCGGGCTTCAGCCACAGAGCCACGACCACACCGGATCCCCTGACGTCTGCCCCGCTGCGCCCGCTCCTTCTCCGGCTCGGTCCACCCGGGCCCTGGGCATGCCGATGCCGCGCTGCCGGCCCCGGGTGACGGCGGCGACCGCCAGTCACTCGTCCGCGCCGGCCTCCTGGGTCCACCTAGGCGGCGATGTCGACCATCCGATGTCCACCCGGACCGCCCGGACCGCGTCGCCGGGCTCGGACACCGGAAGGACCTGCCGGCCCTCCTGGACCCACACGTCGTGATCACTCCGTGGTCGTATTCTTCCCGCGAGCAGCCCGGTAGCCGGCCGATTCGACCGGCCGCGAACCGGACGCGAGGACGGACATCTGCTCAGCGGACTCCGGCTGGTGAGCGGATCGCCGCGGAGCACGCACAGGCTGAGGTCGTGCTCGCCGGCCTTTCGGCACTGCCCGAAGGCCTGACCGAACGCGGAGCGGCCCCGGAGGCGGGAACTTCCCCCCGGGCCGCTCCCGTGCGCTGCCGGCCGGCTGTCCCGAGCCCACGGTCGGTGAGCTGACCAGGCATGACGTGATCGCCGGGATGGCGCAAGGGATCCTGCGTGGGGAGGTGTACGAGGAGACTCGATCCGTTCGGGGGAACGAGGAGACCGCGTGTGAAGCCCGGCCCTGGCCCTCGAGGTCTCAGGGGTGTGCGTGGAGGGTGTGTGCAGGGCGGCGCGGAGGATCGCGTCGGTGGTGGTGATGTGGGCGGTGGTCCGGGTGCGCTCGGCGATGGCCTGACCGGCCCCACCGCCTGGTATGCGGGAGCCTCCCCTGGACAGTGGTCGTGCCGGCCCGGCCCCCGCCTCGGATACCGTGTTCCTCCTATGGGGTGCCATGACGGATGTGACGCCCCCCACCGGAGGTAGTCGGCGTATGAGTTCAAAGCGCAGCAAGAATCCAGCCCTGCCCGTACTTGACGACGCATTCCGACTCGCGTCGGTCAAGGACGCCGACGAGTCCGTCCGTGACTTGGCCGCGCGGCTGGCCACCACCGAGCTGCGCCGTGTTTCCCACCCGGGCCGGGTCACCTGGGAGCCCACCGATCAGGCCGAGCCCGTACCGGTCCCGCCGACTGTGGTCGACGGTGACGGGGACCTGTGGCTGCGGGACCGGGGCACTGGCACCTGGACCATGCCCGAGTTCAACCCGAAGGAGTTCCCGGCCCGCTGTGGCGAGGTTCTGACGTGGAACCAGCTTGCCTGCGAGTTCGGCCCGCTCACCGCACTGGCCGACGACCGCCGCATCGGCGGCGGCCGGCGCTGACCGCGCAGCCTTCCGAGATGCCTCCGCCCCTGAATCGCCCGTTGTGGGTGGCGGGGAGCTTCAGCGCACCGCCAGCTCGACGCCGAAACTCCACCCGATGGAGCACCCAGTGCATGGGTTCCCGCTCCGGGTGGGGTGGGCTGCACCGAGCGGAGTCCAGCGGGTGTGCTGTGGGCCTTCCAAGGCGGAGGCTGAAACCACCCACCCCTGAGCAATGAGCCGTGCGACGCGGCCTTCGCCTCGGAAGGGGTCGGGCGCGTCCGGTGAAGTCCCTGCGCATCTGGAAGCAGACCGGCCCCGGGGCGGCGGAGGGCGTACGGACGACTGGATCGCGGTGATCGCGGTGTCGGCGTCTCGTCGGAGTCGACAGCGGCGATTCATCCCACCCGAACGTCACCTACCGCCCGCTCCCGAGGAGCGCGAGCGCGTAGAGGACGAAGGTGACCAGGTGGGATTAGATCAGGGCGATCAAGGCGCCGCCCCCGCCCACGACCCAACCGCTGGTCCGTGTGTTCCGGTGGGACGAGAGTCGCCAGGAGGCGGCCACCAGGGCCAGGGGAATCAGGTACGGCAAGGCCAGCCACGCGACACTGCGGATGAACGGGGAGGACCGGTACCCCCATGCTCCGCCCGCTACGGCCGTCGCGGTGAACAGGGCCGGAGCCGCCCACCACAGCGAGTGCTGGGAGCGCACGGGCGGAGCTACCAGGTGGAAGTCGTTCTCATGCCCCCCATTGCACGCCCGCGCTGTGGTCTCGGCATGGGCGTACGTACTCAGTTCGACTGGTTCGCGTACCCAGCTCCCGCAGGAGTCGCTCTTGGGCGAGGCGGCGTTCGCTCGGGCCGATCAACCAGTCTGGTCTGGCCTTACCCCCACCCCACTTCCCACCGCGGGCGAAGGGCTGCGGCTGCGGTTATGGGGCGGGTCAAGATCCATCTCGGCGTTTCAGGGGGAGCCGTGCACGAAGTATCACTGCCACGCAGTTTTCGGCCACCACCCGCAAGACGGTGACCGTCGCGTGCCTCGCCGGCCTGGGGATCGCCCCTGTCCTTTTGAGGACGTGGGTTGAGCCCCTTCCGCTCTGGCTGCAGACAACGACCACCATCGTCTGCGCGGCGGTTTACGTCCTTGCTCTCTGCGTGGCGCCGCGAACCTTCACGAACGTCGACGCCGATGGCATCTTCCTGCGCGCGGGCGTGCGCACGCGTCGCCTCGACTGGGCCAACATCTACGACATCCGTATCGTCGCGCCGCCCTTGCCCCCGGTGGGGGAGCGTGCCACGGCTAGGGTCGTATACGCCTACCGTTCGGACGGCCGGCGCGTGCTCCTGCCGAACTTGGACTCCACCGAACTCGGTGACGAGCGACTTTCACGTGAGGCGGCGGCCTTGCGAGCCTTGTTGGAGGAGCGGCGCGCGCCCGGCTGGGTGCCGGACCCGCGTGTGGAAGCAGACACAGCCCAGCACGAGGCCGGGTACGCGAAGCGGTATCGGGCCCTCACCGGCCGGACCTCCCTCATGCTGCTCGTCCTTGTCATCCTCGCCGTCATCATCACCGGCACGACCATCTTCTGACGGCCTACGAACGACACGACTGGGTACGGCCCCGGCCCGGCCTCATCATGGATGCCGAGCACGATGGCCTCGGTCGCGGGCGGACGGGCGGACGGGCGGTCGGGGACGCAGGTTGTGGCGGTTCCGGGCTCCTGCCGGGCCTGCGGGTGGTGGATCATTTCCTGTCTCCTGGATGGTCCAGAAGGGTCTCCAGCTTGCTCGCCGCCTTTTCCAGTTCGTGGCGGGTTCCGAACGGGATGATCGCGGCGCGGCCGGGGACTCGTACGCCGCCGGTCAGGGCGATCCGGGTGCCGCCGCCGGGTTCCGGGGCGGCTGCCATTCCTATGATGAGGAATCGGCTTTGGAGCCAGCACCAGCCCGGGCGGCTGAAGCCCCGCAGGCGGGCTCGGAAGCCGTGGCGGCTGCGAGCGAGTGCTTCCACCCGGTCCCCGTGTACCCGGACCACCCGCACGTGGCGCATGTCCGGTTGGAAGGCTCCGAATCCGCCTTGCAGGTCGCCCATCACCGACCACACGGTTTCCACGGGGGCAGGCAGTACCCGTTCCACCACATGGGCGCCGGGTACGCCCGCCGCCATGACGCGCAGCCGACGCACGGAATCACCGGGGTATTGGTACGTCATGAGGACCACGCCTTCCGGAAGCTGGAACGAGCCCGGCTGAGCCGGGACTTGGCGGTGCCGGGCGCGATGGCGAGGAGCGCCGCCGCGGACTCCTCGTCCAAGCCCTCCACATCCCTCAGGACCAGTACCGCCCGGTGCTCCGGGGAAAGCCGGGTCAGGACGTCGGCGATGTCGACGGCCAACTGCGGATCCCCCCGCTGAGGTACCTCGGGCAGGTCCGCGGGCTGCGTCCGGGCCGCCCGACGGGCGGTGCGGACGGCCTCGCGCACCGCGATGGTCCGAACCCACCCGTACAGAGCCTGGGGGTCCTTGAGGGAGCGCAGGGAAGTGAAGACGGCCACCAGGGCCTCCTGCGTTGCGTCCGGTCCGTCGGCCAAGGCGATCGGCTCGCAGATCCGGGCCACGTACGGAGTGAGGTGATCGAGGAGTTCGTGCAGGGCGAGGGTGTCCCCGAGGCGGGCCCTGCGGGCCAACATCACGCCCCGTTGCATGCGTTCGGTGCTCATGGGCAGGCCTTCTCCGGGTGGGGCCCCCTCAGGAGGCGCAGGGCCGTCCAGGCGAAGCCCAGGCATAGCGGGGTGTACAGGAGCAGGTTCAGTCGATGGAAGGCCGGTCCGGCGGCTTCGATGCCGACCTCCAGACCGAGGGCCCAGCCGATCCCCGCCAGGGCGCGTATGCCCAGAACCGCGAGGACCGCGGCGGTGACCAACGCCGCCTGCCTCCCGCCCCGCCCGTACGCGCGCAGTCCCACCGCCACCGAGGCGGTGAACAGGACCGCGGCCAGAGGCAGGACGATCGGTGCGCTGAACGGCACCTCCCTCCCCAGGACCGCCAAGGACAGGGTCCGGCTGTCACCGGCGGGCCAGGTCGCGCCGGTGGCCCAGTACAGATGGGCCAGACCGTCGGCGCCGAGGAGGCCGGCGAGAGCCTGCCCGGCGCGACGGGTGACGACGGCCTGTCGCACACGACGAACGATGTGGGCCCGTTCGGCACGCGGGGTGGTGATATCGACCATGAGGTGCTCCTGGGTGTGGCGACTTCGGAAAGAACCGACACATCGAGGAGGAGGCCGACGGGCCAAACGTTCCATGCGAGTTGAGCGATTTTCGAACCAGCCCTGGCCTCACCCTCTCGCGGACGTCCGGCCCACATCCACGGTGACCTCGGACCCCGGCTGTGCGGCTGCCCTTTTCGGCCGCGGGCAGTTCGCACCCCCGGCCACGGCACCCCCGGCCACGGCGCCGGTGACCTGGACTCAGCAAAGCGACTGCGTCCCCGCAAACAGCTGTACCGCTAGAGCACCCGCTCGGGGGCGGTCAGAGTATCGACCCCTCTCTCCTGGACCAGTTGGCGGCGGGTGCCGCCACGCGTCTTGAGGTGCAGCTTGTAGGAGCCGGGCTCGCCCGCCTCGTCGGCGAGGTGCTTGACGACGACCTTGCAGACGAGCTCCTTGAGCTTTGCGCCGGGGCGACCGGCGATGTTGAACCACACCGCGTCGTCGAACCGGTCGGCGAACTGGAAGATCCCCGCACGCCGGCCCAGGCTGATGCACTGGGCGCCGAAGACCTGGTTGAACGTGGCGGGCTGTTCGCCCCCGATCCGGCTGAGCACCGTGTCGGCGGCCCGGGCGCCCATCGGCATGGCGGCTTGGCAGCTCATTCGCGGTGACAGGGCCGACGGCGTCGCCGAATCGCCGGCCGCGACGATGCGGTCGTCGTCCACGCTGGTCAGGGTTTCGTCCGTCAGCAGTCGTCCCAGCGCATCGGTGCTCAGGCCGCTGCGCGCTGCCAGGTCCGGCACGCCGAAGCCGACGGTCCAGAGGGTTACCTCGCTCGGCAGCGTGAGTCCGCCGCTGAGCTGTACGGCGCCTTCGCTCACGGCCGTCACCTTCGTGTCCGGGCCTTCGAGCACGTTGACTCCGAGGCGGGCGAGCCGCCGGGTGACCGAGCGCCGTCCCCGGGCGTGCAGGTATGGGCCGAGCACCCCGCCGCACACCAGGGTCACCGAACGCCCCGCCTCCGCCAGCTCGGCGGCGGTCTCGATGCCCGTCGGACCGGCGCCCACGACCGTCACCGCGGATCCCGCGGGCGCGGCGTCGAGCACCGGGCGGAGTCTCTGCGCATCCTCAAGGGTGGCGATCGGGTAGGCGTACTCGTCGGCTCCGGGCACGGTGGGGGCGGCGCTGCAGCTGCCGACCGCGTAGATCAGGTAGTCGTAGTCGAGGCTCTCGCCCGACGCCAACTCCACTCTGCGCGCGGCTGCGTCGACCCGGGTCACGGTGTCGACCAGCAAGGAGGCGCGCTCCGTGAGGACTTCTCCGTACTCGACGACCGCGCTGTCGGTTTCGGCCAGCAGCTGGTGCAGGCGGATGCGGTGGACGAACGAGGGGCGCGGGTTGACCAGTGTCACCGTCACGTCGTCGCGCCCGGTGAGACGGTTGGCCGCCATCACCCCCGCGTATCCGCCACCGATGACCATCACGTGCGTGTTGCTGTTCATGATCTCAGTTCCATTTCGATGAGTGCGGCGAAAGGAGAGCCGCATGAGTGAGAGCGAAGGTGCCTGTCTGCCGGGTCGAGGCCGATGTCAAGAGCACGCGCGGTCGGTTCCCCAGCGATCCGATGACAGGTAGGCGGGCAGCCACTCGTCGGTGAAAGCAGAGCGTGTGGCGGCGGGGAGACACGCGAGCAGTTCCGTCCGTGTGGGTTCGTCGGCTCCGGCCAGCAGCCAGGGCAGCAAATCCCTCGCGTGACGGGCGATGTACCGGGCATGAACGTGGCCGAACCGGCGCCACTGTTCGGCCGTCAATGATCCCTGGATCAGAGGCAGGGCAGCTGCCTCCTCGTGGTCGAGGTGCCCGGCAAGGCCTGTGACCAGTGTGTCCACCAAGTCACCCAACCGCAGTGGGTCTGGTTGTGGATCGGCCAGGGCAGCGTCTATCGCCTCGATGACCGACCGGATGATGGCGTGTTCGGCTTCCAGCACCTCCAAGAGAGCCAGTTCCTTCGGCCGGTCGGCGAGGCTTCGGCGCAGCGTGGGCCACAGCACGTCGTCCTCGGCCTTGTGATGGGCGTGGAGAGCCTGTTTGAGCAGCCTCCATCCGGTGGCACGGACCAGCACGCGCCCTGCGTCATGGTCGACGGCAGTGGTGACCCGGTCGAGATGGGCCAGTTCTCGGCGCAGTGCCCCGTGCGCCACCCACATCACGGTCAGGTCGATCGCTTTGCCCGCAGTCGGCTCCGAGAGGTGCCGGCACGGCACGGCGTCGCAGTTCTGGTGGCGTGGGGCTTCTCGGTTCCGGCGCTCGGATCGCATGGCTCAACCCTCTGGCGAGTCCCGAGGATGATCAATGTAAACTTCCGCCCTGTTCGATAACCGCAGGGTTATCGTCGGAGAACCGGGGGGCCGGTGGAGCTGCGGGACATCGAGATTTTCCTGGTGCTGGCGGAAGAGCTCCATTTCGGCCGGACAGCGGAGCGCCTGCGCGTTTCCCAGGCACGTGTCAGCCAGGCGATCAAGAAGCAGGAGCGGCGCATCGGTGCCGAACTGTTCACTCGCACCAGCCGCACCGTGACCCTGACCGAGATCGGCCGGCAGTTTCGTGACGATCTGCGACCGGTCTACTCGGGGCTGAACGATTCCCTGGAGCGGGCCCGGCTGGCCGCACGCGGCATCACCGCGCAACTCCGCGTCGGCATGCTGCCCTTCAACGTCTTCGACCTGCACTCCTACTGGAAGGCATTCCGAACGCGGCACCCCGAGTGGGAACTCCAGATCCGTCCCGCACCCTTCGTCGATGCGTTCGGCCGGCTTCGTGCCGGGGACATGGACGTCATCGTCGTGTGGCTGCCCGTGGACGAACCGGACTTCACCGTGGGCCCGGTCCTGTGCACAGACTCGCGGATCCTGGCCGTGACAGCCGGTCACGAGCTTGCAGAACGGGACCACGTACGACTGGAGACGTTCGCCGACTTCCCGCACGCCACAGCGCCCGGCATGGTCGACTACTGGGAGGACAGCTACCTGCCCTTCCACACCCCACAAGGTCGGACCATCCAACGAATCAAGCCTGTGACCACCGCCGACGAGCTGATCAACCTGGTCAGCATGGGCGAGATCATCCACGGCTTCCCGAGCCACGTCACCAAGTACTGGGGGATGGCCAACCTCCGGTGGCTTCCCATCCCTGACCTGCAGGTCATGTCCTTCGCCCTGGTATGGCAGACCGAAGCCGAGAACGACCTCATCCGCGCCCTGGCTGACACGGTTCGTGACCTCGGCACATTCCGTTTCTGACACTGCTTGGGGACGTGGCAGGTTTCCCGATGGCAGGGCGGCCGCACATCGGCTGCTGACCGAGCTGGGCCCTGACTGGGATCCCCGTCTCGCTGTTCAGGCAGTGGAAGAGCTCGCGGACGGCCGTATCCTCGCCACGCTCGGCGGAGTGCAGTTGGAGTGCTGGCTTCCGTCGGGGGAACGGGCATGGGCCGTCACGGGCGAAGAAGGGGGCCGAGAGATCGCCGTGACCCGGGACGAGGACTCAGCCTGGGTCTCCCTGGTCCCAGAAAGACACAGCCAGCACCCACCGTCGGTGGTCCGGTTTTCGCTGGCGAACGGTGCACAAGTGGACCAGGTCGCACCGTCCGGCTTTGTATCGCTGTCGCGTGCGGCGGACGGCGATCCGGCCCTCGCCCCCGCCGGGTACTGGGTCCAGGGTGTACCCGTCAACGGCGGGACCGCCCTGCGAGTCCGGAACGCCGGCCGCACCTGGTTCCTGTCCTACGTGAAGCAGGAGAGCACTCGGCGTACGCACCGCGGAGTCCCCTGGGTGGCCACGGTCGAGCTGAAGTCCGGACGAGGGGGCCGACCGCTCCGCAACCGCGCTGACCGCCGACGCAAGCACAGTCTTCACCGCCTACGACGACGGCGAGATCGTCGCCCTCAGCCTCGACGACGGCACCGTGCTCCGGCGACACCACCTCACCCTCGAAGACCTGTCCGTAATCCCCACGGCACTCACCGTCACCCCATCCGGCCGGCTCCTCATCGGAACCCGCGACGGCCGAATCCTCGTCTGCTCCGCCACCACTTGACGGCCCCTGAGCATCCAATTGGCGGGTGAGCGCGTGAGTTGGCGAGGGGAGCGTGCTGTGTCGACAGTTCGGGCGCGCTGGGCCCGATACCCCCGCTCCGGGTGGACCACGCACGGTGCCGGGACGTGCCGGCGGGCCGCGGCCGGATCCGTTGGCGGCGCCGGGAACATGGTCTGTACGGGCCTGCAAGCCGGATCGACCCACGGGGACAAAGCCGGCAGCGCCGTGTCGTGGAGGGGTTCGCCGGTCGGCGGGGTGCACCGGACGAGGGGCCGTCGTAGGGGTCTGCGCGGCTCCGGAGCGGAGGGCTTGCCCCGTGGGCCGCATGCTTCACGGCCTGGCTGAAGTGCGGTAGCAGCCGGCGACGGCACCGCACCTGGTGCGGACCGGTGCGCACCTTTGGTGTCGTCCGGCGCATCAGCTGACCGGACGACGCCGTACCGCAGGGCCGGAAGCAATGATTCGCAGAGGTTCCGGCCGAGGTGTCCGGTCGCGTCGAGCTCCCAGGGAGTCCCCCAATGCTGATCGAAGTGTGTGTGAACGCCATCGCCCGTGAAGGGCTTCCGTTCCCCGCTTCGATTCCCCGCGGCATCATGCGCGGCCCGGGCGGGCACCCGAAGGACACGACCGAGAATGCGACGTCTGCTCCGTAACCCCTCTTCTTCCGGCTCGTGTGCGAGCCCCCAGGCTGCGCTGCACGCACTGTGCGTGAGCTTCTTCATGATCTGCCTGGACGCCACCGTGGTGAACGTGGCGCTGCCCGACATCCGCACGTCCCTCGGGGCCTCGCTCAACGAGGCTGCCTGGGTCAACAGCGTCTACGCCCTCTGCTACGCGGTTCCGCTGATCCTCGCGGGCCGGCTCGGCGACCGGTACGGGCCCAAGCGGCTCTTCCTGACCGGCCTGGCCGGATTCACCTTGGCCTCACTGGCCTGCGCGCTGGCCCCGAACGCTCCGGTGCTGATCGCCATCCGGGCCGTTCAGGGCATGGCCGCGGCGCTGATCGCGCCACCGGTCCTGTCGCTCATCGTGCACCTGTTCCCCGCCGAGCGGCGGGGTCGGGCGCTGGGGGTGTTCGGCGCGGTCGGCGGCGCGGCGATGGCCGCGGGACCGGTGGTGGGCGGGCTGCTCGTCGTCTGGACCGGCTGGCGGGGCATCTTCCTGATCAACCTACCCGTCGGTATCGCGGGGTGGATCGCCGCCCACCGTCTGCTGCCCGACTGGCGGCCGGCCAAGGACCACCGGCTCGACCTGTGGGGCATCGTGCTCAGCGGCCTGGGGCTGACGGCGCTGGTCTTCGGTGTCCAGAGCGGCGAGGCCTACAACTGGGGCACCGTCGCCGGACCCGTCACGATCCCGTCGGTGCTGGCCTTCGGCGCCGTGTGCCTGACGGTGTTCGTATGGTGGCAGCACCGCAACACGCGCGAGCCGCTCATACCACTGGGGCTCTTCCGCAACCACTCCTTCTCGGCGGCCGCCACGGCCGGCGGGGCCATGGGAGCAGCCATGCTCGGCATGTTCCTACCCCTGATGATCTACCTGCAGAGCAACCTCGGATACAGCCCGCTCCTCGCGGGCGCCGCGACCGTCCCGATGTTCGCCCTCTCCTCGCTGAGCGCCCGCCTCGCCGGAAAACGGTCCGACACCACCAGCCCACGCCTCCTCGCTGCCCTCGGCTTCCTGTTCATGACTGCCGGCATCGGCTCCCTCACCCTGCTCCTGCACCCTGGCGTCGGCCTGTGGACACTGACGCCCCCGCTGCTCGTCGCAGGCGTCGGGATCGGGCTGGTCTCCGCGCCGCTCGCCGGCATGGCCACCCGAGGCCTGGACCCCTCCCTGATCGGCGCCGCGTCAGGAGTGTTCAACTCCACCCGGCAACTCGGCGCGGCCTTCGGCAGCGCGGCCGCCGGCGCACTCCTCCAGGCCCACCTCGGAAACACCCCGACCAGCACCACTCAAGCGGCCCTCGCCTTCCCCGTCGCAATGCTCCTGATCGGACTCGCGTGCTGCGCCGTCGTCCGTCCGGCTCCTGCCGTGCAAAGGGCTTGAGAAGTGCCGTGGCGGGTCATCACCGAGTTCGGAGTCCAGGCGGACAGCAGGAGAGGCCGCGAGAGATCCTCGTCCTGACGCTCCACAGTCCGCAGGAACGGCCAGAGCAGTTCCCACTCGGCCCCGGCACCCCCACGCGTGCACACCGAGGACTGGCCGAAGTTCTCCAACCCGCCTGGCGGAACCAGCCACGCCTTGGGCTCGTGCAACACCACCGCGCGTGGGTCCGGCGGCAATCCCTGGGGCATCGCACCCCCGGTCCCCGTTGTCCCGGCCGGCGACGGTCCGGTGGAACGACCCACCGAGGTCCGGCACTGCGACCGACCGGGACTGCCTTCGATTCGACAGCGACCCCGGAAGTCCGGGAGGTCCGGGCTCCCGGCGGCCGTGTCGAAAGAGCGTGGGGGCGGGCTCTTGAGTGATGTCGGGTTGAGAGGGCGGTACCCATACCGCCCTCGCGGAGATCCAGTCGATGCTGTTCCCGACACCGGCGCCAGGGTCTCCCTCGCGCAGGGCGCAGGCTCGTTGCGTAGGGTCGCGAGGATGAACACCGAACTCGCCGACCTTACGGATCGAACGGCCGTCGCCTGGCGGCAGTTGAGCGAATGGCTGCGCGCGCACGCTCCGACCTCGTACGCCTCGATTCTGCCCGCGGCCTCCCCGGAGGAGATAGAGGAAGCGCAGGAGCGGCTCAGGCGCTGCTGCGGCTTCGGCCTTCCCTCCGAGCTGGTTGCTCTTTGGGGATTGGCCGCCGGGGTGCAGCAGGTCGACATCGACGAGCACGACGAGGAGGGGGAGGTGGCTACCGGCCGGTTCCTGCCGCACGGAGTGCTGCTCACCCCCGCTCAGTCGATCCGGCCGAGGCTGACCGGTCTCGACCCTCGGGGCAAGGACTATTGGGAAGGCGCGCAGTGGGCGGCTGCTGTCGGCAACTACAGCGACGCGGCCGACGCGGGCCTGTACCTGTCGACGGGCGGCCTCGGCAGGTGGCGGAGCTACGAGGGGTTGTTCACGGAGGAGCCGCTGTATCCGTCGATCGCCGCCTACCTGGAGTCCGTCAACCGGGCGCTCACCGAAGGGCTGTCCGGTTGGAGGGGCACCCACGTCCCCGGCATCGTGTACGGGTGCCTGATCTGGGAGGACCCGCTGCACCCACGCCTGGACGAGGCCCGCCCCGACTGGCGGCCGGTGCACTGACTCGCCCCGCTGCTCGCACAGGGTCTCGAACCCTGCCGGAAGGCGCTCACGGGTGTCCTCCTCTCGGGCGCCGACACGTGCAGGACCGGGGTCGGCGCCCTCCGGCAGCCGCCGGTCGGGGCCGGGTCCGGAGAGTGAGAGCCCCGTCCGCCACGAAGCCGAACATCTCGGAGATCCACACGGTGTCGCCCGGCCCCGCGAAACAGGAGAGCGCGCGAGTTCACAGCCCACCTTGCAGGCAGGGGGCTCAACGGCCGTGGCGGTGGCGGGATACGTCGTGGAGCAGCCAGTGGTAGGGGGAGTCCTCATCGGTGGGGTCAAGGGTGCGAAGGATGTGTTCGCCTCGCGGGTCGTCGCGCAGTGCGAGCCGTCCTGCCGCGTGAACCCGTACGCCTTCGTCCGGGTCGGTGAGGCATGAGGCGAGTGAGTCCGAGACCTTCCGGGCATGTGCCGGCGCGGTGCCGAGGATCAGGCAGGCATACCGGCGGACTTCTGGGTCTTCGTCCCTGGTGCACTTCATGGCGGCGTCCAGTGCCGCGGGATCCCCTGACTCGATCCGACTGTAAAACCCGCTGAGAGCCCTGACCCGGGCCTTTCCGTCGACGTGGCGCATGAGTTCGGGAAGCGGCACCTGGGCTCGCGGATCCATGGAGTCGGCAAGTCCGGCCGTGAGCGACCAGATCACGCGAGGATCCGTTTCGCTTGTGACCCAGGGCAGGAACAGGTCGAGGAGCGGTCCTTCGAGCGGTGCCTCGTCGCTCTCGTCGAAGAGCACGATGATGCGGAGAACCTCCGCGGCGAAGTACCGCTCCAGCGGATCGGGGCGATCACGAAGGGCGGCGGCCGCGTCCCACACGGCGGCGCCGCCACGCTCCCGAAGTGCGTCGGTCGTCGCCCACCACACCTCGTGATCGATGTCCGGCTCGGCCAGCGCGCGGGACAGCAACTCGTCGAAGGGTGGGACGATGCCATACCTCGGCTCCAGGCGGGCAGTTCTGCGGTGAGCTGGAACAGGGCGGTCGAGCGGTGCTCGGCGAGGCGGATTCCGAGCTTGCGGAGCGGTTCGCCCAACGCCCAGGTGCTGATCGGGGGGCCGGGCCGGCCGCCGGGGAACAGCCAGGGGGAAGTCGTCCGGGCGAGGACGGCATGACTGCGCTGGACGGCGACCTGCTGCGGGGCCGGCTTTCCCAGGGGTGCGGGCAGGGCGACCGGGACGTCGCCGAGGCGGATGCGGACGGTGCCGTGGCCCTCGTCGATGTGGCCGATGGCCCGTCGGGAGATCGCTGCGGATCACTACATCACACACCCCTGGTTGGTGAGGGCTGCCTTGACCACTTCCTCGACACGGGTGCGTTGCTGTTGGGCGGTGGCCAGCGGGTTGGGTCGCAGGGCGTAGACCGTCCGGCGGTGGTCGTCGCTGCTTGCGAAGACGCCGCTCGTCCAGCCGCCGCTGGAGCCGGTCTTGCCCCAGATCTTCGTTCCGTTCAGCTCGATTCCCATCAGCCCGCCGGCACTGAAGCAGGCCGTGCCGGCGGGGCAGCTGGTGTTCTCGGGGGCGCCGGGGACCGCGGGAACCTCGAAGAGGTGCCGCTGCTGGGCCGGAGGGAGGAGCCGTCCTCCCAGCAGGGCCTTCAGCAACGCGTCGAGGTCGCCAGGGGTGGACGTCAGCCCGCCCTCCGACCAGGCCCAAGCGACGGCCGGGTCCGCGGAGAGCCCGGTGCTGCGCAGGGCCAGCGGGCGGAGGATCCGCCGGTCGAGCTCATGGACGTAGGGGCGGCCGGTGACCTTCTCCACGAGCAGCCCGGCGACGAAGCTGTTCAGCCCGTTGTACTGCTGGACGGTTCCCGGGGCCGGGACGCGGCCGGGACGGCCCGCCGCGTCCGCCGCGAAGGAGGCCTCCACCACTCCACGGGGGTCGAGCGGCACCCGGACCGGCCGGGGCAGGTCACTGGTGTGGTCCAGGAGCTGGCGTACCGTCACGCCGGCGTAGTCCGCCGGGAGCAGCTCGGGCAGGTGGCGACGGACAGGCTCGTCGATGCCGATCCGGTGCTCGGCGACCAGCTGGAGCACCACGGCATTGGTGAAGACCTTGGTCACGCTGCCCACCGGAAAGCGTCCGTCCGCCTCCACCTCTCCGGCCGTCCCGGTGTACGGGTCGCGCATGCCCCGGCCGGCCACCCGCACCACGGCCGAGTCCGTCACCCCGTCCGGCAGGGTGGCCAGCAATGCCCGGACCGCGGTCGCGTCGTGGGTGTCGCGGAAGTTGTGGGAGGCGGTCACGCCGGGCACGGCCGAGGCCGTGGGGGCGGCGGCCAGACCGGTGGCGAGTGCGGCCAGCGCCACGCAACTGACGGTGAGACGGCGGGCGGCGCGGGGACTCTTGGTCATCGGTGGCTCCTGAGAACGGGGCGGGCGCTCGGATCAGTACCCGACGCTGGACCAACCTTCGCCGCGCACCGCCTGTCGATCATGGGTGATCACCCTGAACCACCCCTGAACTCACCCCGATCGGGGTGAGGGCCCGAGGGGCGGGGTCGAGGGCCCCGGCATGATCCGGAAGACACTGCCTGGTCGTCGAAGTCCGCTCGGCTCTTGTACGGCGCCTATGTCCCCCTCCCCGGGCACGCCCCGGCGGTATTGGGGGGCGGGGTGGTGAATCCTTCGCCGCCCAGCGCCTTCGTCCGCTTTCACCGCAGAGGTGTGGCAGTCCCCGATCTTGGCCCAGCGCCCCGGCCCGACACCGAAATCGGGCCGGGGCGTGCCGGGGCGCTGGGCCTCGTGCGAGGCACACGCGCGGGCGGTTGTGTGCTCCGTGGTTTCTAGGATTCCGGATGTGCCCCGCCGACGGTGGTTCAGGCCCTGGTGTAGCCGCCGTTGGCGAAGAGTTCGGCGCCGGTGATGAATGATGAGGGGTCGGAGGCCAGGAAGAGGGCGGCCTCGGCGATTTCCTGGGGGTCGGCCAGTCGCCCCAGGTGCACGACGGCATCGGCGAACCGGTCGAGTTCCGGCCCCGCGGCTCCCACCAGGCCCGGGGTCCGCGTGGGTCCCGTACTGATCACGTTGACCCGGAATCGGCGCTCCCGCGACTGCCGGGCCCAGTTGTGCACGAGGTTGCTCACCGCGGCCTCGAAGCGCCGTATACCTCAAGGTGCTCATTGGGTCGCACGCTGTTGCTTGAGCCGATGACGAGGATGGAGGCGTTCACCGTCCAGCAGCGGAAGCGCCTTCCGGGCGGTGAACGTGGGCCCGTGACTTCCCCACCATGTAGGCCTCGCCCGGCAACTGACCGGTTCGCCGGGCCCGTTGATCCGGCGAGCCCTCGACGCCGTGGTGGTGCGCCCCGACCTGGCGGCGAAGGTCGGCGCCGACCACTCCGTCGACCACGCGGAGCGTTCCGCCACCTGGTGCGGTTCACGCGGCTGAACCTGATCATGCACCCGAGAGCCCCAGCCCCGGCTGCGCCAGTCCTGAGTTCAGTCCTCAGATTGACGGCTGTCCCGTGTTGTTCGAGATCATTCCCCGCCGGTCTCGGTTATGGCTGTGCGCATCAGGTTGGCCATTGATCGGCCGGCCACCCGCAGTGGTTCCGGATCTCGGGCGGCCCGGCTGAGCATGAAGGCACCCTCCAGCATCATGACCATCGACTGGGCGAGGGACTGCGCCGTTCTCGGGTCGGGAACCCAACGGCCGAACCATTGCGCCGCCGTGTCGATCCATTCCGCGAAGACCTCCGCCGTGGCGATGCGCAGCACCTCGTTGCTGCTCGCGACCTCCAGTGCCACCGTCCCGATCGGGCACGCGTCGGCGTAGTCGGCCGCGGCGAGGTCGTCCGCAGCCGCCTCGAACGCGTGCACTAGGGAGTCCATCGGATCCGGCACGCTGTCCAGCAGGGCCAGGACCATGCGCCCGTACTCGGTTCCGGATACGCGGATCATGTCCTCGGCCAGTTGCTGCTTGCCGCCGGGGAAGAAGTGGTAGATCGAGCCGAACGGCGCGTCTGCCTCCGCCGCGATCCGCTTCAGGCCGGTGGCCGCGTAGCCGTGTCGACGGAACAGCACCGCGGCTGCCCCCTGGATTCGGGCTCGCGTGTTCGACTCTCCCATTGCCTTCCACCTCTTTCCCCGCCAAGATTACAGTAGAACGATCTATCAAGTGAGGGGTTGGGATGCCGAGGATCGAGTTGTCGTCCGGACCGATCGACTACCAGGACACCGGTGGTGAAGGACCCGTGCTCGTCCTCGCCCACGGTCTACCGATGAACGAGACCCAGTGGCGCAAGGTGGTCCCGTTACTGGACGGATACCGCTGCGTCCTGCCCACGCTGCCCCTGGGCGGTCATCGTCAGCCGATGAACCCGGACGCCGACCTCTCCCAGCGCGGTGTCGCCCTGCTACTGGGCGAGTTCATCGAGCGACTCGGTCTGGACCGGGTGACCCTCGTCCTCAACGACTGGGGCGGTGGTCAGTTCCTGGTGTCGGAAGGACGGGACCAGCGCATCGCCCGCCTTGTGCTGGTGGCCTGCGAGGCCTTCGACAACTTTCCCCCGGGGCCGGCCAAGGCCATGGCGCAGGTGTGCAGGATTCCCGGCGGCGTCTGGCTCCTGACGCGGCTCATGCGCGTTCCCGCCTTCCGCCACAACCGGGGTGGATACGGCGGGATGAGCCTGCGCGGGGTCCCCGACGAGATCATGGACGACTGGTTCGCCCCGGCCACCCGCAGCAGCGCCATCCGCAGGGACTTCGCCAAGTTCGCCACCGGGGCTCCCGAACGCAAGACCCTGCTCGCCTGGAGCGATCGACTCCGTGACTTCGACCGCCCGGTTCTGGTCGTGTGGGCGACCGAGGACCGGTTGATGCCGCGTGAGCACGGCCCCCGGCTCGCCGAGTTGTACCCGCAGGGCCGCCTCATCGAGATCACCGACTCCTCCACCCTCATTCCCGAGGACCAGCCCGAACAGCTTGCTCAAGCACTCACCGACTTCCTGGGCCAAACCGGCGCGGAACCCGTCCGACGCACCCCCTGAACAGGGCGGCGGCACGCGGACCCGACGTGCACCACCGCCTGCCATCAAGGTCGAAACCGCAAGCCCACCGCATGCCGTTCGGCACCGGACTCACCGGACCCACCGGACCCACCGGACCCACCGGCACGGCGGCCGGTCTCGCCGCGAGCCGCGGCCGGGATCGCCCGGCTCGACAGGCCCGGGCGGCGAAAGCGCGTTCAGCCTGCGCCGGCGCCGGAATCTGCTACCGGGGATCCGGCGGGCCGCTCCCCGCTCGTGCTCAGCGTTGCGCGAAGTCGGGCACGCCCGGTGCCGTGCGGATCCCGTGCGGCCCGATAGCGCCCGGGAGCCGTGGCCCGCGTGCCGCTGCGGTCGGCTTTTCGGCCGGAACCCAGCTCGATTCGAACCGGCTGCGCCTTCCTGGACGGGAACGCTCCACCGGTGACGGATAGGCTGCCGACGCTTCGATGCATCCAACTGCGCGCCGTGCGCGGCCGTATGACCGAGTCCCGCCGTCCCGAACCCCGTCGACCGACCACCTGACTTCTTCGGAGCTGAAGATGGCCGAACCCTCCACCGACGAGCAGTCCTCGTCGCCCGGCGGACCCACCGACGACCAGCTCGCGCTGAGACCACCGAGCCGTCGCGTGGAGCGTCGTGCCATCGGCTGGTGGGCGGCGCAGGCCGTGGCCGTGGTGCTTCCGCCGGTCTTCGTGCTGGTGCTCCTCGCCGTGCTGATCACACCGGCCCGTCCCTGGCTGCTGCTGTCCGCCACGGCGGTCGGGGCACCGGGCCTGCTGGTGGTCCTGACGATGCCCTACTGGCGCTACCGGGTGCACCGTTGGGAACACACCGACGACGCGGTGTTCACACGCGCGGGGTGGGTGAGGCAGGAGTGGCGGATCGCTCCGCTGTCACGTGTCCAGACCGTCGACACCGTACGCGGCCCGCTCCAGCAGATGTTCAGGCTGGCGACGGTCACCATCACCACCGCCTCGGCGGCCGGCCCCGTCAAGATCGACGGCCTGGACCAGGCGTTCGCCCGCGACCTGGCCGAAGAGCTGTCCAGGGTCACTCAAGCCACGCCGGGCGACGCGACATGAGCGCCGACGGGATCGACGCGGCCAGGCTGCCCGCGGACACGGCCGAGGCGGAGACGGCCGAGGAGGACACCGCCAAGGTGGAGACGGCCGAGGTGGAGAGGGCCGAGGTCGACCGGGCCGAGGGCGACGTCGCCTGGCGGCGCCTCCACCCGCGTGTCATCGCCGCGGTCGGCATCTGGTGTCTGCTGGTGATCCTGGCAGCATCCGTGGTCATGTGGTGGCGCGACGCCCCCTGGTGGCTGCACGTCTCCGTACCCGCACCCGTGCTGGGGGTGCTCGGCTACGAGGTGCTGCGCTGGATCAAGACGTCCTACCGGCTGACGCCGGAGCGCATCGAGCTGAGGACGGGCGTGATGGTGCGCAGCCACCGCTCGATCCCTCGACAGAGGGTACGCAGCGTCGACGTGACGGCGGAGCCGATGCACCGCATCCTGGGGATAGCAGCCGTCAAGGTCGGTACGGGCCACCGGATCAGTACCTCGACGAGCGCGGTCCTCACCTTGGACGCGCTGACGGCCGAGGAATCCGACGCGCTGCGCGAGGAACTGCTGCGTCGCCCCGGCCACCCGATGGCGGCCGGGGCGCCGCAGCCGGAGACGATGGCCGCCATCGACTGGAGCTGGCTGCGCTACGCGCCGCTGTCGGTTTCGGTACCCCTGCTCGGACTCTCCTTCGTGGGCGCCGTGTACGAGGGCCTGGATGTCCTCGGGGCCGACCCCGACACCGTCGTGATCCCCAAGCTGATCACGTGGCTGAGCGCGTTGGAGGACCTGTGGCCCGTCGTGCTGCTCACAGTGGTCGCGGTGGCGCTGGCCGGAATCGTGGGCTCGCTCGGCATGTTCGTGGAGATGTGGTGGGGCTTCCGGCTGATCCGGGAGCCCCACGGCACGCTGCGGACCGTCCGGGGCCTGATCGTCACACGGTCGGTGACGCTGGAGGAGGCCCGACTGCGCGGCGTCGAGATCGCGGAGCCGCTGTCGCTGCGCTGGGGCGGCGGTGCGCTCACGTACGCGATCGCCACCGGCTCGGGAACGGCCGAGGAGGAGATCAGCGTAAGCAACAGCAGCGCGCTCCTGCCTCCGGCCCCGATGGAGGAGGCGCACCGGGTGGCGGCAGCGGTACTGCGCGAGGAGCGGGATCCGACCGCGGCGGTCCGCCTGGTGCCACACACACGGCACGCGCTGCACCGCCGGCTGCGCCTGGCGTTCCTCGTGGGCATCGTGCCGGGCGGAATACTGGTGATGCTCGGTGTCCTGCTGGCGCCGGTGCTGGTTCACGTCGGTTGGGTGACGGCGCTGGTGGTGTGCGCGGGGGGCTGTTGCTTCGCCGTGGACGCGTACCGCAGCCTCGGGCACGGCCTCACGGGACGCCACCTGGTGACCCGGCACGGTTCGCTCAAGCGCCGCACCATTGCGCTGCGCCGTGACGGAGTGATCGGCTGGCGGATCAGCCAGTGGGCGTGGCACCGGCGGTCGGGACTGTGCCGGGTCACGGCGACGACGGCCGGCGGACGTGGCGCCTACCACGTGAAGGACGTGCTGCTGCCCGAAGGACTGCGCTTCGCCGACGAGGCGGTGCCCGGTTTGCTGTCACAGTTCATGGTCGCGCGCGGGGCGGCACCGCAGGACGGCGCGGGTCGGCAGCGGACGGCGGACCGGGGTGAGACACCAGGAAGGTGACAGGGCGCCGCCGAAGGCAGGGGCCTCAAGGTGCGTGTCGCCCCGCCTCGGCGCCCGACTCGATGTAGATGGCCAAGGGAAAGCGATGCGCGGGCTGCTGCTCGAACACCTGGACTTCACCATCGGAACCATTACCCTCGACGGCCACCCTCAGCGGATGGGGAACCTGATCCGCACCGCCATGCGGGCCTGGCTCGCCGAGCGAAAGGCTCGCTGGCCACGCACCCTCAACCGCCACGTGCTGGTCTCCCAGCAGACCGCCGGCACCACCCACCCGGTCAGCAACTACTTCCTCAAGCGGCAGCTCACCCTCCACGGGGTCGGCCTGGCCCGCATCCGCAGTGACCGAGTGCTGGGCGAGGCCCTCGCCACCGGTGCGGATCCCCTCCACTTGACCGTGCTCTTCGACCTCTCCCCGGCCACCGCCGTCAAGTACGCCGAGCTCGCCCGCCGACTCCTCCACGATCCCTTCGGCCAGCAACCGGACCCAGGGCCCCAGCCCTGATTCCAAGCCAGCAACTGTCGTCTGCCACGGGAATGTCAGGCGTTCTGCCACGTGACGTGGAAGTGCCCCGTAGGCCGGCTGTCTGGCTCGGGGTGCGCCGCCTGGTCCTGCGCGTCGACGTCGTCATCGGTGGTGCCGCCTCAATCCGGGCCCACTGCACATCACTTAACCCTTACACCATCCAACGATCAGATGATCCGATGGAAGTGGCCTAGTGCATCAACTCGATGTGGGGGTGTTCCGGTGCGGCCGGGCAGACATAGAGCTGCTGGGCGTAGCCACTGCCGATCTGGACCGCACTGGGCATCACGGGGTCGAAGCCGGCAGGCGGTTGGTCTTCCGGTTCCCTGTGTGCGAACCAGGGGCATTCCTCCCCATTCCTTTCGAATGAGGCGATGGTCAGCAGAGCGTCCATCTCGGTGCCGCATTCGGGGCAGGGGCGCGGCCGCGGGTCGGTGGCACCCCAGCGGGGCCAGCCGCCGACCTTCCAGCCGGGTGCGCCGGACAACGCGTCGTCGTAGAGCCCTTCCGGGGACGACTCGTACTCCCCGCCTTCCTCGGCGATCTCCCACGGGCTCCAGCTCTCGATCTGTGCCCGGAGTTCCTCGCTCAGCTCCAGGTGGTCCGGGTACTCGGTGACTTGCTCCGGGCGGAGCAGACACGGTTCCGGCACGTAGCCGTCGAACTGCGTCGCGGGTGGGCCGGGCGGCGTGTCGAGGATGTCGGTGACGGCGGCAGCCGATCGCCAGAACAGCTTGGTCCTGGGCATCATCGGATGGTCGAAGGGACACCACAGGACCTGGAGCAGGTCCGCTCCTTCAGGCGTGGGCAGATCGGGCACGTCCCGTGCGTACAGTTGCGCGACCGGCAGCATGGCTGGGCACCGGAACTCACCGCGCTGATCACCGACGGCGACACGGCGCCGGTCCTGCGCCCCCAGTACGCTCTGCCGACCGGGCATCGGTGGGACCGGGTGCCGGGAGTCACCCTGCTCGGCGACGCCGCCCACCTCACGCCCCCGAACGGCGAAGGTGCCAACCTGGCCATGTACGACGGCGCCGAACTCGGCAAGGCCCTCGCCGCGCACCCCGACGATGTCGAGGCCGCGCTCACCGAGTACGAGCAGGCCATGTTCCCCCGCAGCGCCGAGGTCGCCACTTTTGAAGGTGGAGAGGTTCCGGGGATCGACTCCGAGCACAACACGGCCCAAGGCCTGATCAACATGATCACGGAGAAGAGCCGATGAGCCACTCAGGCCCCGATCCGATGCTCTCCGTCCAGCGCTCGCTCAAGCCCAGGTGGCGGTGGGTCCCGAACCATCGATGTCGATCACGGGCCGAGCGATGAACCGTTTCCCGAAGCCGTTGACAAACGACTCTCGTCCCGGTTCTGGCACAGGTCTTGGGGAGCCATCGCCGAGCGTTGCCTTGCTGTTCGATTGCGAGGAGGCCGGCTCGTGTCGGACGTCGTACGCCTTGTCGTCCGACGGTCGGAAGTGACGCTCCCTCACGTCCGGCGGTCGGACATGACGCTCCCTCAGGTGTTTGCAGGTCGCTGCCGGGGTCGGTCGTGGACGCTTCACCGCAAGCGCTTCTACGTCGACCCCGAGACGACGAGTTCGATTTCGAAGCCGGCGGCTGGGCCGGGTGGCCACCCTCAAGCCCGTGCTTTCCTTTTGGTCATGCCCCCACCCGACGGCCCCCGCCCGGCCTGACGATCCCGCTTGGAGTGATCCCGGCGAAGGCCGCCAACGCCATGGTCATCAGGACACTGAGCCCGACATCAAGCTCGTTCGGGGGTGGCCGGCTTCCAAAGGAGTGCCTGTTCACCTCCCCGGTGGAGGAGGCGAAATTCGGCGACGGGGGCCGATATAGGTCAAAAACTGTCCTATATGGCCTCTAGTCTGCGGTTCATGCAGAAATACGAGGACGGCGTCGAGATTCTTGTCCCCGCGAGCCCGGCCGAGTTGGAGGCATGGCTCGACGAGCATCACGGGGAGCGGACCGCGCTCTGGGTGAAGATCGCCAAGAAGCATACGGGCATCCCGTCCCTCACCTGGGAAGAGATGGTCGACACGGTGCTCTGCTTCGGCTGGATCGACGGTCTGCGGCGCGGCTTCGACGACACGTACTTCCTGCAGCGCACGACACCCCGCCGCCCCCGTTCGCCCTGGTCTCGGGTGAACGTCGACAAGGCCGAGGGCCTGATCGCCGAGGGGCGGATGCGCCCCCGCGGCCTCGCCGAGGTCGAGGCGGCGCGGACGGACGGTCGCTGGGCGACGGCATACGCCTCGCAGAAGAACGCCACCGCACCGCCGGATCTCGTCGAGGCGCTCGACGCGAACCCGACGGCGCGGGCGTTCTACGAGACGCTCGGCAAGTCCAACCAGTTCGCCCTGTACCTCAGCCTGGTCACCGCCCGCACCGAGAAGACCCGGCTGGCCCGCCTGGAGCGGATGGTGGGGATGATGGCGAGGTCCGAGCGGCCATCATGATCAACGGTCCTGAGGGTCCAGCGGGTCCGACTCCCGCCCAGAAGGCCCTCGGCGGATGACGCGCCCGCGCGGGCGGCTGGATTCACCTCAGAACCTTGCCCGTCCGCCGCGCTCACCCGCGCGGCCGAAGCCGGCCGCGAAGCACGCCCGTGTGCGCAGCGTCGCCGAGGGCGCCCCCCGGCGCGTCGAGCGGGACCTCGACCTGGCCTACGTGCGGCGGGAGCCGGCCATCGCCCCGCCGTGCCGGTGCGGCGGCGCATCGAGGTGTACGGCGGCGTCGTCGCAGTCCGAACACGCGAACGTCCTCTCCGTGCAGCCGCAGGTGGGCGCAGCGCCAGGCCGGCGGGTCAGGCTCGCGGGGGTCGCGTGAGCTCGCGGTCGCGTTTCCGGGCCTCTCCAGGGCGACGTCCCGCCGCTGGTCCGCGCCGTGCGGGGAAGCACCTGATCCACTGCCCGCCCGGTTCGGTGGGTGGTGATGCGGGGGATGGAGAGCCACTGCTCGAGAACGACCGGCTCAACCACGTCGGCCACCTGTGGGTCCTTCGCCCTCCCTCAGCGGCTCGCGGTGATGCGGCGGCGGGCGGTGCGGGTGCGGGACCAAGGTGGTTGAACGCGCGGGCCGAGATGTCGGGGGCGGATGTGGCATGGCCGGTCAGAAGGGTTCGGCGACGACCCAGTGCTCCACCAGTTGCCCGGCGACGACGCGCACCATGTCCATCCCCGTCACCTCGAACCGCAGGCCTGTCGGGGGGCGGCCGAAGAAGTCCCCGGTGTGGGTGCCGGTGATCCGGTAGTGGTTCGCCACCCACTCGCCGTCCTCGACACTGCGCACCGTGGCGACGTCGAAGTCGGGTACGCCCGCAAGGATGCTCTCCCACTTGTCGCGCCACCGCGTGCGGTCGCTCTCGGTTCCCTGGTCGAGGGACAGGGGCGCGATGTACTGCAGGGCGGCGTCGAATTCGCCACGGGCACGCAGGGCGTTGATGGCGTGAACCACCTCGGTCGGACCAGGAGTTGACATGCGTAGTCCTGCCTTCCCGAAAGCGGGGAGTATCCCCGGTTTTCTGTCCGTGCCACAATACGAGGACAGTCCCCGGATAGGCAACGGGAGTGACATGACAGGCCGACCCACTCGCCAGGACGCCCAGCGCAACCGTGCGCGGCTGCTCGACGTCGCGTCCCAGGTCTTCCACGAGGCCGGTGCCGACGCCTCCCTCGACCTGATCGCCGAACGTGCCGGCGTCGCGAACGCGACGTTGTACCGGCACTTTCCGACCCGTCGGCTCCTGGTGAGCGCCGTCTACGCCCGAACCATCGACGCGCTCTGCGCCGAGGCCCGGACGCGGGCCGAGGAGGGCGGTGTCGATGCCCTGTTCGCCTGGTTCGGCGCCGTCGTGGAGCACATGCTTGCCAGCCGGGGCCTGCGTGACACCTTCATCGCCGCCTACGCACTCGCGCCCGAGGAGTCGACCGCGGAGGTGGACGAGTGGCACGAGCGCATCAGCGCGGCCGCCGAGCCGCTCTTCATCCGCGCGCAGCAGCAGGACCTGGTCGATCCGGCACTGTCCTGGCCCGAGGTCCTGGCCCTCGTGACCGCCGTGGCCGGCGCCGCCGGGGAGGACCGCGGGGCCGCGCAGCGCATGCTCGCGGTCATCACCGCCGGCCTCCGCCCACCGCTGCAACCCGGCCCTACGATCGGGCGTTCCTGAGTCAGGGCCGGCCGGTAAGGGTGTGTTCCAGGGCGGTGCGGATGATCTGCCCGGCGGTGACGACCTGGGCGGCGAGGGGGCCCGCGTTCGTCCAGGGCCTCAGGGGTCGCCGCCCGCCTGGCGATCGGCCCCCAGCCCCACCGGTCGGTCCGGGCTTCGAGCACTTGAACGTCCGGAAGGTTCGTCCAGTACACCCCCTGGGTCAGCGGGACCGCGAGGGCCTCGGGCAGGACGACGCACAGCCGGCCCGGCAGCCCGGCCCCGCCGTGCGGGCCTATCCCGCCGAGTGTCTGCCCGGCCCGCGCGGCACCCCCGGGGATCGCCTCCCCCTCCCGCCGGAGGCCGCGCTGCTCCAACAGGGTTGGGGCGTCCAAGGGGTGAGTCGTCAGGGCTTGGGAACGGCGGAGAAGTCGGTCCTTTCGACGTAGGCGGTGAAATCCCGCGGCGCGCGGCCCAGCGCTTCGCGGACCCCGTCGGCGGGTTCGGCTCCGCGCTCTTCGCGGATGTGACGGAAGAGGTCCACCACCTCCTGAGCAGCCTCGGCCGGGAATCCCGCGGCCGTGAGCCGGTTCCGGTATGCCTGGTCGGTGACGGGAGTGAAGCGCAGGTCAGGCCGGTCAGCGGCACGGGCGATCTCCGCTACGGCGTCGGCGAAGCTGAGCGAGCGCGGGCCGGTCAGGACGTAGGTCCGTCCGGTGTGGCCGTCCTCGGTGAGAGCTACGGCCGCGACCTCGGCCAGGTCGTCCAGGTCGACGAACGCCTCGCGGCCCTCGCCGGTGGGCAGGCGCAGTTCGCCCTCTTGCAACAGGGCGGCGAACAGGTCGAGTTCCGTGAAGTTCTGGGCGAACCAGGTCGGGCGCAGGATCGTCCAGTCCAGGCCGGAAGCCTGCACGGCCTCTTCCGTGGCGAGGCGGCCAGGCATCTCGCCCCAGACCCGGGCTGAGAGCAGGACGAGGCGCCGCACCCCGGCGTCCTTGGCCGCCGCGGCGAAGCCCGCTGTCTGCGCGGGTGCGTCCGGCCCCTGGGAATCGACCAGGTACACCGCGTCGATGTCCTGGAGAGCCGCGGTCCAGGTGCTCCGATCGGACCAGTCGAATTCGATGGGGCCGCGACGGGACGCGAGGGCGGGTTCGACGCCTCGGGAGCGCAGGGCCTCGGCGACGCGTCGGCCGGTCTTGCCGGTGCTGCCGAGGACGAGGACGCGGCGGATGTCGGGGATGCGGGGTGTGCTGGTGTTCGTCATGTATGCCAGGAAACCGCATCGGGAGCGTACGATCGATGGCAGAAACGCTCATTTCGATGTCCGGGCGTCTCATCGCCAGGGTTCGTGGACCGGGCGCGCGACCGGATGGCGCGCAGGATGCCCCGGGCGCACGGTGCGAGAGGAACGGCATGGACGATGCGCTGTCGAGCCTACTGAGCGACGTCCGCCCGCAAGGGGCGGTCTTCGACCAGTCCGTGGTCAATCCGCCCTGGTCGATGCGGTTCGTCGACGGGGCGCCGCTCGTCCTGCTCGCAATGCTGAAAGGCGACGCGTGGCTGCTGCCGGACGACGGGGAACCAATCGAGCTGCGGCAGGGAGACATCGCGATTCTCACCGGATCCGATCCCTACACCATCGCCGATACACCCACCGGCCGGCCCCGGATCCTCGTCCACGAGGGCGACAGGTGCACCACTTCCGACGGCGCCCTGGTGATCGGCGACGGCCTGCCCATGTGCGGAGACGGGCCGCACGGTCCCGGCACGGGATCAGTCCTGCTCAAGGGCACCTACGAGGTCCGCGGAAGCGTGTCGGCCCGCGTCCTGGACGCCCTTCCTCGAACGGCGCTCATCCCGGCATGCACCGACACACGCCCCGCCCTGACCATGGTCGAAGCCGAACTGCACCGGGACGTACCGGGCCGCCAAGTCATCCTCGACAGGCTCTTCGACCTCCTGCTCGTCACCGGCCTCCGCGAATGGTTCGACCGCCCGGAGGCCCGAACGCCCCTCTGGTACCGAGCCCAACGCGACGACCCGGACATCGGGCAGGCACTCAAACTGATCCACGAGAACCCAGCCCACACATGGACCGTCGCAAGCCTGGCCGACAAGGCAGGCATGTCCCGCGCACAGTTCGCCCGTCGCTTCTCCTCCGCCGTCGGCCAATCCCCCATGGCATACGTCACCGAATGGCGGATCTGTTGCGCGGCGGACCTCCTCGCGCGGACCGACGACACGGTCGACACCATCGCCCGCCGCGTCGGCTACGCCAACGCGTACGCCCTGAGCGTCGCCTTCCAGCGCACCATGAGCCTGCGCCCGAGCGAGCACCGCACCCGCACCCGCACTCGCCCGGGCGGGTCCCTGACAGAGGCACCGCCACCCGGCACCGGCAGGTCCTGACTCAAGGATGGCCCGCGGCTGAATGCGACAGGATCCACCGGGGCGCGGGCGCGAAGTGACCGCCCGCCGGGCGGTGGCCGGGAGCCTCGACGGTCATGGTCAACTGGGCCCGTACGGGGTCTGCGTCAACACGGTCATGCCCGGCGCCATCCAGATCGAGGCCGGGAACGCCGTCCCCGCCCGGCACCGCGCGCGTCCGGAGGACCGGATCAAGCGACGGTGCGTCCCTCGCCGTGGACGGCCCGAAGGCGTCGCGGCCCTGATGGCGTTCCTCATGGGCCCCTCGGCCTCGTTCGCCACTGGCCGATCCGTCCACGTCGACGGTGGCCGGCTGCTGCACCGAGACCGTCAACAAGCAAGGAGACAGAACGAAATGATCGAACGAGTCCGCGCCGTCCTCGTCACCACTGACGACACGATGCTGGTCATCCGTCGCACCAAGCCCGGCATCCCGGTGTACTGGGTCCTACCCGGTGGTGGTGTCGAACCAGGCGACGGGTCCCGGGAGGCCGCCCTTCACCGCGAGGTCCACGAGGAGATCGCGGGGAAGGCCGACATCGTCCGGATCCTCCACACGATGGAGTCCGACGAGGAGCGTCAGCTCTTCTACCTGGCCCGCATCGCCACCTGGTCCTTCGAGGACCGCACCGGTCCCGAGTTCAGCGCCGAGGGCCGCGGTGAGTACGCGCTGGAGGAGATCCCGCTGACCGTGGAGGGGCTCGACGGCATCGACCTCAAGCCCGAGGAGATCGTCCACGTCCTCCGGGGCGCCATCGGCGCAGGCACCCTTCAAACAGAGGCTGCGAAGTAGCCGTCCGTCTTTGTGGATTGCCGTCGGGACCAACGCCGAGGTGCGTCGGCCCCGACGGCGCCTACGGTGTGCTGCGACTGCTGGGAGCGGCCATGGCCACCATCGACTCCGGCGCGTCCGGTTCGGATCGCAGACCACCGCCCCGCCACCGGGCGCCGGTAGCCCTCCTCGGCGCGACCCGTGCCCAGGTCCTCCTGCTGATCGCCGGCCACGCAGAGGCGACGACCAACGATCTCGTCGACGAACCCTCAGCAAGTGCCGCCACCGTCTCCCACCGCACGAGCGTGCTGCGGCATTCGGCGCTGATCACCACCCGCCGCGACCGGCCTGGTCCGCGATGACGAAGTGGTGGTGTGGGACCCGGAGGGAGGCCGGTCGTCGTTCGAGGGGTTGCAGCGTCGGGCCGCCGCCCGCGCCCGCACCGCGCCCGCACCGGCCGCCCGCCTGCCCGCCCGCTACGTCGCCTTCGACCTCCTTCCGCAGGACGGCGCCGAGCGGCTCACGCTGCCCCAGCGCGAGCGCCGCCGCCTTGAGGTGCTGTTCGCGGCCCGTGCGCTGACCGCCCCGTGGGCTCTCTGCCCCATGACCACTGACGTCGCCAAGGCGCGGGAGTGGTTGGAGACCTGGACGGATGTGTCCGGCGTCGAGGGCCGGTTGCAGACAGGGTTGGGCATTGACCGCTGTGTCGCCGTGTCGACGGTCGGTCAATTCTCCCCTTGCCGAACGTCGGACAATTGCGCTCCGTCTCACGCCCAGCCGCTGTTCGGTCAGGTCGACCGACGGGGTTGGTAGTGACTCGGTCGAGACGAGCGTCGAGCTCAGGTCGATGTGGTGCGCGCGCGAATGCGGTGCGCGGTCCGTAGTCCCTGCTTGGCGGCGGTTGCCACGAGGCCGCCGAGGGTTGTTCTGGCGAGGTCGTGGGCGGCGAGGCGTCCCAGTGCCGGCAGGGCCCGGTCGTCGGCGGTGGAACCGAGAGCGCGGCAGGCCAGTGCTCGGAGGTCCGGGTCGGGATCGGTGGTGAGGGCGATCAGGTCGTCCACCACCGGCGGGCCGAAGGCGGCGATCGCTGAGGCGAGATGACTGGCCTTCGGGTTCCGGCGTTCGATCATGGCCTGCCAGAGCGCGGCGAGTGCCTGGTCGCCGCCGATTTGGCTGAGTGCCAGGGCGGCTCTGCTGCGTACCCAGTCGGTCTCGTCGTTCAGCCGGGCTGTCAGGGCGGGTACGGCGGCGTGTTCCTCAAGGAGGCCGAGCGCCTCGCAGGCACCTTCGCGGACCATCGGATCGGGATGCTCCAGCAGGGCGGTGATCAGCGGAACGGCCCGGCGGAAGCCGAGTTCGGCACAGGCGAGGGCCGACCACCGCACCCCGCGGTGCCCGGTGTCGGCGAGCGCGCGCAGGAGGCCCGGTTCGACGCTCGCGTCGCCGAAGAGGACAATTCGGTTGAGTGCCTTGGTCCAGACGGTGACGTCCTGCGTCCGGTGGTCGGAGGCGACCTCGGACAGGGCCGCCAGGGCCTGCGGATGGCCGAGCTCGGCCCACTCCAGCAGGGCGTCGATCGCCCGCAGCCGGATCGTGCGGTTCCTGCTCAGCTCGGCTGCGTGAACGGTCACGAGGGATGCCGGCCCGTCCGGCAGGTGGCCGAGTGCGTCCCCGAGCGGGCCGGTGAGCCGTGGTTCGAGCTCGCCCAACCGCAAGGCCAGGGGGCCGATTCGGGTGCCGACGTCCGCGTCGTAGTGGCCGTCGCCCCGCAGGTTCGCGGCCAGCTTGGCGACCGTACGGAACAGCAGCCATGCGTGGTCCGGTGGGGAATCAGCGAGGGCGTCGAGTCGGCCGGACATCGCCGCGGTGACGGCGGTCGGCGGGCGACCGGTGGCCTGCAGGACCGCCTCCGCCCAGGCGAGTGGCTCGCCCTGTCGCTCGTAGAGCAGGCGACCCCACAGGCGGAGGACGGCGTCACGGCGGTCGGTCATCCCAGGATCGTTCCAGCAGGGAACACCGGCAGCCAACGGGTTTTCCTCGCGGTCGGTCGGATACCGGATCATCTCGGCATTGCTCCGGCAGCTTTTGTCTGCGAGCACCGTCAACGGTCGGCGTTCCCCTGGGGAATCGTGACCGCCAGGGTGGGGAGGTACCGGCTCTGGCGCTGATTCTTTGACGGCCGCAGGCGGCAGACATTGGAGATGCCCCGTGGTGGTCGACGATGATGTTGGGATGACGGATCAGGGCTCCGCCGCAATTCCGGCACGGGTGTTCGATGAGGAGCGCATACCCGTGCTCCTCGGTGGCTCGGCGATCGCCGGACCGTTCCTGGTGGGGGGCGCCGACATCGTCGTAGGCCAGGCGGGGATGGTGATCACCCTGGAGGCGGGTGACGCACCCACCAGGAGCGGTGTGTGGAGCGCTGAGGAGATACGTCTGATCGGGCCCGCACCGGCCCCGGTCACGGAGCGACTGATGGGGTCGCCCTGGGACAAGGCAGGAAGCGCGTCGCTGATTCACATCGCGGTCCGTCTCGGAGAAGAGGTCCTGGACCTGGGCACTGCCGACGTGAGCCAGGCCAGCACATCCGACGGCGTTCTCACCCACTGCGAACTGCGTTTTGAAGCACCCTTGAGCCGACAGCTCCTCAGCCTGGTCCGCCCACCACGTTCCCCGGTGGACCTGCCTGGCCTGGAGTGGCTCAGGAATGTGAACGGTGACCGTGCGGCAGCGCTGGAACAGTTCGTCACCGGCTGGTACCCCGCCGCCGGCGCCACCGAACCACCTGCAGTCTGTTCTCCGTCACGCCTACCTGCTGGACTGAAGCACTTGTACCAGCTCGCGAAGGACCGGCCGGGTGCCCTCGGAATCCAGAACAGCATCCTGCCCGAGCCGGACCTGCACACCGACCACCTGGGCGAGATGCTTGTCTTCGGCGCCGAGAACCAAGGAGGGTTCTTCTGGTCACTGCTGTGGACGCTCGACGGACCTGAGGCCGATCCGACCGTCTGGTTCCGCGAATTCGCCGAGGAACCGATCGCCGAGCAGGAACCGCTCAGCGGATTCCTGATCCAGTTCTCCCTCTTCGAGGCTTCCATGGGGGCCGACTACCTGGCCCTGCCGCGCAGACTCACGGCAACACAGGTCGCTCAGCTCACCCAAGCACTGCACCTCGTACCCCTGCGTCCCTTCTGCGCCTGGGCACCCACCCACTTCTACGTGGCTCCCGGACTCGTCGTGCATGTCAGCAGCCAGGACGGCGAACAGTTCAACGTCTGGGCCGGCGCCACCCACCGAAGCGCCCTGGAACCGCTGTCCGACCTCCCCGTCGACTGGACCCGTTTCGACGGATGACATCAACAGCGACAGGCTGGGAAAGGTCAGGAGAAGCAGGATCGATCGCACGGACCCTCCCAGTGACACCCCCTGCCCGCAGCACCAGCATCCGGCCCGTGCACCCTGAATCCCGATCGAGCCTCCATGGCCTGCTCCCACCCGGCCGGATGGTCACATCCGATGAAGGCGACGGAGATCGACAGCCCTTGTGGCTCAGTGACGGGCCGGCCGCGCCTGACCTGTGGACGCGCATGTACACCGAACACGCACGTTCCGGCTTGTGGCCGCTGCTCCTCGACGCGCTGGACCCGAACGATGCCGAGTTCCGCCCTTGGGGGTCGGGGGAGGTCTTCCCCGAGCAGATGTCCTCCCCGGCAAGCCATGATCCTGCCGGCCTGCTCGAACAGTGGTGGGCGACCCACACGGCCGTCGATGACGACGACGCGCTCGATGTCGAAGAGCGCCTTGCCGTTACGGCTCCCTTCGGAGAGGTATGGCCCGGCCTTGCTGCCGGCCGGGGGGCGGCAATGAAACCTGAGCAACTGGCATCAGAGTTCGCGGAGGCGTTCCTCACCGACTGCCCGCGGACACGTCTGGGACTGGTTGCCGCTCCGTCCGGTGCCGAAGCGCTGACAGCCGTGGGCTGGGCCGGCCCCTGCAACCACGAAAACGACACCGCGAAATTCTCTGCGGTCGTCCGGGATTGGGAACACCGCTTCGGAGCCCGTGTCGTCGCGGTCGGGTTCTCCACGCTGCACCTCAGCGTCGCCGCGCCGCCGGTGAGCGAGCATGAGGCTCTGCTGGTTGCAGCCGAGCACTTCGCGTTCTGCCCTGACAACATCTGGCAGGGCAGCAGACCGTACACACTGGCCGCGTATGCCGAGCGGATCACTGGCGCCCACCGCTGGGATTTCTGGTGGGACTGATCCGGCACTCGCTGGGTGACCGCTCGCCGGCGCGCCTGATGGGTGGCGACGGAGTCGGTCACCGGCGGCGGGGCAGCGGGGTGACAGCGCGGGCATCGTGCAGGGCGGCGCACAGGAGGCCGTCCGTCGGCCGCGACGGCGCCCAAGCCGCGACCGGCTGCGCGATGTCTCCGCCTGCCTGCTGCGGCGCGCAGGGGGCGCGCCGCTCGGGAGCCTCGCCACCGGTCACGACTGGATGACCTGGGCAGCCGTGATGGCACCGGCCCTCCCCTCGAGCATGCTGCCGGTGCTCCTGCCGAATGCCGTACTCGCTACCGGGGCGCTCCCCCCCGTCCGGGCCGGTATGGGCGCCGCCCCTGCTCGTCGTGGGCGGCGGTCCGCTGGTCCTGGCCCTTTGCGCACCCGCCCGTTCCCGAGCCGCCTGAAGCCCGACCTCGGTCCGGTGTCGTCCCGCGCCTGGCCGGGTGGTCGGCACCGCTGCCGGGACCCTCGTGGCCGTCGTGACGTTTGCCGCCCTGCGCCGTGGTGGGTGGGAGGTTCCCGTCGTACTCCTGCCGGGAGCGATGCTGCCGCTGCTCCGTGCCCGGGACTACGGCTTCCGGACGGCAGGTATCGCCCCGCTCACCCTGCTCCTGTCGGACATCAGCAACCTGGTGGGCGCGGAACGCGCCGGCCGGCTGATGGCGGACAGCCTCATCGGTCGCGGCATCGCCTTCCCGGCGGGGGTACGACCTGTGGACCAAGGCCGGCGCCGGGTGTCATCCGATCGGACGGTGGCCGGGACAACGCGTACGTACTCGCCGGGAGGGTCACTCGTCATCCGCCGGACCGGGCGGTTGCCCGACGCCGAGGTCGATCCGGTACGGGCAGGGTGGACGGGTAAGCAAGCGTGACCGAACCACAGCCACGAAGGAACGGGCCATGATCCGCACGGAGAGCTCCGCGCAGTACCAGATCCACCCGATGGCCGACCGCTACGAGGTGCGGACCCGGGAGGGGCGGGTGCGGGGCGAGTACCTCTCGCTGGACGCCGCCGAGTGGGCCGTCCGTCACCACTTCACCCCGGTCCCCGCCTCGGACTTCACCCCGGCCCCCACCTTCAACTTCGCCCCGGTCCCCGCCGTGGGCGGCGCCGCCCACGTGGGGCCGTGACCCCTCCGCACGCCTGACCTGCGGGCCCGCCGGTCCGAGAGCCGAAAAGGCGATGACGATGCCGCGCGTAGCCGCCATCGGGCCTCCACCACGAGGCCTCCGCCCGCAGGGCCCGGCGACCGGGTCCATCCGGTCGGCCACGACGAGGGCGGCCCCCTCACCCGAGCCTCGCCTCGGCGCACCCGGAACGCCTCGCCGCGCTCACCGCGCCGTTCACACCGCACCCTCGTGCCACCGGAGCCGCCCGGCGAACCGGTGCCTACCAGCGGAGGCGCGGCGCGCGTACGTCCCCGCTTCCCACTGCCGCACGGACAGAGGAAGCGGACTTCGCGGACGACGGCGCCGGAGGACTGCACACCGGCCATGAGGAGATGCTGCCGCCCCCTCCCGGTCGACGCCTGCGCGACCCGCTTCCGTGCCCCGGGCGCCGCTCATCTCGGCCCTCGCCCGGAACCTGGCCGGCCGGTACCGAGGTGGAGAGAACGCGAGGGCTACGGTTGCCGTGAATGCCCGTGGCTCCGTGGGTCCAGCCGGGACGCCGCCCCAGGACCTCCGGTTCCAGCTGTTCGGTCCGTCCTCACTGCGCGGCGAGTCCGGTTCGCCGCCGCTGCCCGCGCCGTCGGCGTGGGATCCGGGTGTGCGGCGGCCTGCTGCTCCCGCTGCTGAGCAGGGGGCGCCCTCTTCACCCTGGAGGTGCTCCAGGAAAGCGGGGCCCTCGGCGCGGTGGTACCGGCGGCGCCGACGGCCGCGGGGGCGACCATATTCGTAGGCGTGCATATTTCGTGCGCATGGCGCCTTCCCGTGCCTTGGGGGAAACCGGCCGAGCACGGGATTATTCGTCACACTCTGTTGCTCCGTGGGTGCTCTGCGGGTGCATCCTCTTCTGCATCACCTCCACAGGCCACCGGGTCGACCGGAGCCCGGCACGCGGCAGGCCACCGCCGGCACGGCCCCTACCTCGACTGCGCAGGTACGCCGCGCGCGGTTCCGTCAATGGGCGGGACCACGGACCCCGCGACCCTTCTGCTCGCGCACCGCCGACCCCGCCACTGAAACGTGAGACGGGACGCGCGCCCGCTTCGTACACTCGTCCGGTGGATGGGATGAAGTGCACGTACTGCGGCGGAACAGGCCTCGAACCCGGCTTCGTCGAGGACGCGGGGGAGGGCTCCCGCGGTTACGCCCGTTGGATCGCCGGGGCGTTGGAGCGGGGTATGTTCGGGGGCGCCAAGCGGTTGGGCCGGCCCCGCCGTCGCATCGAGGCGTACCGCTGCCCCCGCTGCGGCCACTTGGAACTCTTCGCCACCGAAGCCGTCTGACGCTGCCCGGGGGGTACGTCCGTGCCGCGCCGGCGGTCCTTCCGGCGGGATTCCTGCTCCTCGATGCGAGGCCCGGCACCGCTGCGCTCGCCGCTCGGTCGGCAGCCGGCAGGAACCGCGTTCCCGGTCGATCGAGTTGGCCGCAGCCGCGTGCGGCCGCCGCTGCGGCCGCTCCCTGTCGTTCGATCGGTCCGCCTTCCGGACGATTCGACGCCGTACCCCGCCGCGGCAACCGGCGTCCTGTTAGCCTCGAACAGGGGTGGATCCAACTGCAAATCCACTGGCCGCACACGGCGTTCCGCCGGTGCCGTTCCGCAGTCCGTTCCCACTGTCGGTCCTTCGCGGCCCGATGTGGGAGCGCCCCGTGCGGCCCGTCCGAACGGGAGCCGTCCCATGCCACACGACCTACCCGCGGCCCTGGGAGGCCGGCCCGTCCGCACCCGGCCCTTCCCCGCCTGGCCCAGCCCCTCCGCCGAGGCCCGCGCCGCCGTGAACGCGGTCTTCGACAGCGGTCACTGGTGGCAGAACGGCGACGGCGCCGCCGAACGCCTCGAAGCCGCACTGGTCGACCGGTTCGAGGTGCGCGCCGCCGTCGCGGTCACCAACGGAACGCTTGCTCTCGAAGTCGCCCTGCGCGCCGCTGGCATCGGACCGGGCGACGAGGTCATCGTCCCGGCCACCACTTTCGTGTCGTCGGCCTCGGCGGTCTCGTCGGTGGGCGCGACGCCGGTGCCCGCGGACGTGCGGCCAGACACCTTCTCCCTCGACCTTGGGTCCGCCCGCGAGAGCGTCACCGCGCGGACGAAGGCCCTGGTGGTGGTGCACCTCGGCGGCCAACCCGCCGATCTCACCGGTGCCCGGCTGCTGTGCGACGAAAAGGGGTTGCTCCTCATCGAGGACAGCGCCCAGGCGGTCGCCGCCGCATGGGACGGCCGGCCCGTCGGCTCGGCGGGCGACATGACCGCGATGAGCTTCCAGGCGGCGAAGCTGTGGCCGGGCGGCGAAGGCGGCGCCGTACTGATCCGCTCGGACGGAGCCCTGGCCGGACGGGTCGAACGCGTCGCCAACTGTGGTCGACCGAGAGGGAGTTGCGACTACGACCATCTCGAACCGGGGACCAACGCACGGATCAGCGAATTCCACGCGGCCCTGGTACTCAGCCACATGGGGGGAACCGACGCCCTGTGGCTTCGCCGGAAGGGCACGTACGAGCGCCTCGACCGGGCCCTGCCGGCCGGTGCCCTCGCGGCGGTCGATCCCCGGGTCACCCGGCACGACCACTACATGGTCCTCCTCCGACTGCCCGAGGCGGCCCTCACGGACGGGCTCGACAACGCCACCACCGTCCGCGCCCTGGCCGCCGAGGGAATCCCAGCGCGCGTCCTCTTCCCGGCATGGCACCTGCTGCCGGCGTTCCGGCCCCGGACGGGAGCCCCGAGGTCGCTGCCCGTGGCCGAGGGCGCGACGCGCAGCGCCCTGTGGCTGCACCACCGGTTGCTCCTGGATCCGGACTGCGCCGAGGACCTGCCCACCGCCTGGAGCCGTGTCACCGCCCACGCGTCACGACTGGCCGCCGGCTCGTGACCAGGAGCTGGGCGAAACCGTCGGGGAGGGCGGCGACATGGACGCGCGGGGCGGAGCAGGTCGATGCGCCACCCGCTTCCGCAACGGGCTGGAACCGGCTCCAGCTGCCCGCCGCGTTCCGGATGCGGTGGTACACGTAGCCGTCGCCGCCGATGCCCGCGACCTGAACCTGCTACTTGGCTCCTGAGCGCTCTGGTTGTCCCTGCGAGGTCTCTGGATGGGCCGCGGGACCGCGGTCCCTGTTCTGTCGCGTACAAGTTGGCATATTCGGAGCCTCTCGTGTTCACGCCGGCGGTTCGCAAGGTCAGTCCCGGTGAGATGGCCTGTCACGCTGTTTCGATGCTCGAATATCGCCCATGGCTTGCCGCGGTCCCGAAATCGATACTCGAACTGTGCGGTCACCTGCGCGCCCCATTCCCGAATCGTCTCGGCCCGTGCGCTGATCTCGCGTTCCCGCTCCTCCCGCCGCCCCGGCATCGCGCCGAGCGTCAGCTGCCCGTCGGTCATGCGGTGCGCCGGACCGGTGTGGTCGCCCCGGTCAGCCGACGCAGTACCACCGCGGTCATCGCCCAGTCCACCCGCGACCGCGAACTGCGGTGCTGATGCTCGTAGTCGCGCACCAGCCCACGGTGCAGCATCAAGAATCCCAGAGGTACGTTCCACGACCCACCGCTCGGCCTGGGGAACAAACCCGGTCAGCGCGGGATTGGCTCCATGGCTTCCACCCCGATGCCCACCTTCTCCCCGTGCGCGACGACGGCGTTCTTGAGGCCCTGGTCGACCGAGGACTTCTCCACGGCGTGGGTGTCGGCGGCGGCCTTGTCCAACAGTGCGATCCCGACGGTGTTCTCGTGCGCCGGCGCGGAGGACCCACTGTCCGGTTGCCGGGTGCGGTGCTGTTCCTCCGGTCCTCCCCAGCTCATGAGCCGCGGTGGGTTCCATTTCTTAGGCATCCGCAAAAGCGCGGTCCCCAGCGACGCTCTAATCCTGGTCTCAGGTTGATCGGGGACAATGAGCGGCAAAAACATCGACTGGAAGGGGGCGGGCCGGCGTGCGGATCATGATCGCGGATGATGACGTGGCCATCCGTGAGTCGCTGGAGCGGGTGCTCCAGGTCGAGGGATATGAGACCAGCACCGTTGCCAACGGTCTCGCCGTGCTCGACGGGCTCGGTGGGGTCGGCGGTGACACGCTGGATCTGCTGCTCCTCGACGTGATGATGCCCCGCCTCGGCGGGCTGGAGACCTGCCGGCGGTTGCGCGCCGCGGGTCGGGATCTGCCGGTGCTGATGCTGACCGCCCGTGACCAGGTCTCAGACCGGGTCGCGGGGCTGGACGCGGGCGCCGACGACTACCTGCCCAAGCCGTTCGCCACCGAGGAGTTGCTGGCCCGGGTGCGGGCCCTGCTGCGCCGGCGCACGCCGACCGACGAGGAGTCGCAGATCCTGTCGTTCGCCGACGTCCGGCTCGATCCCGACAGGTTCGAGGCGTGGCGGGGCGGGCGGCCGCTGCGTCTGACCCGGACCGAGTTCTCCCTCCTGCAGGTCCTCGTGAGCAACGCGACCCGGGTGTTGACCCGCGACGCGCTTTTCGAGGCGATCTGGGGCTTCGGCATGAGCTCCACCGCCAACAACCTCCAGGTGTACGTGAGCTACCTGCGCCGCAAGATGGAGGCCGAGGGTGAGCCGCGATTGATCTACACGCTGCGAGGCCTGGGATACACGTTGCGGGAGACCCGTCCGTGAGCGGGCCCCCCGGCCGGGAACCAGGCCGGCTGACCCGATGGTGGCGTCTGCGGTCCTTGCGGACCAGGCTGACGGTGATCGCGGCGACGGCCATCGCGGTCAGCGTGTTCGCGGCCTTCCAGGTGGCCAGCGAGCTACTGGACTGGGAGCTGCAGGACACCGCCGAGAATGTGCTACGGGCCGACTCCCGCGTCCTGGCGACGAACGCGGAACGCGCCGGTCTGGCGCAGGTCCAACTGCCGCCGTATCCCGGGTCCGGTCGGCTGGTGCGGGTCATCCTGCCCGACGGCTCGATCCGAACGCCGGCCGGCCAACCCGCTCTGCCCCCGGTCAGCGAGGACGCCGGGCGCGTGGCGCAGGGTGTGTCGGCCGACCTGATGGAGTCGAACGACAGCGACGACGACGGCTACCTCATCCACACGCTGCGGGCGGGCGACGGCGCGGTCCAGGTGGCCCGCGCCGTCGACGACAGCCCGATCAACCGGTTCGGGTTGGGCATGCTGCTGATCGGGCTGCTCTGCGTGGTCGGCGGCGCCCTTGTCGGGCGGACCGTGGCGCGGACAGGGCTCGCACCGATCGACCGGCTGACCGCCGCTGCGGTACGTGTCGCGCACACCCAGGATTTCGACGCCGACATCCCGGATGAGGGCGGTGGGGAGATCCGGCGGCTGATCCAGTCGATCAACGACATGCTCGCCGCGCTCCGGAACTCCCGGCGGGCCCAGCGGCTGCTCGCCGAGGACGCCGCCCACGAGCTCAAGACCCCGCTCACCAGCCTGCGCCTCAACGTCGAGCTGCTGATCCGGCTCGATCGGCGCGGCACCCTGGACAGCGCACTGCCGGCGGAGAGCCGGACCCGGCTGCTCAACGATCTCGGCGCCCAGGTGACCGAGTTGAGCACCCTTGCCGCCGAGCTGACCGACCTGGCGCGCGGTGACACCAGCGACGAGAGCACCGAGGTGCTCGACCTCGCCGACGTGGTGGCGGCCGCCGCGACCCGGGCGCGTTCGCGCGCGCCCGAGATGGAGGTCACGCTCGACGTGACCTCCGTGTGGGTGAGCGGGCGTCCCGCTGCGCTCGAGCGGGCGGTGCTCAACCTAATCGACAACGCCGGCAAGTGGTCCCCCGCGGACCGTCCGGTCCAGGTCCGGCTCCGTGCCGAGGGCTCGTCGGCGGTGGTCGAGGTGGACGACGCCGGGCCGGGCATCGACGCCGCCGACGTACCGCGGGTGTTCGACCGGTTCTACCGTGCCGACAGCGCCCGGGCGTTGCCGGGATCCGGTCTGGGGCTGTCGATCGTGCAGCGGGTCGTCGACGCCCACGGCGGCCGGGCCACCGTCGCCCGCTCCGCACGCGGTGGCGCGCTGCTTCGGGTCGACCTTCCGGCCGAGGCCCCGTCCGCCCCGATCGCGCGACTCACCGCCGGGGAGGACTCCGCGGTGCGCTGACCCGCCCCGGCGGCGCAGCGCGGGACAAGGGACGGCGGCCCTCGGGCATGGCCCTGCACGGCTCACCTGCGGGGCGGGACACCGCGATGCGCCTACCTCGGCCCGGCGCGTGGCGCAGGACCAAAGGGCGGCGGTCGCGGGCCCATGAAATCCGGGACGGGCCTGGGGCCCGTCCCGGAACTCGTCCGTGCCGCCGCGCTCACCGTTGCAGCGCGAGCTCCTCGTCGTCGGCGAGAGGCTTTTGACCCTCCAGCAGCTCCGCCGCCGGACGGGACAGCCTGCTCGGCCACCATATCCGCCGGCCGATCAGCAGGGTGAGGGCGGGCACCAGGACCGACCGCACCAGCAGGGCGTCGAGCAGCACACCGAAGGCCACCAGGAACCCGACCTCGATCAGCATCACCAGCGGAAGTGTGACGAGGACCGCGAACGTGGCCGCCAGGACCAGGCCTGCCGAGGTGATGACGCCACCGGTGGCTGAGAGGGCTTTGAGCATGCCCTCCTTGGTGCCGAGACGCACGGTCTCCTCCCGGGCCCGGCTGGCCAGGAAGATGTTGTAGTCGACGCCGAGCGCGACCAGGAACAGGAATGCCAGCAGTGGCACCGAGGAGTCGACACCCTTGAAGCCGAGGATCGTGTCGAAGACGAACACGCTGCCGCCGAAGGCTGCGGCGAATGAGACGATCACGGTGGCCATCAAGACCAGCGGGGCCACGATCGCGCGCAGCAGCAGCGCGAGGACGATCAGGACGACGGCGAGCACCAGCGGTATCACCAGCTTCTCGTCGCGCTCGGTGGTCACCTGGGTGTCGAGGTTCTCCGCACTCGGCCCGCCGACGATCGACTCCGCCCCGCTCACCGCGTGCACGGCGGTGCGCACCCGCTTGATCGTGTCGTACTCCGCGACGGTGTCCGGCGCGTCCTTCGGGAACACGGAGATGTTGGCCCAGCCACCGCTGGTCTGCTCCGGGATGGCCAGGGCCACGCCGCGAGTTGCTCTGACGACGTCGAGCACCCGCTCCTGGTGCGCCGGCCGCGTGAAGACCGTCATCGGCCGGCCGCCGAGCTCCGGAAAGTGCTGGCGGAGAACGGTGAAGCCGGTGACCGACTCCGGCGCGGACAGGAACTGGTCCTGCTCCCGCAGGGCGCCGGTGTTGCCCGCCAGCCCCAGGGCGAGCGCGCCGAGGACTCCGAGCGAGCCGAGCGTCGCCACCCACCGGCGGCGGCTGATGGCGGTGCCGAGCCGTCCCCACAGCCCCGGCTTCTCCTCCATGGCCGTGCTGAACCGCGGGATGGCCGGCCAGAAGATCCGCCTGCCGAGCACCACGAGCACCGCCGGGAACAGCGTCAGCATGGCCATCAGCGCGCAGAGGATGCCGGCCGCGCCGATCGGGCCCAACCCGCTGGTGCTGTTCAGGTCGGCGACGAGCAGGCAGAGCAGGCCGGCGACCACGGTGGCCGCGGACGCCACGATGGCCGGCGCCGCGCCGCGTAGCGCGTGGGCCATCGCGACCCGGACGTTCTCATGGTGGTGCAGTGCCTCCCGATACCGAGCGATGAGCAACAGCGCGTAGTCCGTGCCGACGCCGAACACCAGGATCGTCAGCAGCGCCGAGTTCTGGTCGTTGACCACGATGCCGAAGCCCTTGACGAGCAGGTAGACGGTCCCCATCGCGGTCAGTGCGGCCGCGCCGACGGCCACCAGCGGGATGATCCACAACACCGGGCTGCGGTAGGTGAGGATGAGCAGGAGCGTGACAACGATGACGGTGGTGAGGAGGACCTGCACGTCGATGCCGTCGAAGACGGCATCCATGTCGCCGTCGATCGCGGCCGGGCCGGTCACGTCGAGTTCCAGGCCGGAGGGGCGGTCCTTCGCGGCGTCACGCAACGGGCCGACGATGTCCTCCGGTGCGCCGTAGGTCGTACTCACCTCGAGGGTGAACACCATCGCCTTGCGGTCGGCGGAGGGGCTCGTCGGTGAGCCCTCTTCGTCCTCGCCGGCTGCCGCCGTCGCCTTCGGCGGATACCGCTTGGCGAGGGCGTTGTAGTGGCGCTCGACCGTCGCACGGTCGGCGTCGGTCATACCGCCGTCGCGGTGGTACACGAAGACGAACGTGTTGTTGTCACCGCCGGGGAGACTGTCGTCCAGCACCGCCACCTTGGTGGACTCGGCACTGGCCGGCAGGGTGTCCACGGCGCTGTCGGTGGTGACCGAGCTCAACTTTCCACTCAGCGGCACCATGCCCGCCGCCAGCACCAGCCACAGGCCAATCACCAACCATGGCACCCACCGGCCTGCCAACCGACCGGCCGGCGCTTCCCCGGACGGCGCTGCGTTGACTGCCATCACTAGCCTCCTACATACGGGTTGCATCGCTTGTCTGGACGCCTACTTCCTACCGAGCGAACCTGAGACGACAGTTAGAGGGCTGATGCGAGTTTTGCCTGATGTCCGACTCTGTTCTGGGATCAGCGTGCAGGTCAGGGCTGTGAACGACGCCGGTTGCGCGGCGAGGACGAACAAATCGACTGGGATGCGGCCTGGCGGGCGTGTTGAGGTCTATCCGTATCCCGGGAGCCGGCGGCCGCGCGCAGGGGTACATGTACCGGTATGACGCGTCAACGGATCCGGCGGCCCCTGGCCGTGGAACGGGCGCGGCAGGTTGTCGACGGGTACGCGCCGCTCAAGGTCATGCTGCGACAGGTGGTCTCCGTCCAGTTGTTACCTGTCTCACCGCCACGAGTGGTTCGGTCACCTCTTTCAGCGCCTCAACTCTGCGGATAGCCGATCTCGGCAAGGTCGCCCGCGAGGTCGTCGAGGGTGACGTCAGGGTTCAACGCAGTGAGTACCGCTTCGGTCAGGGGGCGCAAGGCAAAAACATGGCGGACAGCCTCCAAACTGATGGTGGTCTCGTAGTAGTCCTCGGCCCACTGCTGAAACGCCTCTGCCGAGCGATCCGCGAGCAACCGGAACAGGCGCCCAGCGCCATCCGGGTCGCCTACCGGGTTTTCAGGGAAGTCGATCGCCCCCGTCTTCCAAGCATCGTCACCCGCCTCGCGCCAGATGCATGCCGTAAGGACAGGCATGCCGTCCTCGTCAGAGAACGCAGGTTCCTGGACACATGGACGGAAGACCTCGGGAACCTCGTCGAGTACGCCGGGCCACGGCCCGTCCTCGGCATGAGGACTCATAGGGGATTCATGGGCGAACCCCCGGATGTACGCGCCGGCGGCCGCGAAGACGATCGAGTACTCATCACCCGATCCGTCGCGCATCGAGGCCATCGACTCGGTCTCGGACCACCGGGCATTGAAGGAGTGGTAGCGATCGCCCCACTCGGGACTCAAGGCCGCCTCCAGCATGGCCATGGAACGGCAATGATCTCGGAGGACGTCCATCTCGGGCAGCTGCCGAGCAATGTCATGAACGGTCACGTGGTCATCCAAGCGCACGCCTCGGACACTCCGTCCCCGCGGCCGGTCACTGTCTCGCGAGGCAGCGAAACGGTGGAGAACAGGTCATGTACCGGCTCGCAGCCGAGGACGTGCTGCCGAACACGCCGCCGATGTACCGCCGACTGTCCTCGCCGCCGGCCCAGGCCCGCCGAGAGGACAGCTTCCCCGATCCGATCGACACCGTCCGCGAGGTCGACGCCCCGCCGGCCTGGCCGAGGCCGGACGCCTTCGTGAAGGGATGCCCGATCGGTTCCGGCTGGACCGTGCCCAGGACCAGGAGCACGGCGGCCCCGTACGTCGCCGCGGCAAAGGCACCCTGCAACAGCAGCTGTCCGGCTGGCTCGAGTTCGCGGGCATGGCCGTGCTCGTGGTCCGCGGCTTCAGCCGTGCTACGGCGGTGCGCCACGACCGTCTGCGCGGAACTGGCCTTCCGGTCCCTGCTCAGTGCGCTCGTGCGGTTCGCCGTGCCGCTGTCACCTGCGCACTACGGGCGCCTCGGCAGCCTTGGCGCGGTGTTCGGAAGTGGATCCTGCGCACGCGTCGAAGTCGCCGAAGAGCAGCTGGCGGGCTGATCAGGAGCCGGGTGAGGGGATCAAGGTTTTGAAGTGGCTACCCATGGCGCTGTGCGCGGACGCGGCGCACGTGCTTCACCGTCACCGCCGTCGGGAGGCCGGTCAGGAGGAGTGACAGCCCGACCGGGAGCACTCCCGTCCACACGGTCGGCGAGACGTATGCGGTGCCGGATGTGCCGTCCACCAGCCACGCACGGACGGGTTGCGAATTGATGTCGCCCTCGACGGGGACCTTGAACGGCGAGCCGCCGTCGTCCGGGGTGAAGGCGCCCGAGCAGTGCTCTGACGTTCCCGCATTGGCCACTGTGTTGTCGTACGTCCGGCACTCGGTTTCGGTCACGGTCCCGGGCCTGCCCCAGAGCGCCGCCCGGAACTCCTGGGTGAAGTTGGTCAGCACGAGGTATGCCAGAAGCAACCCGAGCAGACAGGCCGGCGCCAGCCATGGCGCGGGTCCGACCTGTTTCGGGCGTCCGTCCACAACGTCCCCACCCTGGCTCATCGGCACCCTCGGATCGTCGACGGACCTCCATGGTGACCGACCCGGAGCACCCTCGGAAGCCCTCCGCCCCGACCACGACCCCCGGTAGCCGGCCCTCTTGTCGGCGATTTCCGCGGTCCACCGCAAGGGCGCCACCCCCACGGACCACGCACGCGCCGCACTCCGTGTCTTCCGTGGCACTCCGTCAACCCCGCCGTCCATGCGCAGGCGTAGGACCGGACCTGCGTCACCAGGTTCTCTTCAAGCATCACGCCGGCCGCGTCGGTTCCGTCGCGAGAGGCCTTCACCCCGCCCGACCCAGGAGGCGGCGGAAAGCAGCAGGAGGTCCGGCCGGCTGCCACGGCCATCGGTACGTCGTACCTGCTGTCGAGCTGGTAGCGGACCACCGAGAGGCCGGTACCCATGTCGGCGGCCGTTCACGATCCGTCCGGATCGTCCGGGGTCGCCGGCGTTTCGGTGTCCGTGGAAGTGACGCGGCGCAGGGTGCGGATCGCCGGGATGGAGAGCAACGCGACGGACCCCGCGAGGCAGGTGCCCGCCGAGACCAGGAGCAGCCCCTCCGGCGGGGCCAGTTCAGTGGCCGGTCCCGCCAGGATCTGGCCGAGCGCGATCCCGGACACCGAGCCGGCCAGCTCGTACGCGGTGACCCGGTTGAGCACTGCGGGTGGTGTGTGGGTCTGCACGCTCGTCGCCCACATCACCGACCAGAACGCCCAGGCGCCGCCGCCGAGGACGTGGCCCGCCAGCAGTACGGGCAGCCCCGCGCCCAACGCCACGCAGAGCGGCAGCACGGTGAACAGCGCCATGGCGACGGCACCGGCGGCCAGCGGCCGGGCGGGGCGCAGTCGCAGTGCCAAGAGGCCGCCGAGCACGGTTCCGACGCCCATGGAGGAGACGGCCAGGCCATAGGCATTCGGGCCGAGTCGGGCTCCGATCAGCGCAGAGCCCAGCGGCACCAGTGGGCCGAAGAGCAGTACGCCGTAAGCCACCCAGATCAGGATCACCGCCCACATCCAGGTGCGGGAGCGGAACTCCTGCCATCCCCGGCGCAGGTCGCCGCGGAGCGAACCCCACGTGGGAGCAGGGGAGTCGGCGTCGGTCGAGGTCCCCTTGAACCCTTCGGCGGGCGCAAGGCGGATCAGGGCCAAACACAGGGCGCTGAGCACGAAGGTGCCGGCATCGATCGCGTAAACGGCCCCCGCGCCGGTCAGCACGATCAGCAGCCCCGCCAGGGCGGGGCCGAGCAGGTGGGCGAGGGCGTCGGCGACCTTGAGCGTGGCGTTGGCCCGCTGCGGTTCCCGCGCGACCAGCGGAACCATCCCGTTCACCCCGGGCTGGAACATCGCGACGGCCCCACCGGCCAGTGCCGCCATGGTCACCAGCAGCCAGAACGGCGGCGTGCCGGCGAAGAACGCGACGGCCAGCACACCCTGGGTGAGCACCCGGACCAGGTCCGCGCCGACCATCATCCGCCGCGCTCCGACGCGGTCGGCGAACACGCCGCCGAACAGGACGAGGAGAACGAACGTCCCGGTCCACGTGCCGAGGACGAGGCCGACCCCGGAGATCCCGTACAGCGGGCCGACCGCGAGCGCGGCGGCCACCGGCATCATCGCGTCGCCGAGCAACGAGACCGCGCGGGCGGTGAAGTAGAGCGTGAACCGTCGGTCCCACAACGAGGTGGCGGT
>NZ_JBHVPG010000051.1:0-14536 GCF_042887545.1 Streptomyces sp. NPDC057939
CTCCGGAGGGGCCGCGGGGGCCTTCGTACGTCGCCGGGCGGGGGCGCCTCCCGGGCGGGCTCAGACCGTCGGGAGGGACGGCGCCGGCGAGGTGAGGCGGCCGTCGGTCATCGTCACCGTCCGGTCCGCGCGCTCCAGGTGGGCGTGGTCGTGGGTGACCAGCACCGTGGCCGTGGACCGCTCGCGCGTGAGGGTGACCAACAGGTCGAGCACGGCCGCGCCCCGCTCGTGGTCGAGGGCGCTGGTGGGTTCGTCGACGAGCAGCACGGACGGCTCGTTCATCAGGGCGCGGGCCATGTTCACTCGCTGGCGCTGCCCGCCGGACAGCTCGTGCGGGCGCTTGCCCGCCTTGTCGGCCAGGCCGACCGCCTCCAGCAGCTCCACCGCGCGCCGGCGCAGCAGCCGGGCCGGTCGGCCGGAGATGTGGCTCATCACCTGGAGCTGCTCCAGCGCGGTCAGCGACGCCAGCAGGTTCGGCTGCTGGAAGACGATGCCGATCTCCTCCCGCCGCAGGGCCGACTTCTCGGCGGCGCCGAGCGTCGCGGTGTCGCGACCCGCGACGACGACCCGACCCGAATCCGGGGTGACCAGGGTGGCGGCGACGGCCAGCAGGCTGGACTTGCCGGAGCCGGACGGGCCGATGACCGCCGTCATGGTGCCCGCGGGCACCTCCAGGGACACCGCGTCCAGGGCGGTGAGGCGACCGTCCCCGTCGGGGTAGGTGAGCGTGACGTCGTGGACGAGCAGGGTCATCGGGCGCTCCCGAGGGCGGTCAGCGGGTCGACGGCGGTGATCCGTCGGATGGACAGGGCGGCGCCCAGCACGCCCAGCGCGATCATGATCGCGGCCGGGACCAGCACCGTGGCCGCGTCGAGGACGAAGGGCACGTCACCCCCGCTGATCAGCGCGCCGGCGGCGACGGCCAGGCCGGTTCCCGCACCCGTGCCGATCGCGAGCATCACGACGGCCTGCCCGAGCGCGTCCCTCAGCAGGTACGGGGTGGAGGCGCCGAGCGCCTTCAGGACGGCGATGTCGCCGCTGCGCTGGATCGTCCACACCGTGAAGAAGGCCCCTATGACCAGGGCCGAGATGGCGAACAGGAAGCCGCGCATCAGCTGGAGCGAGCCGTTCTCCGCCTGGTAGGACCCTATGGCGCCGAGGGCGTCCTCGACGGTCAGGGCGCTGGTCGAGGCGGCCCGGTCTCCGGCGGCCCAGTCCACGGACCCGTCGCCCCTCAGGGCCAGGACGGTGGCGAGGGACTCCAGCGAGGTACCCGGGTTGCCGACGCGCTGCCAGTCGTTGATGTCCATCCACACCACCGGGGTGTGGCTGTAGGAGGCCGTGCCGGCGACGGCGGCCACCGTCAGCTCCAGCGGTCCCGCCTTCAACCGGCCGCCCGCGGCGAGCCCGCCGAGCTCCGCCGCGGCCTTCTCGCTGAGGACCACCTGCCCCTGCGTGAGCCCGGCCCCGGCGGGCGCGAGGTTGCCCGCCGACTCGACGCCGAAGAGGGACACGGCCGCCGTGCGCTCACCCGCGACGGCGTTCGTGGTGCGGATCCCGATCGGCTCCGCCGCCTTCACCCCCGGCCGCTCGCGCCAGGCCCGCCAGGCGCCCTCGGGCACCTGGGAGCTGGTGAAGGACACCTTCTGGTCCCCGGCCGGCGCGGCGAAGGCCAGCCGGGTCGCGGGCAGCCCCGTGATGGCCGAGATGTTCTCCCGGGCCAATCCGGAGGTGAGTCCCGACAGCAGGCCGACCAACAGCGTGATCAGCAGGACGACGGAGCCCATGAGCGCGAACCGGCCCTTGGCGAACCGTAGATCTCTCCATGCGACGAACATGCCCCCACCTTGGTCTTCCGTGTGGGCACGGGACATCGCGCCACAGTAGGGATCCTCGTATCGAAAGGGGGCTCCCGACATCGAACTTTTGGTTGACCGGTACCCCCGGCCGCCGACTTACGCTGGTCGGGCCATGTCCGACACCCCGCGCCCGCGCCCCCTCACCCCCGTCTCCCGCGTCCTGCGCCTGTGCCTGCACGCGCTGCTGTTCGGGCTGCTCGCCCTCGCCGCCGGCCGGGCCGTCGCCGGATCCGCCCCGCACGCCGGGGCGGTGACGGCGGCCTGCGCGCTGCTGGCCGCCGTCTACGTGGCCGGCGTACTGGCCCCCGCCGTGCAGAGCTCCCCGCGCGCCGCGGCCGTGTGGTTGGCCGGCGTCGGGGCGGCCTGGGCCGCGCTGCTGGTGGTCTCCCCCGACGGGCTGTGGATCGCCTTCCCCCTGTACTTCCTGGAACTGCACCTGCTGCGGCTGCGTTGGGGCATCGCGGCCGTCGCCGTCACCGCCTGCGCGGCGATCGGCGGGTTCCTCGCCCACAGCGGCGCGGTGACCCCCGGGGCCTTCCTGGGACCGCTGCTGGGCGGGGCCGTCGCCGTCGCCACGGTCCTCGGCTACCAGGCCCTCTACCGCGAGAGCGAACGCCGCCGCGAGCTCATCGAGGAACTCATGGCCACCCGGGCCGAACTGGCCGCCGCCGAACGGGGAGCGGGCATCCTCGCAGAACGCGAACGCCTCGCCCGGGAGATCCACGACACCCTCGCCCAGGGTCTGTCCTCGATCCAACTGCTGCTGCGCGCCGCCGAACGCGCCCTGCCGCCGGACACGCCGGCCGCCGAGCACATCGCCCGCGCCCGGGAGGCCGCGCAGGAGAACCTCGCCGAGGCGCGCCGGTTCGTACGGGCCCTGACCCCTCCGGACCTGGAGCACGGCTCGCTCGCCGGGGCTCTGGAGCGACTGTGCTCGGGGGTTCCCGGTCCGCGCGTGCGGTTCTCCGTGAGCGGCGACCCACGCGTCCTGCCCACCCCCTACGAGGTGGCGCTGCTGCGGATCGCCCAGTCGGCGCTTGCCAACGTCGTACGGCACGCGCGGGCCGGGCGCGCCGAGATCACCCTGACCTTCATGGACACCTCGGTGACCCTGGACATCGTCGACGACGGCCGGGGCTTCGACCCCGCCGCCGCCCCGTCGACACCCGCGGGCGCGGGCGGCTTCGGCCTGCCCGCGATGCGCGCGCGGGCCGAGACCCTCGGCGGGCTGTTCACCGTCGAGTCCGACCCGGGCCAGGGCACCGCCGTGGCCGTCACCCTGCCCCTGCCCCTGGAGGCGTCCTGATGACGATCCGGCTGCTGCTCGCCGACGACCACCCCGTGGTGCGGGCCGGGCTGCGCGCGGTCCTGGACACCGAACCGGACTTCGAGGTGGTCGCGGAGGCGGCGACGGCGGAGCGGGCGGTGGAACTGGCGGCGTCCGAGCCGGTGGACGTGGTCCTGATGGACCTCCAGTTCGGCGCCGGGATGCACGGCTCGGCGGCCACGGCCGCGATCACCGCGCGGGCCGGCTCCCCCCGGGTGCTGGTGCTGACCACCTACGACACCGACGCGGACATCCTGGCGGCGGTGGAGGCGGGCGCCGCCGGCTACCTGCTGAAGGACGCCCCGCCGGAGGAGCTGGCGGCGGCGGTGCGCACGGCGGCCGCCGGCCAGTCGGCGCTGGCCCCGGCGGTGGCGCTGCGGCTGATGGACCGGATGCGGACGCCCGCGGAGGCGTTGACGAAGCGGGAGCTGGAGGTGCTCCAGCTGGTCGCCGACGGCCTGTCGAACCAGCAGATCTCCAAACGGCTCTTCCTCAGCCAGGCCACCGTCAAGTCACACCTTGTGCACGTCTACGCGAAGCTCGGCGTCGACTCCCGTACGGCGGCCGTCGCGGTGGCCGGCTCCCGCCGGCTGATCCGCCGCGCCCCGTAGCCGGCCGGGGGTGGGGCCCGCCCCCCTGTCGGGACACCGGCAGGCAGGCGGGCGTGCGGGCCCCCGGCGGCGGGAGCATCGGGGTGTCGCGTTCCCGACCCGAGAGCGAGTGCCCGTGTCCACCGAGTTCCGACCCACCGCACCCGGCTCCCCCGCGACCGGTTCCCCCGCGACCGGCCCCCGCGTCCCGGGCCCACGCCCTCCCGGGCCGGCCGCGGACGCCTCCGCCGCCGGTCCGCCCGCGGTCGTCCGTACCGCCTGGGCCCTGTGGCTCACGGCCGTGGGGGCGGGCGTGTTCGAGACCGTGCTCATGGTCGGCCGGTCGCCGGACGACGCCGGAGCGGGCCTGTTGTTCCGGTTCGCCGTGTTCACCGTCGCCGTCCTCGTCGCCTTCAGGATGCGCTCGGGCGCCCGTTGGGCCCGCATCGCGCTGGCCGTGGGCCTCGGGGTGCTCGGCACCGCCTCGTTGGTCGTCCAGCCGATCGGGTACCTGCTCGACGGCGGCGGGCTCGGCGACGCGCTCGGCCGGGCCGATTCCCTGGACCTGGTCTTCGGCGCGAGCCGCATCCTCCACCTGACGGCCGTCCTGACCGCGCTGCTGCTCATGTTCCGCCCCGCGGCGAACGCGTACTTCCGCGCCCGCCGCTGACCCGGCGGGCGCCCGAGGGGACTCAGGCCACCCAGTGCGGGCGCTCGACCGCCGGAGCCAGCGGCACGCCGTCGTGGAAGGCCTCCGCGAGGAGCCGTACGCCCTCGTCCAGCCGGTCCGCGGGCAGGGTGTACGGGATCCGCAGCCGGTGTTCGAAAGTACCCGGGTCGACACCGAAGCGGGCCCCGCGCCCGATGTGCACGCCGACGGCCGCAGCCCGTTCCGCGAGCGCGGAGCTGACCGGTTCACCGAGGTCCACCCAGAGCGAGAGGCCCCCCGGGGGCAACTGCCAGGACCACTCGGGCGTGTGCCGCTGGAGGGAGGCGACGAGGGCGTCGCGCCGGTCGCGCAGCTGGTCGAGGCGCTCCGGCAGGGTCCGGTCGAGGGCGTCCATCAGGGGGAGCGCCACGACCTGGTCGAGCACGGAGCCGGTCATGTCCGCCGAGACCCGTACGGCCGTCAGCTCGGTGATCATCTTGGCGGTGGCCCGGACCCAGCCGACGCGCAGGCCGCCCCAGTGGGTCTTGCTGAGCGAGCCGATGGTGATCACGTGGTCGGCGCCGCCGCGCGGGGCCAACGAGGCCAGCGGCGCGGGCGCCGGTACGTCCAGGGCGATGTCGGCGATAGTCTCGTCGACGACCAGCCAGGTGCCGGTGGCCCGGGTCGCGGCGAGGAGGCGCAGCCGCTGCTCCGGCGGCATCAGCGCGCCCGTGGGGTTGTGGAAGTCGGGGATCACGTACGCGAGGCGCGGGACGGTCTGGCGCAGCGTGGACTCGGCGATCTCCAGGTCCCAGCCCGCGTCGGAGACGGCGATGGAGCCGGTCCGCAGCCGGGCGTGGCGCAGGGCGTCGAGGGCGTTGGCGTAGGTGGGGTTCTCGGTGACGACCCGGTCCCCGGGTCGGCAGAGCAGGCTGACGACCAGGGCGAAGGCCTGCTGGGCGCCCGCGGTGACCAGGATCTGCTCGGGGCGGGTGGGGAGCCCGCGCCGGGTGAACCGTTCGGCGACGGCGGTGCGCAGGTCGGGCAGCCCGAAGGGGTGGTAGCCGGGGGTGCGGGCGAGTTCGGGCAGTCGGGGCGCGGCCCAGGCCAGGGCCTCCGCGAGGCTGCCGTCGGGGGCTCCCATGGCGGCGATGGCGAGGTCGATGCCCGGTTCGTGGTCGGCACGGCCGCCGATGCCTCCGACGAGGGCGTGGGCGCCGACGGGGCGGTGGCCGTCGGGCAGTTCGGTCCAGGTGCCGGAGCCGCGCCGGCTGCGTACGTAGCCGCTCTCGCGGAGCAGGTCGTAGGCGCCCGTGACGGTGGCCCGGGCGGCGCCGACGGCCTCGGCGAGCTCGCGTTCGGCGGGAAGGCGGACGTGCAGGGCGATCCGGCCGTCGAGGATCAGGGTGCGGAGCGCGTCGGCGAGGGCCCGGTAGCCGGGGCGGGCCAATACCTCCACGGGCAGCAGGGCGGCGAGCTGCCGGCTGCCGATCATTCTGTCCGCCGTCTGGACCACTCGCCCGTTTGCCATGCCAACCTCCCCTGATTGGCTCTGCCTGCCAGGCCAATCCGGGTCCAGACTCGCCTCATTGGACCCCGATTGGCAAGGAGAGCCCGCCATGCGCACCTCGACGTACACCTCCACGCTCACCGATCGTGACGAGCGGGCCCTGGCGGCCGCGGCCGAGAACCGGATCTCCGAGCCGCTGCGGATCGGCGCCGCGCTCGCGGCCGTACGACGTGCCTTGGCGCGGCGCTCGCCCCGCGCGGGGAAGGGGCGAGAATCGGTGCCATGTCAGCAGCCGAACACCTCACCGGGCGCCCCGCCGAGTCGCCCACTGCCGCAGTAGCCGACCCGACCGGAGCGGGGCCGACGGTCGCGGGCCTGCTGCTCGCCGCCGGCGGCGGGCGGCGGCTCGGCGGACGCCCCAAGGCCCTGCTCCCCCACCGGGGCCGCCCGCTCGTCGAGAACGCGGTGCGCGTGCTGCGCGAGGCGGGCTGCGGTCCGATCCACGTGGTGCTCGGAGCCTCGGCCGCCGAGGTCCGCGAGCGCGCCGACCTGACGGACTGCGTCGTGGTGGACAACCCGGACTGGGAGGAGGGCATGGGCTCCTCCCTGCGGGTCGGCCTCGACTCCCTGGCCGGCACGGGGGCCGGCGCGGCCCTGGTCTCCCTCGTGGACCAGCCCGGCATCGGGTCGGCGGCCGTGGCCCGGGTCCGGGAGGCGTACCGCTCCCCGACGAGCCTGGTGGCGGCGGCGTACGACGGGGAGCGCGGGCATCCGGTGCTGTTCGGGGCGGACCGTTGGGCGGACATCGTGAGGACCGCCACGGGCGACCGGGGTGCGCGCGTCCATCTGAGGGAACACGCGAAGGAGGTCATCCTGGTGGAATGCGGTGACATCGCGCAGGACTACGACATCGACACCCCGCCCGACCTGGCCCGTCTCGACCCGGCGGGACCGGAGGGCGGCCTGCGCGGGGCGTGACCGTCATGGCACCGAGGGCCACCAGAAGGCGGAATCTGTCGACTCGGAGAATCTCGATATCAACAAACCATTGAACTTCCACCATGAGGAAATTACTATCCACTGGTCAGAAGCGCCCTGAACCCCCAGACGGCGCCCGCGACCGTATCCCGGAACTCTCCACACCCGACGGCACTGCGTGCCGTCCAGCGCGAGCATTCCCCCGCGGCCGCCAGGCACCGCCGCTGAAGGAGTGACAGATATGTCCGCACCAGCGCCGTCCCCGCTGGCCATCGTCGACGCCGAGCCCCTGCCCCGGCAGGACGAAGTCCTCACCGAAGCGGCCCTCGCCTTCGTGGCCGAGCTCCACCGGCGGTTCGCCCCCCGCCGCGCCGAGCTCCTCGCCCGACGCGGCGAGCGGCGCGCCGAGATCGCCCGGACCTCCACCCTCGACTTCCTCCCGGACACCGCACAGGTCCGCGAGGGCGACTGGAAGGTCGCGCCGGCCCCGGCCGCGCTGAACGACCGCCGCGTGGAGATCACCGGTCCGACGGACCGCAAGATGACCATCAACGCCCTGAACTCGGGCGCCAAGGTCTGGCTCGCCGACTTCGAGGACGCCTCGGCTCCCACCTGGGAGAACGTCGTCCTCGGCCAGCTGAACCTCATCGACGCCTACGAGCGTCGCATCGACTTCACCGACCCGCGCACCGGCAAGGCGTACGCGCTGAAGCCCGCCGACCAGCTCGCGACCGTCGTCATGCGGCCGCGCGGTTGGCACCTGGAGGAGCGCCACCTCCGCTTCGAGGGCGGCCCCGCCTCCGGCTCCCTCGTCGACTTCGGCCTGTACTTCTTCCACAACGCCCAGCGCCTGATCGACCTCGGCAAGGGCCCGTACTTCTACCTGCCGAAGACCGAGTCCCACCTGGAGGCGCGCCTCTGGAACGAGATCTTCGTCTTCGCCCAGGACTACGTCGGCATCCCGCAGGGCACGGTCCGCGCGACCGTCCTCATCGAGACCATCACCGCGGCCTACGAGATGGAAGAGATCCTCTTCGAGCTCAAGGACCACGCGGCGGGCCTGAACGCGGGCCGCTGGGACTACCTGTTCTCCATCGTGAAGAACTTCCGCGACGGCGGGGCGAAGTTCGTCCTGCCGGACCGCAACGCGGTGACGATGACCGCCCCCTTCATGCGGGCGTACACCGAACTGCTGGTCCGCACCTGCCACAAGCGCGGCGCGCACGCGATCGGCGGCATGGCGGCCTTCATCCCGTCCCGCAAGGACGCCGAGGTGAACAAGGTGGCCTTCGAGAAGGTCAAGGCGGACAAGGACCGCGAGGCCGGCGACGGCTTCGACGGCTCCTGGGTCGCCCACCCCGACCTGGTCCCGATCGCGATGGCGTCCTTCGACGCGGTCCTCGGCGACAAGCCGAACCAGAAGGACCGCCTCCGCGAGGACGTCTCCGTCGCCCCCGGCGAACTGATCGCGATCGACTCCCTGGACGCGAAGCCGACCTACGAGGGCCTGCGCAACGCGGTCCAGGTCGGCACCCGCTACATCGAGGCGTGGCTGCGCGGCCTCGGCGCCGTCGGCATCTTCGGCCTCATGGAGGACGCGGCCACCGCCGAGATCTCCCGCTCGCAGATCTGGCAGTGGATCAACGCCGGAGTCGTCTTCGAGAACGGCAGGACCGCGACGGCCGAGCTCACCCGTGAGATCGCCGCCGAGGAGCTGGCGGCCATCCGCGCCGAGGTCGGCGAGGAGGCCTTCGCGGCCGGCAAGTGGCAGCAGGCCCACGACCTGCTCCTGCAGGTCTCCCTGGACGCCGACTACGCGGACTTCCTCACCCTTCCCGCGTACGACCAGCTCATCGGCTGACCACCGCTTCGACTGTCACGCACAGCGGTCGAATCACCGGCTCCGCCCCCGTCGCCCCCGAGGCGACGGGGGCGGAGCCGTTTTCGGTCCCTCCCGAACCCGGCTTCCCCCGCGCCCGGTTCGGCCGAACATGCGGAATCCACGCGTCCCGAACGACCGATCGGTCGTTACTCCATCGTAATCTGCGGCTACCTAGCGGTAACAACCGTCGGCATGTCACCTTTCCGAAAGCCACCGGCCGGCGGTACCCCCACTTCCCCAGCCACACACCGGAGTTCTTGCCGTCTCCGGCGTGGCCTACCGCAGGAGTTCCGCAGTGATCGGATTCCGCAACGCCAGCAGGAGCAGGACCGGCGGCCGGGTGCGACGGTCCGCCAGGGCGGCGGTGGCGCTCTCCGCCGCCGCCGGAGCACTGATGACCGTCGGCGCCGGCACCTCCACGGCCGTCCCGCAGCCCGGCCCGGGCACCGGCCCCACCGCCGTGGTGTCCATGGGCGACAGCTACATCTCCGGCGAGGCCGGACGCTGGAAGGGCAACAGCCTCACGAACAGCGGCAGCAGGAACGGCACCGACCGGGCGTGGGTCAGCGGCAGTTCCTACGATCCCGCCAAGGTGTACGGGGCCACCGCGGGCGGCTGTCACCGCTCGGACTCGGCCGAGGTGTTCAGCGCCGGCCCCCTCGCCGAGACGGCCGTGAACCTGGCCTGCTCCGGAGCCGTTTCGGCGAACGTGTTCCGGGGCTCGAACGGCGGCGTCGCCTTCAAGGGAGAGGCCCCGCAGGCCGATCAGCTCGCGGCGGTGGCCGCGAGCCGGAACGTGAAGGTCATCGCCCTCTCCGTCGGCGGGAACGACCTGGGCTTCGCCGACATCATCAAGGACTGCGCGCTCGACTTCGTCATCTGGAACTCGTACTGCTACGACGACCAACAGGCGGGCGTCGACCGGAAGATCGACGGGGTCATGGCGAACGTCGGCAAGTCCGTCGACGAGATCCGGGCCGTGATGAGCGCGGCCGGGTACGCGGACTCCTCCTACCGCATCGTGCTCCAGTCGTACCCGTCACCGATCCCGCGCGGCGCCGAGAACCGGTACACCCAGAGCGACTGGAGCCGCCTGAACACCGGCGGCTGCCCCTTCTGGAACCGGGACTCGGACTGGGCGCGGGATTCCCTCGTGCCGCAGATCTCGGGCCGCCTCAAGGCGGTGGCCGCCGCGAAGGGCGCGCAGTTCCTGGACCTGCGGGACATGATGCAGGGGCGCGAGGTGTGTGCGAAGGCCAGCAAGCAGGTCAGTTCCTCGGTACCGGCCTCGGCGAGGACGAGCGAGTGGGCCCGCTGGATCGACAACAACGAGTCGCAGGGCCTGATCCAGGAGTCCATGCACCCGAACCACTTCGGACAGCTGGCCGCCGGCCGCTGCCTGGCCCTGGCCGTCGCCCAGCCCGCGGGCTCCGGCGTCAGCTGCCGGAACACGGCCGGGGGCGACCACACCGGGATGTACCTGACGCCCGCGCCGTAGTCACCCCGCCGGGCGACACCGGACCGGCACGACGGAGCCGGTACGACGGAGAGGGCACGACGGGAGCGGGCACGACGAAGCGGACATGACGAGGCGGGCCGCACCCGGTCAGGTGGTTGCGGCCCGCCCCGTACATCTCGTTCCCTCTTCATCGCCCGCCATCCCTCCCCCGGCGGGGCGCCTCGCGGCGGCCGGTGGGGGTGGGGCGGAGGCTTCCGGTGGTCAGTTGGTGAAGACCTGGACGGTCCTGTCCCCGGACACCGCGACACCCGTCTTGGCGTAGGAGCAGTTCTTGATGTTGCCCGCGTGGCCGGGGCTCTTGAGCCAGGCGTCCACGGCCGCCTTCGCGTCGCCGGAGTTCTGCGCGAAGTTCTCCGCGTAGGCGTTGAACTCGGCACCCGCCTTCTTCAACCGGTCGGGAACGCTCGAACCGTCCGTGCCCACGTGGTTGGTGGTCGTGTCGTTCGCGTACTCCTGCGCCGCGGCGGTCAGTTTCGGGTCGACCGACAGTGGCTGGCAGCCAGCCTCCGTGCGGGCTTGGTTGACCAGCTCCAGCACCTGGCCCGGGTCGGCCGCCTGCGGGAGCGGTGCCGCGACTGCGGCCGTGGCCGCGCCCGCGGTTCCCGCGAGCAGCAGCAGCGAAGAGGCTGCCGCGAGGGTGCACCTGCGCCGTATGGATCCGGAAGCCATGGGGGTACCTTCCTTCTTCCGACAAAGGAGCGGCGGACGCAGTTCCGCCGCCGCTCGATCCCCATCACCCCGATTCTGCGCCGGGGCCCCGCCACCCGCATCTTCCGACGATAAAACCGCAGGTCAGAGCCCACATTGCCGGACCGGGAAGGGCCTCCTCCACCCCGCTCGGAGCCGCGTGGCGAGGGGCCCGGGCATCCACCCGTGCCACGCGTGGCCGGGACGCCGGCCGTCGGCCGGTCCCGGTGCGCCCGCGACGCCTCGCTCCCGGCGCGGCACGGCCGGAGCTACGTCGGGACTTCCTCGAACCGCCCCTGGGACGAGCCCGGTTGGCGCGGCAGGCCGGCAAGGGCCGTGGTGAAGGCGGCGCGGCAGCGCAGCCAGTCCGGGTCCGCCGTGGTGGTGTGCAGGTCGGCGAGTTTGGGCAGCAGGTCCGCCGAGAAGGCGCGGGCGGCCTCGGCGGGGAGCAGGGACGGCAGGTTGTCGATGGCGATCACGTCGAGCGGCCGGTCCCCGCCCCGCAGCCGCCGGGCCGGGACCGTCCAGTCCGTGAGCCGGTCGTAGACGGGCAGCAGGTGCAGCTCGGACCCGGTGTCGCAGGTGATGTCGGCGATGACCGAGAGCCTGCGGGAGCCCGTCCCCAGATCGGCCGGGGTCAGCAGCGGCGGCACGGGCCGGGTGGTGAGGACCGCGTTGATCAGGATGTCGTGCTCCAGCAGCGCGGCCCGGTCGAGGCAGGCGGTCGCGGTCCGCCCCCAGCGGGTGACCGGGATCCCCGCCCTGGTGAGGGCGTCGCAGGCGCCGCGCCCGCTGCGGCCGCCGGCACCGATCACCAGGGCGCGCAGCCCGTCGGGCGAGGGGGTCCGGAGCCGGGCGTCGAGTTCCTCGCGGGCCAGTGGCACGAGGGGTGCGGCGAGCCGGCCGCGGGCGTGCAGCGCGGCCAGGGCGGCCCCCGCGTAGCCCGCCCAGTAGCCGAAGGCGGCCAGCCTGCGGCCCTGCGCGTCGGCGAGGTACTCCAGGTCGAGCAGGGTTCCGCCGCCCGCCACGAACCGCCTCAGCAGTCCGGGGGCCTGGGCCTGCCCCTTGTAGGCGTGCCCGAAGTAGACGTGACGGTGGTGCAGGCGCTCGGGCGTGGGCGGGAGTTCCTTCAGGCCGAGGACGTACGCGTCCCCCGGCGCGGCCTCGGCCCAGGCCCCGGCCGGGGCCGCCCGGCAGCCGGCGGCGAGGTAGTCGTCGAGGGGGAAGACCCGGTGCGCCGAGTCCTCCACGGTGATCCGTACGCCCTGCCGGACGAGCCGTCCGGCGTCCTCGGGGGTCAGCGGCGCGCGCCGTTCGGTGGGACGGGTCTCGTTGCGCATCCAGAGCTGCGGAAGATCTGCCATCGCTGTGCCACCTGTCTGCTCAGAGGGGTGGGGACGAGCGGGCGGCGCGCGGGCCCGGCGAGGGCTACCGCGTGCTCATGCGATGTCTTTCCGCGTCGTATACGGCGCACGCGGGATGGCGCCCGGAACTCCGGGCCCGGGGGCACCGTGCGCACCTCCCGGGCGCACGGGTCCCAGTACGGCCTCGGGTGCGTCCGGGCGCCGGGGGCGTGCGCCGGGTGGACGCCGGCCGTGCGGGCGCGGGGAGGCGTGCGGCGACCGGTCGTACGGGGCGGTCGAAAAGGCGTGCGGCGGTGCGTACGCCACACCCGCAGTGGGTGACGTACGCACCGCCGCACGCCGGTCGGTGAGGGGGCGTCAGTGCACGAAGGCCGGTTCCTTGGCCGGTTCGGACGCCGCGCCCTTCTTGGCTCCGAGGTGGTTGAAGGCCAGGTTGAGGAGGATCGCCACCACGCAACCGGTGCTGATGCCGGAGTCGAGGACGACGAGGAGGTCCTTCGGGAAGGCGTGGTAGAACTGCGGCGCGGCGATCGGGATCAGGCCGATGCCGATGGACGCGGCGACGATGAGGGCGTTCTCGCCCTTCTCCATGGCCGCGCCCGCCAGGGTCTGGATGCCGCTGGCCGCGACGGACCCGAAGAGGACGACGCCGGCGCCGCCGAGGACGGGCAGCGGGACGACGCCGATGACGGAGGCGGCCATCGGGCACAGGCCCAGCAGGATCAGGATGCCGCCACCGGCGGCGACGACGAACCGACTGCGCACCTTGGTCATGGCCACGAGACCGATGTTCTGCGCGAAGGCGCTGCACATGAAGCCGTTGAACAGCGGGCTGATCGCGCTGCCGAGGGTGTCCGCGCGCAGACCGCCCTCGATGGTCTTCGCGTCCGCCGGCCGGCCCACGATCTTGCCGAGGGCGAGGATGTCGGCGGTGGACTCGGTCATGCAGACGAGCATGACGATGCACATCGAGATGATGGCGGCGACCTGGAACTGCGGGGCGCCGAAGTGGAAGGGGGTCGGGAAGCCGACGATGTCCGCGTTGCGGATGGCGTCGAAGTTGGTCATGTTCAGCGGTATCGCGATGAGCGTGCCCACTATCAGGCCCAGCAGGATGGAGATCTGCTGGAGGAAGCCCCGCAGGAACTTGCGCATCAGCAGGACGATCGCCAGGGTGAGGGCGGCCATGCCGATGTTCTGCATCGAGCCGTAGTCGGGGGCGGCGCTGTTCCCGCCCTGCGACCAGTTGAAGGCCACCGGGAGCAGGGAGACGCCGATCAGGGTGATGACCGTGCCGGTGACGACGGGCGGGAAGAAGCGTACGAGCTTCCCGAAGTAGGGGGCGGCGAGGAAGCCGACGAGTCCGGCGACGATGATCGCGCCGAAGATGATGGGGATGGCGTTGTCCCCCTCCCCCTTGCCGATGGCGATCATCGGGGTCACTCCGGCGAACGAGACGCCGTTGACGAAGGGGAGTTTGGCGCCGATCTTCCAGAATCCGAGGGTCTGGAGGAGGGTGGCGAGGCCTGCGGTGAAGAGGGAGGCCCCCATCAGGAAGGCCGTTTCGGTGGCGGAGAGTCCGACGGCCGGGCCGACGATCATGGGCGGGGCGACGACACCCGCGTACATGGCGGCGACGTGCTGGAGGCCGCTGGTGAACATTTTGAGCGGAGGCAAGGTCTCGTCGACCGGGTGCTTCCCCTCCGGTACTACGACTGCATCTTTGCGAAACCTGGGCGTTTCAGCCACGGCTTCCTCCGGTCGGTTAGACACGTCGGCAGGGACGTGGGTGTCATGGAGGTGGTGCGAAAGCGTGCTGGTCGAGCCTGTCTTCAGTTGTGGGTGGCAGTTCGAATGCTTGTCCCAAGGGGTGCGGAAACGATTCGCCCAAATCGGTTCCACGGATGGCCCGCGCCGGGGCCGGTGGTGCCGTGGCAGTGGCACGAGACCTGTGCCGCGGTGGGGTGGTTGTCACGAGTCACCGCCCCCGGGGGCGCCCTCGGATCTCTCCTCGGGCGCTTCCCGGGAACGGCTGCCGCGGACCCCGCTCGGGTCCGCGGCCGCCGGGGGGGGGGCGGCCCCCCCCCCCCGACCCCGGGGGCTGAGGGCCGCGCCGAGGTCCCCGCCGAGCGCGGGGCCGGGTTGACGCTGGGCACCCCCCACGCGGTCCC
>NZ_JBHVPG010000051.1:14546-64875 GCF_042887545.1 Streptomyces sp. NPDC057939
GTCCCCTGTGCCGGGGGGGGGGGGTTTGACCGATGCCCCCCCCCCGGGGGCCCCCCCCGTACCCCCCCGGGGGCCCTCCCGGGCACGGCCGCCCGCCCCCCCCGCGGGGGCCCCCGCCCGCCGGTCGGGGGCCGTCCCCCCCGACCGGACTCCGGGGGATCAGGCCTGCGCGGAGATCCGCGCGAGGCGCTGGGCCTCTTGCCGCGTGGACACCGCGATGGCGTCCTCGTCGGCGAAGAGCAGTCGGTTGTTCTCGACGATCTGCTTGCCGTTGACGAACGAGGCCGTCACCGGGGCCGCCGCACCGAAGACCAGCGCGGTGACCGGGTCGGCGATCGAGGAGTGCAGGAGGGTGTTCAGGTTCCACAGGACCAGGTCGGCGCACTTGCCGACCTCCAGCGAACCGATGTTGTCCGCGCGGCCGAGGACCTGGGCACCACCGTAGGTGCCGAGGCGCAGGGCCTGGCGGGCGTTGAGGGCACGCTCGCGGTGGACCGGGTTCAGCCGGTTGATCAGCAGCGCGTTGCGCAGCTCGGTGTGCAGCTCACCGGACTCGTTGGAGGCGGTGCCGTCCACGCCGAGGCCGACCGGTACGCCGGCGGCCAGCATGTCCGGGACGCGGGCGATGCCGGCGGCCAGACGGGCGTTGGAGGACGGGCAGTGCGCGACACCGGTCTTGGTGCGGGCGAACGCGGCGATGTCGGAGTCGTTCATGTGGACGCTGTGCGCCATCCACACGTCCTCGCCGAGCCAGCCGGTCGACTCGAAGTAGTCGGTCGGGCCCATGCCGAACAGTTCCTTGCAGAACTGCTCCTCCTCGACGGTCTCGGAGCCGTGCGTGTGCAGGCGCACACCAAGCCGACGCGCCAGCTCGGCGCCCTGCTTCAGCAGCTCGGTGGAGACGGAGAAGGGGGAGCAGGGGGCGACGGCGACCTGGGTCATCGCGTCGAAGGAGGCGTCGTGGTAACGCTTGACGGTCGCCTCGGTGTCGGCCAGCGCGCCTTCGAGGGTCTCGACGGCGTGGTCCGGCGGCAGGCCGCCGTCCTTCTCGCTGCGGTCCATCGAACCGCGGGCGAGGGTGAAGCGGACACCCATCTCGGACGCGGCGCGGATGATCGAGCCGGACAGGTCGCCGGAGTTCGCGGGGAAGACGTAGTGGTGGTCCATCGCGGTGGTCACACCACCCTTGGCCATCGCGGCGAGGGAGCCCTGCGCGGCCGTGTACGTCATCTGCTCGTCGATGCGCGCCCACGTCGGGTACAGCGCGACGAGCCAGTTGAAGAGGTTGTGGTCGGTGGCCAGGCCACGCGTGATCCACTGGTAGAAGTGGTGGTGCGTGTTGACCAGACCGGGAGTCACGAGGTGCCCGGTGCCGTCGATGCGGCGGACCACGTTTTCGAGGTTCGCGGGGGCTTTGCCCGCGCCGACGAACTCGATCCTGTTGCCGGCGAGGACGACGTGGCCCGAGGCGTACTCGGTGTCGTTCGCGTCGACCGTCGCGATCGCACAGTTCTCGACGACGATGCGCTCGACGGCGCTGTCAGGGGCTGCCGATGCTGCCATGGGACTTCCTCGTGCTTTCAGTGGCGGTGCGGGCACGGCAAAACCCAGGGGATTTGAGTGCCGGAGCCGGGGGCCTTGGCAGCTGACAGTACTGCCGCCCCGTGTGTTGCGTCCGGGTGCCGATTCAGGAAGTTGTGGGGGTGTCGCGCACCCCGGGGCCACTGCGGAGCCCCGGGGAACGCGTGCCGCGCCCTAGAGGTTGGTCATGTCCACGGGGATACGGGCGTCAACGCCGTCGCGGAGGACCGTCGCCTCGATCAGCCCGTACGGGCGGTCGGCGGCGAAGTACACCTCGTTGTCGTTCTTGAGGCCGAAGGGCTCCAGGTCGACGAGGAAGTGGTGCTTGTTCGGGAGCGAGAAGCGAACCTCGTCGATCTCCGAACGGTGGTTGATGATGCGCGAACCCATCTGGTACAGGGTCTGCTGGAGCGAGAGGGAGTAGGTCTCCGCGAAGGCCTGCAGCATGTGCTTGCGGGTCTCGGCGTAGGACTTCTCCCAGTTGGGCATCCGCTGCTCGTCGTCCGACCAGGCGAAGCGCCAGCGAGCCGACACCTGGGTGGCCAGGATCCGGTCGTAGGCCTCCTTCAGCGTCGTGTACTTGTCCTTCACGTAACCCCAGAACTCGGAGTTCGTGGAGTTCATGACGACGAGGTCCTTGAGGCCGGAGATGACCTCCCAGTTCTTGCCGTCGTACGTGATCTGGGTGACCCGGGTCTCGCCGCCGTTGCGGACGAAGGAGTGGTTCACCTCGTCGGAGCCGATGAACTTGGAGTTGGCGTCCGAGGTGGCGATCCGGGACCAGGAGTACTCCTCGATCCGGATGCGCGCCTTCTGGATCGGCTCCTGGCTGTTGACGAACCAGCGCGCCAGGTGGATGCCGAACTGCTCGGCGGACTCGATGCCGTACTCCTTGGCGAACGCGTACACCGTGTTCTTGGTGGTGTCCGTCGGCAGGACGTTGGCGTTCGAGCCGGAGTAGTGGACGTCGTCCATGTCGCCGGAGAGGGCGACCGAGACGTTCAGGTCCTTGATGTGGTGGGTGTCGCCGTCCCGCGTGATCTTGACGACGCGGTTCTCTGCTTTGCCGTACTGGTTCTGGCCCAGAATCGTGGCCATGCTAGCTCCCTCGGTAAACGGAGTAGCCGAACGGGTTGAGCAGCAGCGGTACGTGGTAGTGCTCGCCCGGGTTCACCGCGAAGGTGATGGTGACCTCGGGGAAGAACGCACCGCTGTCCCTTACGCGGGGGGCGTCCTGCTGCGCCTCGGCTTGCTTCTTGGAGAAGTACGTCTCGGTCTCGAAGTCGAGACGCACGTGGGTGGTGCCCTCCGGCAGCGCCGGCAGGTCCTTGCAGCGCCCGTCCGCATCGGTGGCGGATCCACCCAGGGCCGCCCACTCGCCGTCGAGACCCGTACGGGCCGACAGGGAGATGGCGACGCCCTCGGCGGGCTTGCCGATGCTGGTGTCCAGGATGTGAGTGGACACCGAGGCGGTGGTTGCCGTGCTCATGGTCACTCTCCTTCTACGAGTCGGGTCAGGCGGATCTTGTTGATCTTGACGAGCTCACCGCGGGCGGTTTCCCGCTCCTGCTCCGGCGAGTTGTCGATCCGGACCTTGACCGCGTCCCGCATGAACTCACCGGTCGCACCGGTGGCGCAGATGAGGAAGACGTGGCCGAACTTCTCCTGGTAGGCCAGGTTCAGTTCGAGGAGCTCGTTCTTCAGCTCCTCCGAGGCGCCGGCCATGCCACGCTGCTCGCGGGCGGAGGTCGGGTCCCCCGGCTTCGGCCGGCCGATCGGCGCGTGGCCGCCCATCGCCTCGCCCAGGTCCTCCGCGGTGAGCTCCGCCATGGCGGATTCGTTCGCGGCGAACAGGGAGTCGGCGGTGGCGAAGGGGCGCTGGGCGAGGAGCTTTTCGCCCCATGCCGAGCTGGCGCACACCTCGTGCAGCTCGGCCGTGGCCTCGCTGTCGGCCAAGGCGTTGAACCGGGTGAGACCCGGGGTCGGACTCGAAGTCACGGTAGGCCTCCGTGGCCTGTTGTTGCTTGGACGGGCTGCGCATAGCTAACGCCCTCGACAACACGGCGTCAACACTTTGTTGAAACTTCCCGTACACAAAAGCCGCCGCCCGGGTGAATTGGGCGGCGGCTCGTGACGTGTGGTGACCGTGGGTTCACTCTTGGCTGTTCTTGGGCGCTTTCGGGGTGGCCGAATCCCTGTTCAAGTAGTTGTAGACGGTGAAGCGGCTCACGCCCAGTGCTCCCGCGACCGTCTCCACACCGTGCCGCACGGAGAAGGCGCCCCGCGCCTCCAGTATCCGCACCACGTCCTGCTTGGCCTTGCGGTCCAACTGCGCCAACGGTACGCCGTGCCGGCGCTCCAGGGCGGCCAGGATGTGGTCCAGCGAGTCGGACAGCTGGGGCAGTCGCACCGCCAGCAGCTCCTGGCCCTCCCAGCTCAGCACCACGTCGTCGGGCTGGGCCAGGGCCGGATCCATCAGCTCGCCGCCCATCGCGTCGATCAGGGGCTTGACCGCGGCGACGAAGGGGTGGTCACGGGGCTCGGTCACGAGGCCTCCTCCCTGATCACGTTCACCTGGAGCGAGACGCGCGTCGCGCCGGCCTCCAGGGAATCGCGCAGCAACGCGGCCACGGCGGTCAGCACCCGGTCGGCCTCGCCCTCGGCGGTGTTGCCGAACGGGCCGACGTCCACCGCGTCCAGCTGGGCCTTCTGGATGACCTCGCGAGCGGCCACGGCATGGGCGGGGGCCTCTTCGAGATCGAAGGGCTCGGTCGTGAACTCCACTCTCAATCGCACGCAGGTCAACCTACTGCGCAGTCACGATTTTTCGGCAGTCCGCACTTGACATCGGCGCGGAATCCCATGCAGTCTTCCATCAAGCAGAAAATAACTTCCGCAATACGGAAGGAGCGCACACCCCTCATGGGATACACGGACCAGCGCTTCGATGTAAACCTGTCGATCCTCTTCACGGAACTCCCGCTCCTGGAGCGTCCCGCGGCTGCCGCCGCGGCGGGCTTCACGGCGGTCGAGCTGTGGTGGCCCTGGATCGAGACCCCCACCCCCGCACAGGCTGAGCTCGACGCCCTCAAGAAGGCTCTTGAGGACGCGGGCACCCAGCTGGTGGGCCTGAACTTCTACGCCGGCCAACTGCCGGGCCCGGACCGCGGCGCGGTTTCGGTACCCGGTGACGAGTCGGACCGCTTCAACGCCAACATCAACGTCGCGGCGGACTTCGCCGCCTCGGTGGGTTGCAAGGCGCTGAACGCCCTGTACGGCAACCGCGTCGAAGGCGTGGACCCGGCCGTCCAGGACGAGCTCGCGCTGAAGAACCTGGTCGTGGCCGCTCGGGCCGCCGACCGCGTCGGCGCGATCCTCCTGATCGAGACCCTCAACAAGCCCGAGTCGCCGCTCTACCCCCTGGTGAGCGCGCCGGCCGGCATCGAGGTGGTGGACAAGGTCAACGAGGCCACCGGCCTCGGGAACGCCAAGTTCCTGCTCGACCTTTACCACCTGGCGATGAACGATGAGGACCTCTCCGAGGTCATCGAAAAGTACGCCGCCAAGACCGGTCACGTCCAGATCGCGGACAAGCCCGGACGCGGTGCCCCCGGCACCGGCGAGCTGCCCCTCGAGGCGCTCCTGGACCAGCTGAAGAAGGCCGGATACGAGGGCTGGGTGGGCCTGGAGTACAAGGCGGCCGACGCCGCCGCGTCCTTCGAATGGCTGCCCGCCGAGGCCCGCGCCGCCCGATAGGCGGACAAAGTCCAGGCGATCAGCCAGGCACCCCCCGCACTTTTCGTACAAAGCATTAAGAGAAGGACCCTCATCATGAGCAACCTCCCCAAGATCGCCTGGATCGGCCTCGGAATCATGGGCTCCCCCATGGCCGAGAACCTCCTCAAGGCCGGTTACTCGGTCACCGGCTTCACCCTGGAGCAGGACAAGCTGGACCGCCTGGCCGCCGCCGGCGGCAGCGCGGCCGGCTCGATCGCCGAGGCCGTCAAGGACGCCGACGTCATCATCACGATGGTGCCCGCCTCCCCGCAGGTCGAGGCCATCTCCTACGGTGAGAACGGCATCCTGGAGAACGCGAAGTCCGGCGCGCTGATCGTCGACATGTCGTCGATCACCCCGCAGACCTCGATCGACCTCGCGAAGAACGCCGCCGAGAAGGGCATCCGCGTCATCGACGCCCCGGTGTCCGGTGGCGAGGCCGGTGCCATCGAGGCCGTCCTGTCGATCATGGTGGGTGGCGAGCAGGCCGACTTCGACGAGGCCCTGCCGGTCCTGGAGACCCTCGGCAAGACGATCGTCCTGTGCGGTCCGCACGGCTCCGGCCAGACGGTGAAGGCCGCCAACCAGCTCATCGTCGCGGTGAACATCCAGGCGTGCGCCGAGGCCGTCGTCTTCCTCGAGAAGTCGGGCGTGAACCTCCAGGCCGCCCTGGACGTCCTCAACGGCGGTCTGGCCGGCTCCACGGTCCTGACCCGCAAGAAGGACAACTTCCTGAACCGCGACTTCAAGCCCGGTTTCCGGATCGACCTGCACCACAAGGACATGGGCATCGTCACCGACGCCGCCCGCAACGTCGGTGCGGCCCTTCCGGTCGGCGCGGTCGTCGCCCAGCTGGTCGCCTCGCTGCGCGCCCAGGGTGACGGCGGCCTGGACCACTCCGCGCTGCTGCGCGCGGTCGAGCGCCTCTCCGGCGACCAGGTCTGATCCCGCCGCGGCCCGCCCCGCGGGCCGCGCCTCCCCCCTCACGGGGGCCCCGAGTGTCCGGATGGTGCCGGTGCTGACACCTGTCCTGTCGCGCCCAAGCGCCGGCACCGTCCGGATTTCCTCTCCTCAATCTTTGTTCAACAAACTGTTGACGTCGCGTTCGAGCCGAATTTAGGCTGTTCCGCATGACGGAAGACCGATTCCGTCAGCAGTTATCCGTACGGAAGGTCACCATGTCGAAGCGCACGCTGACGACCGAGTCCGGCGCCCCGGTCGCCGACAATCAGAACTCCGCCACCGCCGGCGTCGGTGGCCCGCTCCTGGTCCAGGACCAGCAGCTCCTCGAAAAGCTTGCCCGCTTCAACCGTGAGCGCATCCCGGAGCGCGTGGTGCACGCCCGCGGTTCCGCCGCGTACGGCCACTTCGAGGTGACGGACGACGTCACCGCGTACACCAGCGCCGCGTTCCTGAACACGGTCGGCAAGAAGACCGAGACCTTCCTGCGGTTCTCCACCGTGGCGGACTCCCTCGGTGGCGCGGACGCCGTCCGCGACCCGCGCGGCTTCGCGCTGAAGTTCTACACCGAAGAGGGCAACTACGACCTCGTCGGCAACAACACCCCGGTGTTCTTCATCAAGGACCCGATCAAGTTCCCCGACTTCATCCACTCCCAGAAGCGCGACCCCTTCACGGGCAAGCAGGAGCCGGACAACGTCTGGGACTTCTGGGCGCACGCCCCCGAGGCGACGCACCAGATCACCTGGCTGATGGGTGACCGCGGCATCCCGGCGTCCTACCGCCACATGAACGGCTACGGCTCGCACACCTACCAGTGGACGAACGAGCAGGGCGAGGCCTTCTTCGTCAAGTACCACTTCAAGACGAACCAGGGCATCCGCTGCCTGTCGGGCGACCAGGCCGCCGAGCTCGTCGGCAAGGACGCCAACTCGCACCAGACCGACCTGCTCCAGGCGATCGAGCGCGGCGTGAACCCGAGCTGGACCCTCTACGTCCAGATCATGCCCGCCGCCGAGGCCGCGGACTACCGCTTCAACCCGTTCGACCTCACCAAGGTGTGGCCGCACAGCGACTACCCGCTGCAGCGCGTGGGCCGTCTGGTCCTCGACCGCAACCCGGACAACGTCTTCGCCGAGGTCGAGCAGTCGGCGTTCTCCCCGAACAACTTCGTCCCGGGCATCACCGCCTCGCCGGACAAGATGCTCCAGGGCCGTCTCTTCGCGTACGCCGACGCCCAGCGCTACCGCCTCGGTGTGAACCACACCGTGCTGCCGGTCAACGCCCCGAAGGCGACGAAGGCCGACAACTACGGCCGCGACGGCGTCATGGCGCTGCGCAACGGCTCGCGCCACGACAAGAACTACGAGCCCAACTCGTACCAGGGTCCGGCCGAGACCGGTCTCGCGCTGGGCGCCCCGAAGGCCGTCTCCGGCTGGACCGGCACCCACGAGGCCCCGGCCCACACCAAGGATGACAACTTCTTCCAGGCCGGCGAGCTGTACCGGCTGATGTCGGAGGCCGAGAAGGAGCGTCTGGTGGCGAACATCGCCGGCGGTCTCTCCCAGGTCACCCTGGAGGACGTCATCGAGGAGAACCTGGCTCACTTCCACGCCGCCGACGCCGACTACGGCAAGCGCGTCGAGGAGGCCGTCCGCGCCCTGCGCGACGCCTGAGCCTGAAAGCTGTACCGGGGGCCTGACGGGAGGTCAGGCCCCGGGTGCTGAGCCCGACCCGTGGACCCGGATGAGGGGTGGTACGCGGTGAGGGCAGGACGAGGACCGTGGCGAGCGTGCGAGCCAGTGCGGTGGTAATGGGTTCCGAGGCCCGTCTCTTGACCTGAGGGAGACGACGCCGGAGTTCTCGTCGCCCGCCCGCCACGGTCCCAGCCACATCCTCCTTGTACGAGGGGCTACGCACAGAGCCCCCTCCTATAAGAGAGGACAACCTCCCCCCGGCACTCCGCCCGGCGGTGCGAACGTCCTGTCGCGCCAGCCTCGCTCCGTCGGGCGGTACCAAACCAGAGCGCCGAGTCACGGACGGTCCCGTGACTCGGCGCTTTGTCGTGCGCGGTGTGCGGTGTGCGCGGTGTGCGCCGTACCCGTTCCCGGTCAGATGCGGTCGCCGGACGCGTTCTCCTCGTCCCCGGGCGCCTTCCGCAGCGACTCTCGGTCGAAGAGCAGCATCCCGGCGAAGAACAGCCCTCCCAGGACGAGCAGACCGGCCACGATCACCACGGAGACGAGTGCCTCCGCGGGAGCCACCAGGACGAACAGCGCCACGAGCGTCCACACCAGCGCGCAGAGCGCGACGGGCAGCTCGAAGCGTCCGAGGCCGAACGCGCCCTCCCTCCGGCCCAGCCGGCCCCGTACGGCCAGGTAGAGCACGATCGTCGCGCCGTAGATCAGGGCCGGGAGGATGGTCGACGCGGTGATCAGCTCCAGCAGCGCGGCGCCCGGCAGCCCGACCATCAGCACGACGCCGAGCGCGAGGATCAGCAGGGTCGCCGGGATCGGTGTCCGCGTGCGCGGGTTGACCCGGCGCATCGTGCGGTACGCGGGGAACCGGGCGTCGCGCGACATCGCGTAGACGAGCCGTGAGCAGGCGACCATCACCACGACCCCGGCGCCGAAGAACGCGAACGAGATCGCGACCAGCAGCCCGCTCTCCGCCGCCGGACCGAGGCGCTCGCGCAGGATCGCCGCGACGGGCGAGGGGTCGGCGCTGATCCGCGGCAGGTCCTCGATCGCGACGGTGAGCGTGATCAGGAAGAGCATGCCGAGGACCCCGGCCGCCACGACCGACCCCACGATGGCGCGCGGGACGCTGCGGTAGGGATCCTTGGCCTCCTCCGCCAGGTTGGCCGCGGAGTCGAACCCGACCAGCGTGGCCAACCCCATGATCATCGCGAGCATCAGCCCGCCTCCGACGCCGAAGTAGTCCGGGGCGTGGACGGCGACGCCCCGTGAGGTGAGGTTGCCGGTCGAGCCGCCGCCCGCGACCACCACGGCGACGACGAGGGCGACGGCCACCAGCACCACGAGGACCACTTCGAGCCCCACCGCGACCGAGTTGATCCAACTGACCAGGCGCGTCGAGGCGATGGCGATCACGGCCTGGACGCACAGCGCCACCACCGTGATCAGGCGCGCGGTCCCCTCGTCCGGCGCGATGCCGGCGAGCGGCATGAACGCCTGGGAGGCGAGCGCGTTGTCCATCGCCACCACGGCGATCGCCAGGTAGCAGAAGGTCAACCAGCCGAACCACCAGCCCGTGCGCGGGCTCGCCAGCCGCGAGGCCCACTGGTACGAGGAGCCGCTGAGCGGGATGCGGGCCGCGAACTGCGCGACCACCAGCGCCACCAGGGTCTGCCCCACGGCCGCGATCAACCACAGCCAGATCCCGACCGGCCCCGAGGTCAGCAGTACCTGGTCGTAGGTGGCGAAGATGCCGACCGCCACCGAGATGAACGCGAACGAGATCGCGAACACCTGGAACGAGCCCAGGGTGCGTTTGAGCTCCTGCCGGTAACCGCCGGGCTCGGCGGGGTCACCGCCGTCCCGTCCCCCCGTGGGAGCCTGCGACGCCTCGACCACCTCGGCCACCTGCCCTTCCCCGTGCTCCTCGGGCCGCCCCTCCCCCGCGGCAGCGGCGGCCGGCGGGGCCGGAGGGGGCGGGGCAACCCGGCCAGTGTGCCCCCGCGACCACCCGGACCCCGTACGCGGCGTTCGACGCGCGCGGCCGGGCCCCCGAACGGACGCCGGGCGGCGCGCGACGGGCGACGGCGGGCGGACGGGTGGCGGGCGCCTGGCAGCAGGCGGCTGCCCGCCACCGACCCCGCGACGCGGACGGCCCCCGCCCCTCCTGGTGGAGGGACGGGGGCCGGCGGGTGGTGCGGGGTGATCAGACCTGGAGGGCCTTGATCGCGGTCGGGGCGTGGCCCGGCTCGGTCGCGAGCTCTTCGAACTCGGTGACGTCGCTCATGTCGACCGTCTTGCTCATCGCGATGTTCGTGATGCGCTCCAGGATGGCCTCGACGACGACCGGGACCTGGAACTCCTGGGCCAGCTTCTTGGCCTCCTCGAAGGCCTCGCCCAGCTTGTCCGGGTCGGTGACACGGATGGCCTTGACGCCCAGGCCCTCGGCGACCTTGACGTGGTCGACGCCGTAGACACCCAGCTCGGGGGTGTTGATGTTCTCGAATTCGAGGTTGACCTCGAAGTTGATGCCCAGACCGCCCTGCGCCTGACGGATCAGACCCAGGTAGGCGTTGTTCACGAGGACGTGGACGTAGGGGACCTTGTGCTGGGCGGCGACCGCCAGCTCCTCGATCATGAACTGGAAGTCGTAGTCGCCCGAGAGCGCGACGATCGGGGTCTCCGGCTCAGCGGTGGCGGCACCGATCGCGGCCGGGATGGTCCAGCCGAGCGGGCCGGCCTGGCCGCAGTTGATCCAGTTGCGCGGGCGGTAGACGTGCAGGAACTGCGCGGCGGCGATCTGCGAGAGCCCGATGGTGGTGACGTAGCGGGTCTCGGGGCCGAACGCCTTGTTCATCTCCTCGTAGACGCGCTGCGGCTTCAGGGGGATGTTGTCGAAGTGCGTACGGCGCTGCAGGGTCGCCTTGCGGTCCTGCGCCGAGGCGGTCCAGGCGGAGAAGTCCGGCAGCTTGCCCTCGGCCTTGAGCTCCTTGGCGATCTCGATGAAGAGCTCCAGCGCGGCCTTGGCGTCGGAGGCGATGCCGAAGTCCGGGGCGAAGATCTTGCCGAGCTGCGTGGGCTCGATGTCGACGTGGACGAACTTGCGGCCCTTGGTGTAGGCGTCCAGGTTGTAACCGGTGTGACGGTTGGCCCAACGGTTGCCGATGCCGAAGACGAAGTCCGACTCCAGGAACGTCGCGTTGCCGTAGCGGTGCGCGGTCTGGACACCGACCATGCCGGCGGCCAGCTCGTGGTCGTCCGGGATGGTGCCCCAGCCCATCAGGGTGGAGATGACCGGGACGTTGACCAGCTCGGCGAACTCGACCAGCAGGTCGGAGGCGTCGGCGTTGATGATGCCGCCACCGGCGACGATCAGCGGGCGCTCCGACTCCAGCAGGAACTGCAGGGCCTTGGCGGCCTGGGCGCGGGTGGCCTGCGGCTTGTAGACCGGCAGCGGCGCGTAGGTCTCCGGGTCGAACTCGATCTCGGTCAGCTGGACGTCGATGGGCAGGTCGATCAGGACCGGGCCCGGACGGCCGGAGCGCATCAGGTGGAAGGCCTCCTGGAACACGCCCGGGACCTGCGCGGCCTCCAGGACGGTCGTGGCCTTCTTGGTGACGGGCTTGGCGATCGAGGCGATGTCGACGGCCTGGAAGTCCTCCTTGTGGAGCTTCGAGACCGGAGCCTGACCGGTGATGCACAGGATCGGGATGGAGTCCGCGATCGCCGAGTACAGACCGGTGATCATGTCGGTGCCGGCGGGGCCGGAGGTACCGATGCAGACACCGATGTTGCCGGCCTTGGCACGCGTGTACCCCTCGGCCATGTGCGAGGCGCCCTCGACGTGGCGGGCGAGCGTGTGGCTGATGCCGCCCACGTTCTTGAGCTCGCGGTAGAACGGGTTGATCGCTGCGCCGGGCACGCCGAAGGCTTGCGAAACGCCCTCAAGCTTGAGGATCTCCACTGCAGCGGCGGCGGCTGTCATACGGGGCATCGAGTTCTCCTGCGGGTCCGACGGTCAGGCTTTTCCGTAATCCGGAAGTTTTGTTCTGCTATACGGAACAAGCTAAGCGGCGGCTTGTCGCACGTCAAGGCGGGAGGACACCCCGGAACGCACCAAAAGCCGCATCTGTTTCGGTGAGTTGCACAAATGGCCGGGCCGCCGGCGCGATTCCGGGGCAATCCGCGGGCTCGCCCGCCCCCTCGGTCGCGGGTGGTGGAGCATGGACCTACGCACAGCGACGAGGGGGTCCTTTTCACATGGCGGAAGCGGTACCGGTGCGCTGCCCGGAGTGCATGCGCGAGAACGGCTACACCTCCCCGGTCTTCCCCTGCGCCTGCGGGAGCCCGGTCACACCGGCGCTGGACCTGACCGCGCCACCGCTCACGCTCACGCACCGCACCTGGTCGCAGAGCTGGGTGACCGTGCGGTGCGGGGCCTGCGGGCGGGACAGCGAATGGCCGCACCCGGAGGTGGGGTGCGGATCGTGCGGGACGGTGGTCCTGATTCCGGTCCATCCGCCCGAGGCACAGCGGGCAGGACCCGCCGGCGACGCCGACCCGGTCGGTGACGCGACGCCGCCGGCAGTCGCACCACCGACATCCGGCCGTCCGGGCGCGCGCACGGGTGCGGGTGCGGGGTCAGGTGCGGCCGGGAGGACCCCGGTCCCGCGGCCCGCGTTCCGGCCGGTGACCATCCGTACGGCCCGGGACGCGGTGGCGACGGCCGCGCTGTACCTGCGGTGGCTCGGCTTCCAGGACGTCCGCCGACCGGACGGGCTGCCCATCCCGTCGGCGGCGGTGGACCTCCGGGCACCCGGAGTCGTCGCGCAAGTGGATCCGACGACGACCCCGGCCGGGCTACGGGCGGTGGAGTGCGTCTGGCTGAACGGGCTGACGGCCTCCGCGACGAGCGTCTACTTCTCCCTCGCCGGGTACACGGAGGACGCCCGCAGCCGGGCGGACGACCTGGGCATACCGCTGTTCGTCATGGACCTGACCGGCATGCCGCAGCCGGTCAACGACCCGGCGGACGAACTCGTCGGGACGGGGGCCTAGGCTCGGAGATCGTTGGTACCACTGTTCCTGTTGTTGCTGTTGTTGCCGCCCCGCCGAGGAGAGCCCGATGAGCCTGTACGACATCCCGCTGACCACCCTTGCCGACGAACCGACGAGCCTCGCGGCCCACAAGGGCAAGGCCATCCTGCTGGTGAACACCGCCTCGCAGTGCGGTCTCACCCCCCAGTACTCCGGGCTGGCCCGCCTGCAGTTCAAGTACGAGGAGAAGGGCTTCACCGTCATCGGCGTGCCCTGCAACCAGTTCGGCGGCCAGGAGCCCGGCAACGCCGAGGACATCCAGACCTTCTGCGCGGCCGGCTTCGGCGTGACCTTCCCCATGCTGGAGAAGACCGAGGTCAACGGCGAGAACCGGCACCCGCTCTACCAGGAGCTGGTGCGGACGCCGGACGCCGACGGCGAGGCGGGGGACATCCAGTGGAACTTCGAGAAGTTCCTGATCTCCCCCGCCGGCGAGGTCGTGGCACGCTTCCGCCCGCGCACCGAGCCCGAGGCGCCCGAGGTCATCGCCGCGATCGAGGCGCAGCTGCCGGCCTGAGGCCGCAGGCCCCCGTACGTCCGCTCAGCGCAGGTCGGCCTCGTCGTACTCCCCCGCGGAGCCGGCCGCGGTGAGCTCCCGCAGCTCCACCCGGCGGATCTTGCCGGACACGGTCTTGGGCAGCTCGGCGAACTCGATGCGGCGGATCCGCTTGTACGGGGAGAGGACCGCCCGGGAGTGCTCGAAGAGCACCCGGGCGGTCTCCTTGTCCGGCTCCCAGCCCTCGGCGAGGGTGATGTACGCCTTCGGGACGGAGAGCCGCAGCGCGTCCGGAGCCGGTACGACGGCCGCCTCGACGACGGCCTCGTGTTCCAGCAGGGCGCTCTCCAGCTCGAACGGGCTGATCTTGTAATCGGAGGCCTTGAACACGTCGTCGGCGCGCCCGACGTAGGTCAGGTAGCCGTCCGCGTCGCGCGCGGCGATGTCCCCGGTGCGGTAGAGCCCGTCCGCCATGGCCTCGGCGGTGCGCCGCGGGTCGTCGCGGTAGCCCGTCATCACGCCGGCGGGGCGGGTGCGCAGGTCGACGCAGAGCTCCCCCTCGTCGGGCGACGGCTCACCGGTGACGGCGTCCAGCAGCACGATCGTGTATCCGGGCGCCGGCCGGCCCATGGAGCCGGGCTTGACGGGGACGCCGGGGAAGTTGCCCACCTGGAGGGTGGTCTCCGTCTGGCCGAAGCCGTCGCGGATGGTCACGCCCCAGGCCTCCCGTACCCGCTCGATGACCTCGGGGTTGAGCGGTTCGCCCGCCGCGACCGCCTCGCGCGGGGGCTTGCGCAGTCGGGTGAGGTCGGACTGGATCAGCATCCGCCAGACGGTGGGCGGGGCGCAGAAGGTGGTGACGCCTGCCCGGTCCATCTCGGCCATCAGCCGCTCCGCGTCGAAGCGGGCGTAGTTGTGGACGAAGACGGTGGCGCCGGCGTTCCACGGTGCGAAGAGGTTGGACCAGGCGTGCTTGGCCCAACCGGGCGAGGCGATGTTGAGGTGCACGTCGCCGGGGCGCAGTCCGAGCCAGTACATGGTCGACAGGTGCCCGACGGGGTACGAGGCGTGCGTGTGCTCGACCAGTTTGGGGCGGTCGGTGGTGCCCGAGGTGAAGTAAAGCATCAGCGGGTCGGTGGCGAGGGTCTCGCCGTCCGGACGGAACTCCCGATCGGCCCGGCGCATGTCCTCCAGCCGCCGCCACCCGGTGGGGACGTCCTCTCCCGCGGCGATCCGGGTGTAGGTGCCCGGCACCTCGTCGAACTTGGGGGTGTCCTCGGAGCGGGCGATGACGTGGCGGACCGCGCCGCGCTCGACCCGGTCGCGCAGGTCGGCCGGGCCGAGCAGGGGGGTCGCGGGGATGACGACGGCGCGGAGCTTCATCGCGGCGAGCATCACCTCCCACAGCTCGACCTGGTTGCCGAGCATGACCAGGATCCGGTCGCCGGCCTCCACGCCCTGGGCCCGGAGCCAGTTCGCGGCCGCCGCGGAGCGGGCGCTCAGGTCCTCGAAGGAGACGCTGCGGCCGGTGCCGTCCTCCTCCACGATGCGCAGCGCGTCGGCGGCGTTGTCGGTCGCGATGCGGTCGAACCAGTCGAGTGCCCAGTTGAAACGCTCCGGGCGGGGCCAGGTGAATCCGGTGTGGGCGGCGTCGTAGTCCCCGCGGTGCGCGAGCAGGAAGTCCCGTGCGGCGAGGAAGCTGTCGGTGGCGCTGTTCTCCGTCATGACAGGCATCGTGCCGCGCCGGACGTACCGTCCACCAGGGCGGCGTCAGCCCAGGATTGACCCGAAGCGCACGGATCCGGGGCCGCCCGCCATGCCGGCGAGCAGGACCTGCCCCTCGGCCTCGATCTCCTCCTTCCGTGCGCGGGACTGCGTGCCGAACAGCTCGACGGTGAGGACGGGATCCGTCCCGGAGCCCTCTTTCGCGCCTTCGTCCAGGCGCCAGAGCCCCGCGAGGAACCCGTCGACGAGGAGGGTGCGGTGGGCCTGGTTTCCCGTCCAGGTGCGGCCCTTGATCTCGGGGGCCACGACACGGGTGCGGTCCGCGTGGGAGAGCAGCAGGTTGTCGAACTCGGGCAGGAAACGCGGTGGTGCGGGCGTGTCGGCGTCGGGGCGGGGTGCGTCGGGCAGGTCGAACAGCTCGGTGCCGTTCTCGTCCCGGAAGGTGATCAGGCGCGGCCGCAGACGCTCGAAGGCCTCCCGCAGCCGGGTGAGACCGGCCCAGGTCTGCATGTCCTTCACGGAGGCGGGACCGAAGGCGCCGAGGTAGCGCAGCACCACCTCGTCCACGGGCTGAGCCGGAGCGGCTTCCTCCCCGAGCCAGCTTTCGACGGTGGCCAGCCGGACCTGCCCGCTGCGACCCCACACGCCGCGGGGGGTCACCTGGACGAGCGGGAGCAGGCAGCGGGCCGCGACCGACAGCGACTGCGGGTCGGCGGCGGGCCAGTGGACGAGGAGCTCCTCGCGGATCTCCACCATCGTGCGGGGCTCCGCCTCGATGAAGGCCCGGGCCCGCTCGGCGAGCCGGTCCAGGTCCACGCCCGTGAGCCCCTTGCGGAAGTACGCGACCTCACGGTCCCGGGCGGCCTGGACGAGGGGCCGCAGGGTGAGGGCGTCGTGCGCGGTGTGGGTATGGATGGTGGAGCGCATCGTCACCATCCGGACCACCTCGCGGGACTCCATGAGCCCGGCCAGCTCGGCGGGCCGGAACCCGGCGAGGCGGGCGTGGAGCTGGAAGTAGGGGGGCTTGACGTTCTGCGCCTGCAGCCCGAGGAGGTGCGCGACGGCGTCCCGCGCGGACATCTCCGCCCGGCTCAGCAACAGCTGCCGGGCAAGGGTCGCGCGGTTCAGCGCACGGGTCCCGATCAGGGGACTCTGGTCGGGGGTCTTCGTCCTGGAGGCCATGCCCACACGCTAACGGCGATTGCGGACGACCCCTGTCCGCAATCCCATCCCGAACTCACACCCCTCCCGGACGGCCCGCGAACCGGCACCTGGCGCCTGGCGCCCTCGGCCCGACGCCCTCTGCACCCTGCCCTCTGCCCTCCACCTCCGCCCGAGCCGCCTTCCGGCCCCTCCCCCATTCCTCGTCCCCGTCCCCACCCCGTCCCCTCACCCCGTCCCCTCACCTCGTCCCCTCCTGAAGGCGCATGTCCCTCCCCGTCCTGAAGGCGCATGTCCCTCCCCGTCCTGACGGCCCACGTTCCTCCCCGTCCTGACGGCCCACGTTCCTCCCGTCCTGACGGTCGGCATCCGCACCCTCCTGACGGCCGACATTCCTGCCGATACATCCCTATATCCTGCCCTTGATGAGTAAACGTACGTTCGACCGGGAGTTGACCTGCGATGTCGGAGCGACCAGACCGCCGCCCCACCCCGCCCGCGAAGCGCCCGGGCCGGCTCCGCCCGTCCGGCCACGGCGCCACTCCCCCGGCCGGGCCTCCCCCGGCGGGTGGCGGGCCGGAGCCCACCGCGGCGGTCCCGCCCAACCACCGCAGCGTGATCGACTCCGCCGTCTACCGCGACGGCCTGCGCATCGCCTCCCCGGCCACCCTCGCCGACACCTTCCGGCAGCTGCGCGAGCAGCCGGACGGCATGGCCTGGATCGGGCTCCACCGCCCCACGGAGACCGAACTACACTCCCTCGCGCATGAGTTCAACCTCCACGAACTCGCCGTCGAGGACGCCCTGGAAGCCCACCAGCGCCCCAAGCTGGAGCGCTACGGCGACACCCTGTTCGTCGTCCTGCGCGCGGCCCGCTACCTGGACGCCCTGGAGGAGGTCGAGTTCGGCGAACTGCACGTCTTCGTCGGCCCGGACTTCCTGATCACCGTCCGCCACGGCGGCGCCCCCGACCTCTCCGCCGTCCGCCGCCGCATGGAGGAGAACCCGGCCCTCCTCTCCCTCGGCCCGGAAGCCGCCCTGTACGCGATCCTCGACGCGGTGGTCGACGGCTACGCACCGGTCGTCGCGGGCGTCCAGACCGACATCGACGAGATCGAGACCGAGGTCTTCCGAGGCGACCCCGCGGTCTCCCGCCGCATCTACGAACTCTCCCGCGAAATGGTCGAGTTCCAACGGGCCACCCGCCCCTTGGTCGGCATGCTCCACGGCCTGATGGCCGGCTTCGCCAAGTACGGCACCGACGAGGAACTCCAGCGCTACCTGAGGGACGTCGCCGACCACGTCACCCACACCAGCGAACGCGTGGACGGCTTCCGCCAGGCCCTCACCGAAATCCTGACGGTCAACGCCACCCTGGTCTCCCAACAGCAGAACGCCGAAATGCGCGCCCTGGCCGAAGCCGGCTTCGAACAGAACGAGGAGATCAAGAAGATCTCCTCCTGGGCGGCGATCCTCTTCGCCCCCACCCTGGTCGGCACGATCTACGGCATGAACTTCGAGACCATGCCCGAACTGAAGTGGGTGGCCGGCTACCCCTTCGCGATCCTGCTCATGGCGGTCGTCTGCGTGAGCCTGTACGTCATCTTCAAGAAGCGCGACTGGCTGTAAGCGGTGGGCCATACACACCGGTCGGCAAGTCCGTATCAACCGACTGCAACGACTGTAAGGGCCGCCGTGATTGCCGGCAGCAACATGACGATCGCGTACCGCACGCAGCGGTTCTTGGCCCGGGCGATTCTGCTGGTCTCCCTCAACATGCGGAGCAGTCGGGGATGGGGATGGGAGCCGTGGCGGATGAGTCCGGTCGATAGTTCGGAGCGCGTCTCCACCCGTGCTACGTCCTCGTAATAGGCGAGGAGGCCGCTGCGGTCGCCGGCCCTCGCGCCCCGGCGCGGGGTGAGGGCCAGGAGCAGGAAGACCAACGCCATGGTCGTGGTGGCCGCCGCCGTCCACCACAAGGCGACGGCCCACAATGCATCGAGGGGACGTCTTACGAGTAGAAGTCCGAAGAGTGTGCCTCCTGTTGCCAGCAGAACGGCTGCCTTGCCATCAGCCCGTCCGATTTCCATGTAGTTCTGCGCGATGAGCTCGCGCGACAGGACCACTACGTGGTCCGTGTCCGGGGGATGGCTCTCGGGCCGGCTTCTCAACACCGCCAGGCGAGACGACAGAGCCCGCATCACGGAGCCACCCCGTGGAAACCGTTCGTGCCGCTACGGGGTACACCGGCTTCACCGATCCGGCGCAGAACCTCATCGCCCTGGGGTACGCCGACTTCGCTGAGGAGGCTCGCCAGGTTCACTCCGATGAAGCTCCGGTCCTCCTTCGTCAGCCCTTGCAGCGCTGCGGCCAGTGTTCGCTCCCATCCGTCCCGCTCGCTCAGCAGCTTGCCGTTCTCGACGGTCCAGTCGAGTACCTCCCTGGCCTGATCGGGATGGTGAAGCAACCAGAGCGCCGCCAGGCCGACCGGTCCGCCGGCGACCACTTCGCGGTAGAAGCTGTAGGCCTCACGGTGGGCCTCGCCGAAGCCCGGCGGAAGGAGGAGTTCGGCAGGATGGCTCGACGCCGGCAGAAGGCCGGCCGGGGGGTCCAGGAACCAGTAGGTCAGTCCCGCGCCGTCGATGCTCCGTGGCCGGCCGGGCGGCTCGACCGGGGCGGTCCCGTACAGGACCGGCGGCCGCCGGAGGAGATCGGGGGCACCCATCACCTCGACGCTTCCTCGGATGGACTGGGCGATCAGCCGGCGGGCGGTGTCCTCGGTGAGGCCGCTGCGCGCCGTGACCACCGGGTTGCTGACGTTCCAGGCGACTTCGTAGCGTGCCCGCGAAGGTGTTGTTGTCGCAGGGACACGATGTGACACCTCCACCACGGTCCGGCGTTCCGCCAACGAGACCCACCCGATCGAGTCGAACTCCCTACGGAAGACGGCACCGATGGACGGTCGGGGGTATCCCCAGATGTCTCCGCCTCGGGGCGGCTCCAGTCGATCCTCCCCCTGGTCCGAGAGGAGGACGAGCGCGCGATCCGATGGCGATCCGAACCTCTGCCTCAGCAGTTGCCGAACCGGTGAAGACGTGTCCGAAGTGAACAGCGGCCTGCTCATGACGCATTTCCCCTTCGCGATGCATTCATATGGTCTCGGTGGCGCCCCAGCAGTAGACGGATGACTCCCGGACGATGCCGAGCGATGCGGGAAAGCTCGCTCAGTAGGTGGTCGAATGCCGTCCTCCGGAACGTGTCGGGCTCGGCTTCGACCCGCCCGAGCCCTCGGGCCACCGCTTCGTACGTGGCCGGATCGTCAAGACCCTGCACGACGAGCGAGAAGCCCTGCACCGGATGGCGTTCCAGAGTCTGAGCCAGGGTGATCCGGACGGCGCCCGGCGCACCCGGCTGGGGGAACGTCGATAGACACAGGGAGTGGATCACATGCACCGCCAGCGTGTGACGGGGTGTTCCCCGGCCGGTCTCCAGCCACCTCGTCACCGTCTCAAGAACCTCCATGTGGTTTCCCTCCTCGGTAAGGAGGGCCCCGAGCGCGAAGGAGACGGCGGCGCGCAGCTTGTCGTCCAACTCCGTCGAGGAACCTTCCAGGATGGTGTCCAGGAGTTTCAGGGCCGCGGCCGGCCTGGCGAGGCCGTAGCTACCCGCGCAGGTCTCGGCGACCGTGCAGCGGAGTACTGCGGAGGAAGACCGGCTCCATCGGCGCATCTGCTCCTTGACCGCCCCCGACACCAGGGGATGTTGGACGATCTCTCCCAATGCGACCGCCACCAGACGTCGGCGCCAGCGGTCGCCCGAGGAGGCGAAGCGGTGCAACTGGGTCAGCGCTCCGGGACCGGTGGCGTGAGCGAGTACCCGGCCGATAGCCACCCCGGCAGCCACATCGAGGCCAGGCTGATAGCGCAGTTGCTCAAGCGATCCCCACAGCACATCCGGCATGCCTTCGAAGTCCAGCCACAGGTGCCGCAGGAGTGTCGCCGAGCGGTGCTTGCCGGAGAAGACGATCGACTGCACGGGGTAGCGGTACCGGTCAGCGGGCGAAGTTCGGGGCGCCAGCGGTCGTGCGCCGATGGCTTCGAGTCGGTCCTCGAACGACGGGCCGAGTACGTCGGGCAACTGATGCTCGGAGTCCTCGCCATGGACCACCGTCCTTGTGGCACGCGCACCGAGGAGGGGGCGCATTGCCGTGGCGAACTGCTCGATCACCGTACGGTCCTGTCCGGCGAGCAGAGCGACCGCCGCCATCAAAGCGACCCTGTCGGGGCTGTGGCGGGCCTGAACGAGCGCGGACCGAGCGGCATCCGCGGTACCTGTCAGGAGGTCGTCGAGCACAACCTTGATCGGTGCCGACGTCTCCGCGGACTGCCGCAACCCGTCCGCCAGGTCGACGGCGTCGCCGGGAAGTGGATGCGTCGAGAGGTACTCGGTGCACGCGGGCGAGGCCAGGTGTTCCAGTGCGGCGTTCAGCTGTTCGCTGTCGAGCCGCCCGTCTGCGGCCAGGAGCAGCAGTCGCCTCTCTGCGACCTCGTGCGGTCCGGGCGCGAGATGCACCTCTTCCCACCGGCCGGTGTCCGACGGTAAGCGGGCTTCCTGCGCCATGGTGACCACCAGGTGCGCCCCGGCTGCGCGCAAGGCATCGGCCAGACCTGCGAGCCGCACCTCGTCGAGCGATCGGGCGGATGCCGCCGGCAAACCCTGGAGGAGGTATCCGCGACCGGCTTTCGGGCGCCACACCGACAGATCCGCCATGGCGTCCAGGCCCGTGACTCCGTCCTCGCCGTGCCTTTCGGCGAGGAGGGCGAACGCCGCCGTACCGGCGCCTGTTCCGGCCCTCGCCCTGAGCAGCACGATCCGACTGTCCAGCGCCTTCCGGCAGCGTGCGTACGCTGGTGGTTCGACGAATCCGTACAGCCGATCGCGCACCTCTTTCGCCGGATAAGGCCCCTCACGCAGGCGCGGTTTGAGGATTCGCTCGGTGGCTTCGTCGGTCCACCCGCTGATGTTCAGGTACGTGAAGTCACCGCCCACGTTCCCCATCAGCGCGACTCCGCTGTCGACGCGTTGGCGGCTTTCACGGAAGGAATTGTGATGAGCGACATCCGGACCGGCAGCATCCGAACCGGGCGGCGGATCTGAGTGGACGGTGTCCGGCTGGATGTCCGGATCGGCAGCCGGGACGGGTCCGGCAGTCACCGGCGGTCCTCGTCGCCGGCTCGCTTGTCACCGGCGACGTTGTCTCCGCTGCCCCAATGCTGATTGGTTCCACGGTACGTGGTCGCAGGCGCGGTATAGGTGAAGTCACGACCGATGTTGCCCATCACCGCGGCTCCTTCCCCGACGTGCTGGGAGTTCCCGCCGTTGTCCGTGCCGGTCCCCTTGTCCGATGTCACGGCGTGCCTCACCGGCACCGCGCCCACGGGTTCCTCACGCGGCTGGATGCCGGCCCGTACCAGGTTCCCCGAGGGCGAGGGGACGTACAGCCAGGCCCGCTGTGCAAAGTTCTTGCCCTCGACGGTGGCGGACACTTCGACACACCGGTCTGGGTGGAGCCCCGTGTAGGCGCCCAGCACGACGTCCTCGTAGACCCGCTCGGAGACGATGGCGGCGAGGTGGGTCACCTCTTCGCTCGCTGCGGCGAGGATCGCCTTGACCGGGAGCGAGTCGAGGAGCCGGTGCATGTCGTTGCGGGCCGTGCCGTTCCCGTCCCCGGGCTCGTCCCCGTCGGGCAGCGGACCGACGTGGATGCTGGCCCGGAGCCTGATCCGCGGGCCGACGGCCTGCCGGTTGTACGAACCGAGTACGTCGTCCAGAACGCCCAGGAAGGGCCAGAGCACGAAGGGCAGGTGTACCGGATCGAACCCGAAGACGACGCCGTCGCCGGTGTTGGCGGGAAATCGCTGGGCATCACGCAACTGGTGCAGGCCGGCTCGTTCCAACGCCTGGTCAACAAGTTGAGGAATGAGCCGGCTGACCGGGCCGTGTTGAGCGGCCGGCAGGCCGGTGAAGTCCTTCGCGTCCACCGCGAACAGGGCACGGTAGGGCGGGAGCGGTCGACTTTCGGCGTACGGAACGGGCACGGATACGGGCATGCGGATTCTCCTCACGAATGGTTCGTCGAGCAGCCGTGGTCGGGCTGGTTCGAGGTTCCGTCCGTGCCGTTCCACCGAATGCACAGCGCTGGGCACATGGAGTGTGGCCCGCGTCACAGGCCGCCGTCCTCAGTCGGTCGCCGCCCAGCGCTGCAGGGCTTCCACGTCCCTGATGACGATCACACGGCGGGCCGTCTCGACCAGTCCGACGGCCCGCAGCTGCCCCAACCCGCTGATGACCGCGTTGCGTGTGACGCCGATCGCCTGCGCGACCTCTTCCTGGTTCAGCCCCGTCAGCCGAACCGCACGGCTTCCGGCGATCTGATCGGTGAGCACGGCCAGCCTCAGCAACGTCCTTGCCAGCCTTACGACCAGGGGCAAGGTCTGCAGTTCGGCACGGTGTATGTCGGACTCGCGCATCCTTGCCAGTGCCTGACGCATCAAGTGCATGACCAGTCCGCGTTCTTCGACGAACCGAACGAAGCGCTCGGCGTCCAGAACGACCGCGGCGCAGGGTGTCAGGGCGACGACGTCCGCCGTGCGTGAGGTTCCGTTGAAGACGGATACCTCTCCAAGAAGGTCTCCAGGCCCTCGGAAGGCGAGCCAGGTCTTTGCGCCGTTGGACTCTCGGCACACCACTTTGGCCAACCCGGAGGTGAGAGCCAGCAGGTACGTCCCGGGAGAACCTTGCCGCAGCATCACGCTGCGCTCCGGAAACATCCTGGTCACGCCTTGACTGCGCAGGTCGCGCCAGACTTCATCGGACAGCACGTGTCGCCTTCCCATCACGCCCACACCGGTGCACATCGGACCCACGAGTTGTACGCCGATGTATCGGGCGGCATCGACGATCAAGTGACGTTGACCGAAAAGCAATCGTGAGGGTCCGGCTCAGCTCAGTGCTCGGACGCAAGCGCCGGCGACTGCTCTTGGTAAAGGCCGGAAACGGCTCGTCCTATCCCATCGGTGACCCCCCTGGCTGCTGGAGGGGGATTCTTGGGTCGCGCGCCGGAGCTCCCCGAATCAGGCTCGTCTCCGAACGCATCATGGAACCAGGACTCCTGGGTAACCCGCTCGAACCGCCCGGATTCACTTGCGGGACGTGAGCTCGGCAAGGAGGGCCACAACCGTGACGGCTCCCACGACAGCGGCGCCGGCTTCTGGTGCATACAAAGCCAGGATGGTGACGATCACACCGACCATCAGCAGGACAGCAAGACGCACACTTGCGGGTTCCATGGACATTCGCCTTCCGTACGGGAGAGAACGGGGATGTGCATCCAGCGTGTGTCCCTCACCGAAGGCCTTGACGACCTGAGACGCCACCTGACAGCTTCGGCCAAAATTTCCCGCCGCCCGGCATGGTCTCGGCCGAGAATCGCAGATCTCGTGCATGCCTGTCGGCCCGTCTGATTGACAGGATCTGACGCAGGCCGACAAGGGGGAATCACATGGCGGGTGTCCCGTCTTGGAGGAAGCCGGACCTACACGAACGCCCGGTACTCAAGGGGCTCAACGACGGTCTGCACGATCTACGACTGGACGCTGGGCTCCCATCTGCACGAAGCATCCGCGACCGGATCGGGAAGGACGCGCAGGACTATTGGATCGTGAACCACCAGGCAGTGCTGGACACCTTCCAGAGGCCGGACCTCCCCAGGCTTGGCCGTCTGGAGCTCATCGTCGCCGTCCTGTCCGAGGACGCGGGTCGCGACGACCCCGACAGCGAAGCCAAACGGTTCAAGGCGTTGTGGAAGCAGGCGTACGACGAGACGGTCGCGCAAGCATCCGTGCAGCCACCGCCCGAGGCCGCCGCTCCGGACGTCAGCGACGAAGCGAGCATCCCCACCGATCCTGGGAATGCACATGCACAGGAGGCCGAAGGAAAGCATCAGCAAGGCACATCAGCCGATGACGAGACGCCTCCTGACATCGACGAAGCGGCCGCACGCGTCAACTACGCGGAAGAGTCCCTGAAGGGGTTGATCATCAACGCGGCACAGGCCCTGTGGGACGACAAGGATGCGTTGCGAGTCTTCCTCGGCATCGTGCGTCGCGGTGAGGGGTTCGTCAGGATGGCTGACGCGGTGTCCGAGCGCCGACCGGCGAACGCAACATTCTACGGAGTCAGGAGCAGGGAGTTCGAGGTTGATCCTTCTCCGGCACGACACGAGCTTGCCATGCTCCACCGACTTCTCGACGAAAGCAGGATGAAGCTCGGCCTGTCGTTCACCGAGTTGGGGAATCGGACTGCTGTCTCGTCCGACGAATGGATCCGTTGGTATACGCATAAGGAACTACCACGTCGTGACGCCATCGTGGCCTTCTCTCACGTAGCACGCTTGACGTATGAGGACCACATTCTCCTGCTCGGCCTTTGGGGCGCTGCCCATGAAGCACTGGAGGCGCAGCGTCGCTTCGATGCACTGCCGACCCGGATCAGCTTCGAAGAGGCGTGGTCAATGCGAGAGTCGGCGACTCCGCTGACATGGGTGCTCGCGGGCGTCGCAGGGGAAGACCAACGAGTTTGCGGCCCTGACTTGGCAACCGGCACTGCGCCGGCTTTCATCGTGACGGGGCCGCCGGGATCTGGACGATCGACTGCGCTGGTGACCATCGCACTCTCGCTGCTCGCCGCCGGCACCCGCGTCGCACTGGCCACACCCAAGGCATCCCCCTTGCGGGAACTGGCCGGCCGGAGCGGCGTATTGGCTCTCTGGGTACAAGACGGACTCAAGGGCGAAGATTTGGAGGAGGTTCTGAAGTCGGCATCCCCCGACGAACCGGTCGTCGTGCTGATCGACGACGCGGACGTCCTCGCCGAGTGCGAAGCGAGCCGTCTACTGGTGAGCCTGGTGCAGCACGGGTTCCAGGAGGGTACGGCCTTGGTCGTGGCTCTCCGCGAAGACACCCGCCGTCTCGGCGTCGGCTGGCTCGGAGAAGCGGTGAAAGCCCATCGTGGCCTTCTATTGTCCCCACAGGAACGGAGCACCCGCGATGTGAAGGCGTCAGGGTCGGCGACTCCGTCATCGGCGGGCCCATTACTCCGGGCCGGGGCTGGCTACATCTCGGCGACGGCAAGTTAGTGGCTGTGGCTGTGCCCGGGTGATCCCGTGGCTTCGCCTGCTCGGCTCCACCTCGGCGCCCGAGGTCTTCGTGACGGCCGGAACCAGGGTCGGGAGGTGTTGCCAGAGGGAACCAGGTGTGGAATGCCGGTCCCGGCCTGCCCCCGGCCCGCGGCGGTCTTCCCGCGGCGGCGGGGCGGGGGTTCCGGATCGGGGGCTCGGGGAGGTGCTGCGGTTGGTTGTGAAGGACCGGTTGCGCGGGAACGCGCGGGTCGCCGGTGTTCTCCGGCCGGCCGGGGCATGTCGCCCGGGGGCTTCTCGCGGCCGGGAGCGGCTCGGCCCGGTGGGTAGGGGACGCGGGGGTGGAACCGCGGCCCGCCCAGGTGAACGCCGTCGGCGCGGGGGTGGGGGTGGGTCCGCGCGGTCCTCCTGATCCTGGATTCGGGCCCTCGTGATCGAGCCACCGCGGCCCTCAACGGTCGGGGTGCATGGGTTGACAGGGCCTCAGGCCGATGTGAGGGATTGTCGCCCGTCGCGTGAAGAAGCGCTCGACCGAACGGTCGGGAGCGAGGTGGGCGACGGTGGGTCAGATGTCGAAGCGCCATGTCAACCAGCGTTTGTAGCAACCGGGTTGGGGCGAATGTGGCGCCCGGACCGCCGTCGAGGGGGCGAAGAACCGGGTGATAGCATCCCGGCATCTGTGATCTTGATCCATTTTGACGCAGATGCTGATTTCCGATCGGCGGCAGGCTCTCCGCGTCACGGCGGGTGAGCCGCGCCGATCAGCTGTGTTGCGGGGCCTCGCGAGGTGTATCTGCAGCCGTCCGCACGACATGCGCCGTGAAAGGTTTCCATGAATCGAGACGCACTTGTGTGGTGCTTGGTTGCGGTGGCGGCGATAGCCGTCGTCGCGGTCGTGGCACTCGTCGCCCGTAACAGAGCGCTGGGGGCGAAGAAGGAGCAAAACGAGGCCGAACTGAGGCACCAACTGCAGGCCGCGGAGAGCCACCTGCACGCGTCGTACGGCGAGTTGCAGAGGTTCCGGAACGAGCAGGACGCCACGCTCCGCGAGGCCAAGGAGGCGGCGGAGGAGAACACCAAGGCCGTCCTCAAGGGTGCTGCCAGCCTCCTGCAGAGCCTCGCGGCCGAGCAGACCACGCTGCTGGACGGCATCCAGCGCAAGTACGGCGGACACGGCGTCCTCAGCGACCTGTTGGACGTCAACCACGCCAACGCCCAGATGGCGCGCAAGGCCCAGGGCATCGCCGTCATGTGCGGAGCGCCGCTCGGTCGCCGCAACAGGCCCGCCAGCGTCTACGACGTGGTGCGCAGCGCCCAGGGCCAGATCCGCAACTTCAACCGGGTCGCCATCATGCAGCAGACCGGTCTCGCCCTGAAGGCGTCCGCGGTCGCGCCCGTCGCGCTCGCCGTGGCCGAGTTGCTCGACAACGCGGCGAGTTTCTCGCAGCACGACGCGCCGATCGAGGTCACGTTCCAGCGCGTGCAGAACAACCTGTGCATCGTCATCGACGACGCCGGTGTCAGCATGAACGACGAGGACCGGCAGCGGGCGACCGCGCTGCTCTCCGGAGAAGTCGCCCCCCGCCTGTCGCAACTCGGGACCCAGCCGAAGTTCGGCTTCCCGGTCGTCGGTCTGATCGCGCGTCAGCACGGTTTCAGGGTGGACGTCACCGGAGTCTCCCGGTACGGCGGCGTCAGGGCCGTCGTCCTCTTGCCCGAGGAGCTGTGGACCATGGAGGAGATACCGCCCGTCCAGGAGGCTCCGGTCAGCAACATCCGGCGCGCGCCCGAGAGCCGGTCGGAGAGCCGGCCCCAGAGCGCGCCGTCGCGCACCATGCACGGTCTGCCCAAGCGGGGCGCACGTCAGGCGCCCATCGCGAGCGTTCCGGATCCCGACTCGGCGCCGCCGGCGCCGCGGACCCCGCAGGAGACGGGCCGCACTTCCGGGCGCGGCCTCGGGGCCTTTCAGCGCGGCACGCTCTCCGGCCGCAACCTTGACGCCACCTCGTTCGAAGGGCCCGAAGACGCATGACCGCAGACCTGTCGTGGATGCTAGAGGACATCGTGCACAACGTGCCCCACGCACGGCACGCCGTCCTGCTGTCCGCGGACGGCCTCCCTCGCGGCGCGACGGAGGGACTGGCCGAGAAGGACGTGCGCACCATCTCCGCCGCCATGGCGGGGATGCAGTCGCTCAGCCGGGCGACGGCCCACTTCGCCGGCCCCGAGGAGGAGCGGCAGTGGAACCAGACCATCATCGAGTTCTCGCACGGCTGGAGCTTCCTGATCGGGGCCGGGCAGGGCTCGTACCTCGCGGCCGCGGCCGCGCCCGACGTGGACATGCAGCAGATCTCCTTCCGCATGCACCGTCTCGTCGCGCGACTGGGCAACAACCTCACCTCGCCGCCGAGGGTGAGCGTCGAGGACGCCGGAGGCGCGCGGGGGAACTCCTCCCGACAGCGGGGATCCGGTGACGGGGGCTTCGTCCTCGGCGAGCTGGACCGGGTGGTGTCGGAGGTCGAGGGTGCCCGCCACGCGGTGCTGTTGGGATCGGACGGGCTTCCCCGCGGGGCCACCAACGGGATGAGCCGTGACCTCGCGGACACGATCTCGGCGGCCATGACGGGCATCCACGCCTACAGCCGGGTGACCTCCCAGTTCACGGGGGCCGTCGAGGACGCGGAATGGCGTCAGACGGTCATCGAGTTCCAGCACGGCTGGATCTTCCTGATGGCGGCCGGGCCGGATGCCTTCCTGGCCGCCGCAGCCGAACACGACTGTGACATAGAGAAGTTCACCACGCGCCTGCACGAGGTGGTTCCCCGACTGACCGCGGCGGCGACATCGGGGAAGGGAACAGGTCATGTCTGACGGGCCCGCGCAGGACGACGAGTTGGAACTGACGTCTCCGTTAGTCCCCCTCTTCGTGATCACGAACGGTCGAGCGCTGCCCCCGGACCACGAGTACGAGCACACCACACTCGTGACGGCGTCGGCGGTCGAGAACGGACAGGCCACGGCGCGCACGCTGTCGCCGGAGGCCGGGCAGGTCATGGACCTGGTCGCCAACGGCTTCCTGTCCGTGGCGGAGGTGGCGGGGCACACGCACCTGCCCCTGGGCGTCGTCCGGATCCTGCTGGCGCAGTTGGAGGAGGACAGTCTCATCCTCGCGAGGACACCGATACCGCGCGCCGAACGTGTCGACAGAGAACTGGTCAGCGCCGTCCTCGAAGGCCTGAAGAATCGATTCGGAGCGTAATCCGTGTACCTGGATCCAGATGTCTCCCACGCGGTGAAGATCCTCATAGTGGGGCACTTCGGGGTCGGCAAGACCACCTGCATCGGAAGTCTCTCCGAGATCGAGCCCCTACGGACCGAGGAGGAGATCACCGAGGCCAGCGTGGGCCTCGATGACCTGTCGGGCACGCCCGACAAGACGACCACCACCGTCGCCATGGACTTCGGCCGGCTGACCCTCAGCGACACCCTGGTGCTCTACCTCTTCGGGACGCCCGGCCAGGAGCGCTTCAAGGAGATGTGGGAGGAGCTCTCGCGGGGCGCGCTGGGGGCCCTGGTCCTGGTCGACCCGGAGCGGCTGCACGAGTCGTTCCCCGTCCTGGACCTCGTCGAGCGGTTCGGCCTGACGTACGCCATCGCCGTGAACCACTTCGAGGGCACCACCCACTACCCGCTCGACGAGGTGCGCGAGGCCCTGAATCTCACCGCCGAAACGCCTGTCGTGAAGTGCGACGTGCGGGACGAGAACTCCTCGGCGCAGGCCCTTATCACCCTCGTGACCCACCTCATGTCCCAACTCGGCTAGGAGCGCAGGAATGCAACAGCCAATTGAGTCCCAGGAGATACCCCCCGGCTGCCCCGCGCACGGGAACGTCCGGATGTACGGCCCCTCGTTCGGAGCCGACCCGGAGAGCCACTACGAGCAGCTGCGGCACTTCGGTCCCAGCGCGCCGGTGGACATCGCCCCCGGTGTCCAGGCCGAGCTCGTCACCAGCTACGACGCGGCCCTGTACGTCCTGCAGAACCCCGCCACCTTCGTGCGCGACTCCCGCCGCTGGAACGCCCTGAACGAAGGGCGCGTGCCGGCCGACAGCCCGGCGCTCCCCATGTTGGCGTACCGTCCGAACGCGCTCCTCAGTGACGGTGCGGCCCACGCGCGCCTGCGCCGTGCCGTCACCGACAGCCTCGCCACGGTCAACGAGCACCAGCTCATCCGGCAGACGCAGCAGTCCGCCAACTACCTGATCAGTCAGTTCAGTACGGACATCCGCGGCCAGGCCGAGTTGATGGCCGAGTACGCACAGCCGTTGCCGCTGCTGGTCTTCAGCGAGCTGTTCGGCTGCCCGCCCGACATCGGCGACCGCGTGATCGCCGGGATCAGCGGCCTCTTCGAGGGCAAGCCCGGTTCCGACGAGGTACTCGGCGGGGCGCTCACCGAGCTGATCGCCCTCAAGCGGCGGCGTCCGACGTCGGACCTGACGACGCGCCTGATGGAGCACCCGGCCCAGCTCACCGACGAGGAGGTGCTGCACCAGTTGGTCACGCTGCTCTCCGGTGGCACCGCGCCGGTGGCCGCGGCCATCGGCACCAGCAGCGCCCTGTACCTCGGGGAGGACTGGCAGATCGGCCTTCCGGTCGAGGACGCCGTCTCGCAGACCCTCTGGAACTACGCGCCGATCGCCAACTACGCGGCGCACTACCCGACTCACGACGTCGAGCTCGGCGACAGGCTGGTGCGTGCCAACGACCCGGTCCTGATCTCGTTCGCCGCGGCCAACACGGATCCGAAGCTGACGGAACACCGTGAACAGCTGAGCGCGAAGGCGCACTTGGCCTTCGGAGCGGGCCCGCACGCCTGCCCCGCCAAGGACCCGGCCTTCATGATGACCGTGACCGCCGTCGAGACGCTGCTGAACCAGTTGCACGACGTCGAGATGCGCGTTCCGTTCAAGTCGCTGACCTGGGCGCCGAGCATGTGGAGCCGCTCGCTGGTCACCCTCCCGATCCGCTTCACCCCGAAGGGCGTTCCGCAGCCCGCCGAGGCCGCCGGATCGAACGCGGGCCGGCCGCTCCAGCAGCAGACGGCGTCCCCGTCCCCCTCGAACGCCGGGCCGTCGTCGCGCACGAACGCGGGCGCCGCGCCGCAGCCCAAGGGCGGTCTGTTCAGCCGCTTCCTGGCCTGGACCAGGGGTGAGTGAGCCGATCCGATCGAGTGGTCCCGCGTGACCCGGGCGACCCCCTGAGACCCCGGCGGTCGCAGGGCTTCGGTGATCACGTGGAGTTGTGTGGCGGCTGGTTCCCGGGAACGAGCCGCCATCGAACGTTGTCCCGCCCGGCCGGCACGTGAGGCACCGGTCCTCCGGGCCGCTGCGGGCGCCCCGGCCCGCCCGTCAGTCGGATTCGGGAGCCGCGGGGTCCGACCCGGGCCCCAGGAGCATGGCGATCAGGCGGTACGTCGTGGTGGGCGGGGTCGGGGTGGTGGCCGGGGTGCGGGTCATCAGGAGGTGGTGGACCGTGCCGACCAGGGCGAGCGCGATGGTGGCCGGGTCGGCGTGCGGCGGGACGCGGCCGAGGTGCCGTTCCGCCTCCAGGTAGGCGGTGACCGAGTCCTGGATCGCCCCGAAGGCCGGCGCTCCGGACTCCAGGCCCTCGCGGGTGTGGAGCGATGCCGCGGGGCGGGTCATGGCGATGCCGACGACCGCCGGGGGCAGGGAGTCCAGCAGGGCGACCGTGATGTCCTGGAGGTTGTCCGCGACGGCGCCCCGTCCCACGCGCGACGGCAGCAGGGCCGCGTGGTGGGCGGCGCGGGCGAAGCGGTCCAGGACCAGTTCCGCGACGAACTCGTCCAGGCCGGCGAAGTGCGCGTGCAGTACCCCCTTCCCGCAGTCGGCCTCCGCGGTGACGGCCCGGCTGGTCAGGCCGGCGGCCCCGTCGCGTGCGACGACCCGCTCGGCGGCTGCGAACAGTCGCTCCCTGAGATCCGGAATCGCCACTCCACGCGGTGACATAACACCCCTTTCCGCCGGGCCCGTTGCCAGTACGGGCACTTGCCCATACTGTTTGGGCACTTGCCCATACTAAGGGTCGGGCGCTTCGCGCCGCCCGGCCGGTACGGAGGTGCAGCATGACGCGGACCGGCAACGCCGACCAGGCCGAGGCATGGAACGGGTACGAGGGCTCCCACTGGGCCCGGAGCCACGCACGCTGGGATGCCGTCAACGACGGCTTCAACGCGCCGCTGCTCGATGCCGCCGCCGTGAGCGGGACCGACCACGTCCTGGACATCGGCTGCGGTCCGGGACGCACCACCCTGTCGGCCGCCGGGCGGGCCGCGTCGGGGCGGGCCGTCGGGGTCGACCTGTCGGCCCCCGCCGTGGACCGGGCACGGGCTAACGCGCGGCGGGAGGGGGTTCGCAACGCGTCGTTCATCGAGGCCGACGCCCAGGTCCACGCGTTCGGGGACTGCGCCTTCGACGCGGCCGTCAGCCGCTACGGGATGACCTTCTTCGGCGACCCGGTGGCCGCGTTCACGAACGTCCTGCGCGCGCTGCGCCCCGGCGGCAGGATGGCGTTCGTGTGCGCGGCCCGCCCCCTGGACAACGAGTGGTTCGAGGCGATGGCCTCGCTCGACGGCATCCTCCCCCTCGGCGACTTCGGCACCCCCGGCTCGGAGGGCATGTTCTCGCTCTCCGAACCCGGCCTGGCGGGCGCCCTGTTGTCGGAGGCCGGCGGGGAGGGGGTCCACGCCGAGCGCCTGGACGTTCCCGGGAACTGGGGGCGGGACGCCGAGGACGCGGCCGCCTTCCTGCTCGACTCCGGGCCGGGACGCCACATGCTCGGGCAGGTCGGACCGGAGGCGCGGGAGGAGGCCCGCCGGGTGCTCACGGACCGCTTGCGCGGGTACGAGGCCGGTGGCGCAGTGTGGCTGCGCAGCAGCGCGTGGCTGGTCACCGCGGTCCGCGGCGGCGCGTCCCGGGCTTGAGGGGTCAGGAGCGGACCGGGCGGGCGACGGCGCGGGGAGCCCACCCTCCCGGTGCGCCGGTGGGGCGCGGCCCCGGTCAGTGGGTGTGCGCGTCGCCCGATTCGGGGGCGGTCGACCCGGTGGCGGGAGCGGGAGCGGGCGTGGTGGCCGGGGCGGCGGGGGCGCTCGCGTCCGGACCGGGGGCCGGTCGGGTGCCGGCGTTCACCGTGAAGGCGGCGGTGCGGACCTTGCCCTCGTGCTGGAAGTCCAGGAAGAGCCGGTAGGCGCCCGCGCTCGGGGCCGTCGCCGTGAACGAGACGTCGGGGCCGGGGCCGCCCTCGTTGGGGTGGACGTGCAGGTAGGCGAGGTCCCCGTCGCGGAGGGCGACGAGGTGGCCGTACGCCCCGAGGTACGGCTCCAGGTTCGTGACGGGCCTGCCGTCCTTGGTGACCGTCAGCTTGAGCTCGCCCGCCTTGCCGGGTTCGAGGGTGCCGCCGAGCGTGACCTGGTAGCCGTCCGCGTCTGCGGTCCTCGCCTCCGCCGGCAGGGGGTTCGGCGCGTACGCGCCGGGCACGGCCAGGTCGGCGCCCAGGGTGACGCCCTTCGCGCCGTCCCCGGCGGGGGTGAAGTCGGCGAAGGCCTTGTAGCCGCCCGCCGCGGGCAGGTCGACCGGGGTCGACCAGGTGCCGTCCGCGGCCCGGACCGGGTGGAGGTGGCGGTACACGGTGAGGTCACGCGAGGCGACGATGAAGTGCAGTTCCTTGCCGTGCTCGGTCTTGTACGAGGTGACCTTGCGCCCCTCGGCGTCCTTCACCGAGAAGCGGAGCTCCCCCCGGCCCCCCTCGATGCGCGGGGTGTCCAGACTCAGCGCGTAGCCGCCCTCGGACACCTGGAGGCCACCCGCCGCCGGGGCCTGCGCGGCGGCTTCCCCGTGACCCCCGTGGCCGGCGTCCGCGCCCTTCGGCGCGGGGGCCTCCGCGTGGTTCGCGTGCTCCACCTTCACGGGCGGGCCGACGGGGCCCACGCCCGCCCCGACCCCGTACGCGGCGCCGAAGGCCGCTGCGAGCGCGGCGGCAAAGGCGGCGGTCTTCACTCCGGTGTTCATGACTGCTCTCCCGTACGACGTAGTGCCGCGTCCAGCGGTTTCATGAGCCCACCATACCCCTGGGGGGTACCAAGTCAAGCCGCGGAATCCCTTGCGGATCGATACCCATGGGGGGTATACCTGACATCAGTCCGGATACCCCTGGTGGGTATCGGGCGGCTACCTGAACCGACCGAGGAGAAATCCATGTCTTCCTGCTGCTCCCCCGACGGCAACTGCGGCACGAACGCCGGAGCGACCACCACCGCCACGGCGCTCGTCGACCGCACCGCCACCGCCTACCGCGTGTCCGGCATGACCTGCGGACACTGCAGGACCGCCATCACCGCGTCGGTCGGCGCGCTCGACGGGGTCCTGTCCGTGGACGTGGACGTCGACGGCGGCCTGGTCACGGTCACGACGGCGGGCGACCCGGACGACACCGCCATCGCCGCCGCGATCGACGACGCCGGCTACGAGCTGACCGGCCGCGCCTGAGGCTCCGTCCCACCCCGAACCACTCGGCCGCCGGGATCCGGTCCGTCCCACCGGGCCCCGGCCCCCACCCCGCGCTCGAACGAGGAGCAGCCCTCATGACCACCATCACTCCCGGCGCCGCCCAGGTCGAGCTCGCCATCGGCGGCATGACCTGCGCCTCGTGCGCGGCCCGCATCGAGAAGAAGCTCAACCGCATGGACGGCGTCGAGGCGACCGTCAACTACTCCACCGAGAAGGCCAAGGTCACCTTCGACGCCGACATCTCCGTCGCGGACCTGATCGCCACCGTCGAGGCCACCGGCTACACCGCTCAGGAGCCGACCCCTCCCCGCACCGACACCGGCTCGGGCTCCGACCCGGGCGGCGAGGACGACGACGGGGCCGAGGAGCTGCGCCCGCTGCGGCAGCGGCTGATCACCTCCGTCGTCCTCGCCGTGCCCGTCATCGCGATGGCCATGGTCCCGGCGCTCCAGATCGACTACTGGCAGTGGCTCTCCCTGACGCTGGCCGCGCCCGTCGTCACGTACGCCGCCTGGCCGTTCCACCGGGCGGCGTGGACCAACGCCAAGCACGGCGCGGCCACCATGGACACGCTGATCTCCGTGGGTACGACGGCCGCGTTCCTCTGGTCCCTGTGGGCCCTGTTCTTCGGTACGGCCGGTACCCCGGGCATGACCCACGCCTTCGAGTTCACCATCGCCCGCACCGACGGCGCGGGGAACATCTACCTGGAGGCGGCGGCCGGGGTCACCGCCTTCATCCTGGCCGGCCGCTATTTCGAGGCCCGCTCCAAGCGCAAGGCCGGCGCCGCCCTGAAGGCGCTCCTGGAACTGGGCGCCAAGGAGGTCACCGTGCTGCGCGGCGGCCGCGAGGTCACCGTGCCCACCGCCGACCTGCAGGTCGGTGACCGCTTCCTGGTCCGCCCCGGCGAGAAGATCGCCACCGACGGCACCGTGGTGGAGGGTTCCTCCGCCGTGGACGCCTCCATGCTCACCGGCGAGTCCGTCCCGGTCGAGGTGTCCGTCGGGGACTCCGTCACCGGAGCCACCCTCAACGCCGGCGGCCGGCTGGTCGTCGAGGCCACCCGCATCGGCTCCGACACCCAACTGGCCCGGATGGCACGGCTGGTGGAGGACGCCCAGAACGGCAAGGCCGCCGCGCAGCGCCTCGCCGACAAGATCTCCGCGGTGTTCGTGCCGATCGTCATCGGCCTCGCGCTCGCCACCCTCGGCTTCTGGCTCGGCACCGGCTCGGGCCTGGCGGCCGCCTTCACCGCCGCCGTCGCCGTACTGATCATCGCCTGCCCGTGCGCCCTGGGCCTGGCCACCCCGACCGCCCTCATGGTCGGCACCGGCCGCGGTGCGCAGCTCGGCATCCTGATCAAGGGTCCCGAGGTGCTGGAGACCACCCGCAAGGTCGACACCATCGTCCTGGACAAGACCGGTACGGTCACCACCGGCCGGATGACCCTGCTCAAGGTGCACACCGCGCAGGGCGTGGACGAGAACGACGTACTGCGTCTGGCGGGTGCGCTGGAGCACGCCTCCGAGCACCCGATCGCCCAGGCCGTCGCGGCGGGCGCGAGCGCCCGGGTCGGTGCGCTGCCCACCCCCGAGGACTTCGCCAACGTCCCCGGGCTCGGCGTGCAGGGCGTCGTCGACGGGCACGCGGTGCTCGTGGGCCGCGAGAAGCTCCTCGCCGAGTGGGCGATGGCGCTGCCCGCGCACCTGGAACGTGCCAAGGCCGAGGCGGAGGCCGCCGGGCGCACCGCCATCGCCGTGGCGTGGGACGGTGAGGCGCGGGCCGTGCTGGAGGTCGCCGACGCCGTCAAGGACACCAGCGCCGAGGCGATCCGCCGGCTGCGCGCCCTCGGTCTCACGCCGATCCTGCTGACCGGCGACAACAGGGCCGTCGCGGAGTCCGTGGCGGCCGAGGTCGGCATCGACGAGGTGATCGCCGAGGTCATGCCGCAGGACAAGGTCGACGTCGTCAAGCGGCTCCAGGCCGAGGGGCGCAGCGTCGCCATGGTGGGCGACGGCGTCAACGACGCGGCCGCGCTCGCCCAGGCCGACCTGGGCCTGGCCATGGGCACGGGTACCGACGCCGCGATCGAGGCCGGTGACCTGACCCTGGTACGCGGCGACCTGCGGGCGGCGGCCGACGCCATCCGGCTCGCCCGCAAGACCCTGGGCACCATCCGCTCGAACCTGTTCTGGGCGTTCGCCTACAACGTGGGCGCCCTGCCGCTCGCCGCGGCGGGACTGCTCAACCCGATGATCGCCGGAGCGGCCATGGCCTTCTCCTCGGTCTTCGTCGTCGGCAACAGCCTGCGTCTGCGCGGCTTCCGGGCCGCCGCCAACTGAGGAGCCCCCGTGGCCGGTTACGGAGAACAGAAGGACGACGTCATCAGACGTCTGCGGCGGATCGAGGGCCAGATCCGCGGCGTGCAGCGGATGGTCACCGAGGACGCCTACTGCATCGACGTGCTCACCCAGGTGTCCGCGGTCAACGCGGCGCTCCGGGCCTGCGCCGTGACGCTCCTCGACGAGCACCTCGGCAACTGCGTCGTCGAGGCCGCCGCCCGGGGCGGGGACGACGCCCGGGTCAAGGTGGCCGAGGCCACGGAGGCCATCGCCCGGCTCGTCCGCGCGTAGGGCCCTCCGATCCGCGGCGGCCCCGCCGCCCCTCCACCCCCCTCGACCGAGCAGCCCGGTCGGCGACTTCCGCCGGCCGGGCTGCTCCGCCGTGCGCGCGGACGGCCCCGTTCGGCGCCCGGGCAGGTCGGCCGATGCCGGCACTCCCCCGCCGGCGGTTCCGGTCGGGCGCGGCGAGCGACGGCGGGGTGTGCGCGTCCCCTTCCCCTCCGTCGACCCTCTCCCCCCGCTCCCGGGGCGCGCGGTCGCGGCGGTGTACCCGGCCGGGTACGGACCCGTCGCCGGGGCGGGCCGTAGCATGAGCCGCTCGCGAGCGGGAGGGGCCGAGAGGGATGCGCGTACGCCGGCTGGGAGAGCTGGAGGCCGAGATCATGGACCGGGTGTGGCAGTGGGAACGCCCCGCCTCCGTCCGTGAGATCGTCGACGACATAAACCGGGGGCGCAAGGTCGCCTACACCACGGTCATGACCGTGGCCGACATCCTGTACCGCAAGGGTTGGTTGAGCCGCGAGAAGTCCGGCCGGGCCTGGATGTACGAGGCCGTCCGCAGCCGGGAGGAGTACACGGCGGCGCTCATGCAGGACGCCCTCGGCGACAGCCAGGACCGCCGGGCCGCCCTGCTCCGGTTCGTCGAGCGCATGTCCCACGAGGACGTGGCGGCCCTGGACGAGGCCCTGCGCGCCGCCCACCCCGACCGCCCCGCCGGCCCGACCGGAGGCACCCGGTGAACCACCACGTCCTGCCGCCCCTCGGACTCGCCCTGATCACGGGCCTGGTGATCCCCTGGATGCTGCTGCGGGCCCGCTGGGCCCAGCAGGTGCCCCGGCTCGGACTGGCCGTGTGGATCATGTGCGGCTCCGTCTTCGCGCTCGCCACCGCGATCCTGCCCGCCCAGCTCCTGCTGCCCGCCGAGACCAGTCACCGGCTCATCGACGCCGTCCTGACCCTGAGCCCGCCCTCCCCTCGGCGACTGGCGGACGGGACGGCGCGCGAGTTCCTCGCCGCCGCCACGGCTCTCGCGGTCCTGGCGCTGCCCGGCACCGGTTTCGTACGGGAGCTCGTGCGGGCCCGGCGGGCCCGCAGCAGGCACGCCGAACTGCTGCGGCTGGTCGGCCGGTACGACGCCGAGCTGGGGGTGACCGTACTGGACGACGCGCGCCCGGCGGTGTACTGCCTGCCGGGGCGCTCGCGCCGCGTCGTGATCTCCTCGGGGGCCGCGGACGTCCTGACGGAACAGGAGCTGGCCGCCGCACTCGCCCACGAGCGGGCCCACATCGCCGGCCGGCACCACCTGCTGCTCGCGGCGGCGGGAGCGTATTCGACCGTCTTCCGCCGGCTCCCCCTGGCCCGGATCGGCGGCCAGGCGGTGCCGCTGCTGCTGGAGATGGCCGCCGATGACCGTGCGCTGCGCGGCTGTTCGCGCGACGCGCTGGCCACGGCGCTCTACGCGCTGGCGGCCGGGCACGCGCCCCGGCGGGCCTTCGCGGCGGGCGGCCCGTCGGCGGCGGTGCGGATGCGCCGCATCCTGACGCCGCACCGGGTGGGTCACGCGGTCCTGCGCGGCCTGCTCGCGGTGACGGCGGCCATGTCGGTCATCGTGCCCACGGTCGTCGCCTGTTGTTGGACCTCGTGATAGCCCCTTCGTCCGACCCTTCCACCGACGCTCGCCCCAACCCGGCTATTTACTAAGCCAATTCGTAGATTTCACCTTGCCCCCGACCACTCGAATTGCCCGCTATTCTGGGCGCGTGCGGGCTCAGGACCGGTGCGGCGAGAGGGGCGGAACAAATGCTGCTGGCTGACGTGCGGGCGGCAGCGCCGGGCGACGCGACGGCGATATCCCGGCTCCTCGCGGAGGCGATTCGCGAGGACTACGGCAGTGCGCTCGGTGAAATCCGGGTCGGCCGACTGGTGTCGGATCATTGCTCGCTGCCCCGCATAAGAGCGGAAATTGGAATTCCAGGTGGGGCGCCCGGTTGGCTCGGTTGGCTGGTCGCGGCCGGTCCGGACGGCGCCGTCGTGGGAGCGGTGTCGGGCGGCGTACCGGTCGCCTCGGAGGGCGAGGTCTACGCCCTGTGCACGACTCCGGCCCGCCGCCGGGAGGGCGTCGGCACGGCCCTGCTCGCGGCCGCCACCGAACGGATGCGAACGCACGGGGCGACGGCCCAGCGGATCGGCCTCCCCGTCGAACAGGCACCCGCCCTGCCGTTCTTCGCCCACCACGGATTCACCGCGCTGACCCCGCTCCGGCTCGGCCGCACGCTCTGACGATTGGCCTGAACCAGCGGCTCCCCCCACCTTGCCGCCCGACCCGCCCCGAGGGCTTCCGCGCGCCCGGTCCGGCGAACTCGACGCCCCGGCACCCCGACCGGTCCCTCGACGGCTCCGGCCCGGCGCGCGTGGCAGATCCACGCCATCGCGTGTTCACGCAGCCCGCCGCTCTGGCCCAACCCCCGCGCCGCAGGACAGGATTTGACCAGCGGCGACGGGTTCCCGACGGCACGGGAGCCCCGCCCGGACGGTCGGACCGAGCGAGCCCCTGGAGGAGCGATGCACACATCGAGCGGCACCTTCCTGCCCGTCATGCCGATCATGGCCACCGCGCCCACCACGTACGCGGCGCCGCCGACCGCGTTCCCGACCGGTGGCGCCGTGCCGGCGCCCGCGGACTTCCTGCCCGGTCTGGAATCGACCGCTCCCGCCGACGAGGACGCGGCGTGGCTGCACGACGCGCTGCTGGGCCCGCACAGCGCGGACATCGTCCGCTACCTGAGCCTCGCCCGGCGCTGCGGCGGCCCGGTCCTGGACCTGGGCTGCGGCGCCGGCCGGCTGGCCGTCCCGTTCGCCCGCCAGGGCTTCTCCGTCGAGGCCGTCGACCGGGACGCGGACTCCCTGGAGCGACTGCGTGCCTGGGGCCGGCGGATCGGGCCCCAGGTGGCGCGCCGCCTGGTCACCACCCGGGCCGATCTGGCGGAACTGCGGCTGCGGCGCACGTACCGGCTGGCCCTGCTGGCCGGAACGATGATCGCGGCGGTTCCGCCGTCCGCCCGGCCGGGGCTGCTGCGCGAGATCGCCGCGCACCTGGAACCCGGCGGCGCGCTCGCCCTCGACTTCACGGCGCACCGGCCGCCGGGACTGTCCGAGGAGCCGGTGCGCACCTGGGCCTTTCCGGTCCCCCGCTTCGACGGCGTCGAGGAGTGGGCCGTGGCCCGCCAGGTCTTCGACCTCGCCGACATGAGCGAACGCGTCTCCTACCACTGCGTGCGCACCGGCAAGCTGAGCACCGAACGCGTGGTCCGCACGACGCGCAAGTGGATCGTGGACCCGGCACGCCTCGAAGCGGAGTTGGACGCGGCGGGGCTCCGGGTGGAGCACCGCAGGCACCACCGCGTCGACGGGCGGACGGAGAGCGTCCTGCTCGTGTGCCGGCCCCGCGCCTGACGGCCGACATCCACCCCTCCACGAGGCCCGGCAAGAGGTACGATGCCCCCAAAGGTTTGAGTGGACCAGATGACGGATGGGGCGCAGCGATGGCTGTCGTGGAGGAGTCGACCGGCCGCGAGGCGGTGATCCAGCGCCTTCGCGACGTGGGTCTGCGCGTCACCGGCCCGCGCCTCGAAGTGCTCCAGGTGCTGGCGGCGGGCAGCCACATGGACGTCGAGTCCATCACGGCCGCGGCGCGCGAGCGGCTGGGCACCCTGACCAGCCAGGCCGTCTACGAGATGCTGCGGCACTTCCTGGAGACCGGTCTGGCGACGAAGTTCGACCGTCCGGGATTGCCGGCCGTCTTCGAGGTCTCGGGCCCGCCGCACCAGCACGCGCTCTGCCTGCGGTGCGGGCGCGTGGAGAACGTCCGGGTCGAGGCTCCGAAGCCCGCGGGCGGGGAGCTCCGGTCCTGGCGGATGGACGACGCGGAGGTCATCTTCAAGGGGCTGTGCCCCGACTGCCTGAGCCTGCCGCAGGACTGATCCCCACCGACCCCGACGACGCAGCGACCCGCCCCGCGAGCAAGGGAGTTGGGCCCGCGATCACCCCGTGGGGCACTTCGACGTCACCCCGTCCCGGCAGGTCCGCGACGGCGCCGCAGGCCCGGGGCAGGGGTTGTGACGCCGGTCACATCCGTTTCCGGGGGGCGGGGACTCCCTCACGGGCATGTGCCAAAGTGTGACTGTCGATTCGTAAGATGAGGGGGTCGCTTCGCAATGGCAACGGGCGATGGCAGGGACGGCGTCCAGTCGGCCGACAGGGTGCTGGCCCTCTATCAGCAGCTGCGCCTGCGCGGGGTGTCCAACCTCGACGACGTCTTCGCGGAGCTCGGGCCGACCCCCGAGGAGCGGGAACGGTGGCGCGCGGAACTGATCGCCCTCGGCCTCATCGTGCCGACGGGCACCACCCACGCCACCCGCGCCGACCTCCAGTCCGGGGCCTGGCAGCCGGGACCGGACGCGGTGGCCGTGGTCGATCCGGAGATCGCCCTGTTGCGGATGCTGCAACGCGAACGCGAGCGGCTGCGCGAGCACCTCGACGAGTCCGACCGGACGTACAGCGCCCTGGAGACGCTGGTCGGGAAGTTCCTGCGCCCCGGTTCCCTGAGCGGCTCCGAGGTCGAGGTCGAGATCATCGACGACTACGGGCGGATCCAGCAGGTGCTGGAGGACATCACGGACGTCATCCGCCACGACCTGACCTCCATGCACGTGACGGCCCTGGTCCGGGAGGTGGCGGACCGGGTGCTCAGCCGCGACCGCCGGCAGATCGACAACGGGGTGCGCATCCGCGCCATCTACCACCAGCGGATCACCACCTCGCCGGAGGCGGTGGAGATGCTGCGCCGCCGGGTCGAGGCCGGGGTCGAGATCCGACTGTCGCCCGCGGCCCCGATGAACATGATCATCGCGGACCAGCAGTTCGCCGTGCTGCCCGTGCACCCCGACGACCGGTCGGCGGGCGCGATCCTCGCCCGCGGTCCCGCCCTGGTCCGCTCCTACCTGGCGCTGTACGAGCACTGTTGGCACGCGGCCACACCGTACGGGGACGACGTCGCACCGGAACTCGGCGGCGACGGGCTGTCCGAGCAGCAGCGGGCCGCGCTCAAGATGCTCGCCTCGGGAATGAAGGACGAGAAGGTCGCCCGGAACCTGGGGGTTTCCCTGCGGACGGTGAGTCGCATGCTGTCCGAGTTGATGCAGGAAATGGGGGCGTCGAGCCGTTTCGAGGCCGGGGTGCGGGCGCAGCGACTCGGATGGCTGGATTGATTCACCTCCCATCGACCCCGGACGTGCCTTCCGGGAACCCCGCCTGAAATACGGCCGCAACACTCCGGTCGGGCTCCACGGAAAAGCCCCGCGGCCGCCCGGGGGCGATTGCGGGGCTCGTCGCGGGACCGTCCGGGCCGTTCAGTCCCAGCCGTTGCCGTTCGACCGGGCCGCCGGCCGAGCGGCGGCGGTACAGGCCCGAAGGGCGGGGGCGCTGTGGCGGGCGTTCGCGCGGGGTGCGGTGGTGTGCGCTGCCGACATGATTCCTCCAGGAACACGAAAGGTCGATTTCGTCCTCGTGGATCCGTGCCGCCGGAATTCCTTCGAAGACTTCTCCATTGTCCTGCATCGGGCCGGGTGGGGCCGGATTCCTTTAGCGCACCTGAGGCGGATCTGGAGCCCTTGCGCGAGAATCGCGCAAGGCATGCGTCAGTGACGTCCCGCGCCAATTCCGCGCATTGCGCGGAGGGTTCACGGAGACGTCACACCGGCGCACCCTTGGTCAGCCCAAAAGAGCTGCTAGGGTGGAATTCCGACCTTCTCGACCCTCCAGGAGAGAGGCGTCGGCGAGGCAGGAGCGTGCCGTCGCTCCTGCCTCATTCATTCCCGCTCCCGACCGTTCCGCGCGCAGTACGTCCCGATAGACGTCCAGGGTCCGGGCGGCCGCCGTCCGCCACGTCATGGATCGGGCGTGTCTCACCGCGGCCGCGCCCATGACGACGCCCGCCTGCGGGTGTTCCGCGAACCAACGGAGCCACCGGGCGTACTCCACCGGGTCGTTGCCGTGGACGAGCATGCCCGTCAGTCCGTCACGCACCGCGGTCGGCAGTCCGCCGACGGCCGAGGCCAGCACCGGGGTCCCGCACGCCTGCGCCTCCAGGGCCACCAGCCCGAAGGACTCGCTGCGCGAGGGGACCATGAGTACGTCCGCCGCCCGGTACCACTGCGCCAGCTCGGCCGGCGGCACGGGCGGGAAGTGGCGCAGCACGTCGGACACCCCCAACTCCCGTGCCAGGTTCCATGCGTCGCCGCGCGGCCCGGCGCCCGAGTTCCCGCCGACGACGGGGACGACGGTCCGCCGGCGCAGTCGCGGAGCCCGCCTGAGCAGTTCGGCGACCGCCCGGACCATCACGTCCGGCCCCTTGAGGGGTTGGATGCGGCCGGCGTAGAGGGGCACGAACGCGTCGGCCGGCAGCCCGAGGGCTGCCCGCGCCGCCGCCCGTCCCCGGCCGGGAACGAACGTGCGCAGGTCCACGCCGGGCCGGACGATCTCGGTGCGGGCCGCCTGCGCTCCGTACAGTTCCCGCAACGCCCGCGCCTCGTCGGCGCTGTTGGCGATCAGCCGGTCGGCGGAGCCGACCACCTGGTGTTCGCCGCGGATCCGCGTGGGCGGCTCGGGGGTGTCGCCGTCCGCGAGCGCGGCGTTCTTGACGCGGGCCAGGGTGTGCGCGGTGTGCACCAGCGGGACCCGCCAACCGACGGCCGCGATGCGGCCGGCCTGCCCGGAGAGCCAGTAGTGCGAGTGGACCAGGTCGTAGCGCCGTTCCTCCTTGAGCAGCGCCAGTGAGAACGGCACCACGAGGGCGGGCATGTCCTCCTTGGACAGGGCGGCCCGCGGGCCGGCCTCCAGGTGACGCAGCCGTACGCCGGGGCCGAGATCGGCCCACCGCGGCATGACCTCGCCCCGACAGCGGGTGAACAGGTCCACCTCGACGCCCAGTTCGGCGAGGGCTCGGGAGAGCTGGACCATGTAGACGTTCATGCCGCCCGCGTCCCCGGTGCCGGGCTGGTGCAGCGGCGAGGTGTGGACGCTGAGCATGGCGACGCGCAGGGACACGTGGAGCTCCTACGGGCAGGGGCCTCGTGCGCCCCGTACCGCCGTGTGACCGGCGCGGGTTCACGCGGCGAAGTGGGGATGGGTGTCGTCGTACGGTGGTGCGGTTCGCGGCTGGGGGTCCGCGGGCGTGTCAGAAGCCGAACACCGGTCCCGAGGGCGGGGCCAGCCTGGTGCCCGGTGCGGGAGGGGCGAGCACGGCGGCGGAGACCGGGCCGCCGGGTGCGACGCCGAGCGCGGCGGCCAGTCGGTCCGCGCCCTCGGGCATGACCGGCCTAGCCCAGGCGCCGAGCGCGCGGGCCACGGCCAGTTGGGCCGCGAGGACGGGAAGGTGTCGGCGTCCCGCGGTGGGACGGCGGGCCTCGTGCGCGTTGACGTGGCCGAAGTCGGAGGCCGACCGGACCATCTCGTCGAGCAGCGCCATCGCCCTGCGGGGGTCGAACGCCTCGGGCGAGTACGCCTCCCGCAGGTCCTCCACCCCGCGCAGCAACCGGCGCTCCAGGACCTCCCAACCGGCGCCGCCGGGCAGCGCCGGCGGAACGAGGCCGGCGCACTCCTCCCGTACGGCGGCGAACAGGCGCGACAGCCAGTTGTTCCAGCTCTCGTCGAGTTCCCGGCGGGCGGCGGCGAGCCGGTCGGTGCGGAACGCCGTGCGGGTGGCCACGGGACGCGCCTGGAGGACGTGCCGGCGCAGGGTGTCCGAACCGTACTCGGTGATCAGGTCCAGCGCCCAGGCCTTCTCCCCGGAGCCCCGGGACAGCGCCTGGTCGTCGATCACGTACGCCTCGTTGACGCAGAAGCGCTGCGGCAGTTCGACCCCTTGGGCCAACAACAGGACGGGCAGGAGGACGGCGTGGCAGAAGGCGTGGCCGAAGCCGCAGAAGTGGATGGCCCGTTCGGGCAGCGGTCGGTCGCCGTGCCCGAAGAGGTGCATCGCGGCGGCCTCGAAGCAGCCGTCGATGCGCTGGTCGGGAAACCCGTCGACCGGTACGGGCAGTCCCCATCCGGCGGGGTGCGACACGGCCACGTCGGGCAGGCCGTCCTCGGCGAGCGACTCGCACAGGGCGGCCAGGCGCGGCGGGAGGCCGGTGGTGGCCCAGTGGTCGGCGAGGGCCTCGCGGTGCGGTTCCAGGGGGATGTAGAGGCGCCGGCAGCGCCGGGGCGTGGCCGGGGATCCGCATTGGACGCACCGCGGGTCCAGCAGGTCGCCGCCGTCGTTGGGGCGGGCGCACTCGTGGCACATGCCGCCGTCGCTGGGCGCCGAGCAGTGCGGGCAGGAACCGGTGACGTGCGCTCCGTGGAGCCAGCGCCCGCAGGGCTCGCAGTAGGGCGTCAGGCGGGTGCGGGCGGCGATGACGCCCTCCGCGTGGAGCCACCGGAACAGGTCCGCCAGCCAGCGCCCGTACCCCTTGTCCTGGCGCGGGCGCACGATGTGGTCGAACTCGACGCCCGAGCGCAGCCAATCGGCCGTGATCGCCTCCCGATAGCCCTCGGCGACCTCCTCCGGCTTGCGGCCGGCGCGCAGCGCGCGGACGTGGACGGAGCTGGTGTGGTCGGCGGTGCCGGTGGTGAACAGGACGGGCTCGCCCTCGGCGCGCAGGTACCGGGACAGCACATCCGCAGCGACGTACGGTCCTGCGAGATGGCCGACGTGAAGTTCGCCGTGGGTGGCCGGCGGGGTCGCGGTGATCCATACGGGGGTGCTCATGGGACCTCCTTGACGCTGTGGTGCGAAGTACGCAGCGAGACTCGGAACGGAAGGGGCGCGGGCCCGCCCCGCTCCGCACGCCGCGGGAGGGCCCGGGGAGAGCGGGATGCCCATGCAAAGCGTGACAGAGAAACGAACCAAGCGGTCTGATTACGGCTTGCGCGTTCACGCCATGCGCGGAAACGCCAGACGTCCCGCGCCCGCCCGGACCCCTCCCGAGGACGGCCGGACAGGGCCGCCCGGCCGCCCCGTGGCGTAGAGATGTCATGTCGCGAGTACGCCAGAGGGCCCGCCTTGCGGGCCACGTCCGCGCCCAACACGCTGATCTCATGGAACACTTCGCGACCGATCGCACAGACCTGAGCGCACCGGAATCCCTGCTGGTCGTGGCCGCGCACCCGGACGACATCGAGTTCTGCGTCAGCGGGACGGTCATGCGGTGGATCGCACAGGGCACCACCCGGGTGACGTACTGCATCGTCACCGACGGCGGCGCCGGCGGATACGACGAGCAGCTGCCGCGCCAGGCCATGGGCGACCTGCGGCGCGCCGAGCAGGTCCACTCGGCCAAACGCAGCGGCGTCGACGACGTCCGCTTCCTCGGCTATCCCGACAGCTACGTCGAATCGAACCTGGAGCTGCGCCGCGACCTGTGCCGGGTGATCCGGCAGGTCCGTCCGCAGCGGGCCGTCATACCGAGCCCCGAGATCAACTGGGGGCGCATCGCCGACCTGCACCCCGACCACCGCGCGGTGGGCGACGCCGCGTTGCGTGCGATCTACCCCGAGGCCCGCAATCCGTTCGCGCACCCGTCGCTCCTCAAGGAGGAGGGGTTGGAGCCGTGGATCGTCCCGGAGCTGTGGCTGATGACGGGCCCCACACCGAACCGGTACGTCGACGTCACCCCGGTGTTCGACCGGAAGGTGGAGGCCCTGCGCATCCACACCTCGCAGACCGCGCACTTCGACGACCTGGCGGGGCTGTTGCGGAGCTGGCTCGGCGACCACGCACGGTCGGCCGGGCTGCCCGCGGGGCGGATGGCGGAGGCCTTCCAGGTCGTCCGGATCGACTGACGACGCGCACCGGCCGGGATCACCCGGTCGTCCGTGATCACCGGTAGATGAGGAGTTCCGCCTCCGCAGCGCCTTCCAGTGCGTAGCGGGTCGCGACCAGCGGACGTCCGGAGTAGAGCCGGATCAGCGTCGCCGCGTCACCGGTGAAGCGGGCCGGGGGGCGGCCGGGCTCGGCGTTGCCCAGGTCCAGCGGTTCCGCGTGACCGTCGATGTGGGCGAGGAGCCTCGGTGTGTCCCGCTTGCGGCTGGTGGTGCGGAGCAGGGGCAGCGCGAGCGCGAGACTGCCCCCGCCGTACGCCCCGGGCGCCCCGAAGGCCTCACGGACGTCACCCGCGTGGATCCACTCCCCCAGTGCCACCGCGTCCAACGTGCCGTCTCCGGCGGCGATGGCCGCTCCGGCTTCCGTGAGCCCGCGTTCCAACTCGTCGACGATCCGCGACACGGGCCAGTCCGCCCGCTCGGCCACGTCGGCGGCGTTCGCCGCGGGCAGGAACACCCCCTCCTCCAGGCGACCCTCGACGATGCGGACGAGGGCGGCCGCGCAGTGCGCCAGGACGTCCCGAGCCGTCCACCCGGGGCACGCCGTCCGCAACCCGTACGAGCTCTCGGGCGTGCGGCGCAACAGGGGTATCAGCGCGTCGCGTTCGGTGCGCAGCAACAGGTCCGGGAGCCAGGGATCGCGTACTTCGCGAACGGTTTCCACGGCCGTCAGTAGCGGTAGTGGTCGGGCTTGTACGGGCCCTCGACGGGAACGCCGATGTAGGCCGCCTGCTCGGGCCGCAGGGTGGTGAGCCGGACACCGAGCGCGTCGAGGTGGAGGCGGGCCACCTTCTCGTCGAGGTGCTTGGGCAGCACGTGCACGTCGATCGGGTACTCGGACGGCTTGGTGAAGAGCTCGATCTGGGCCAGGGTCTGGTCCGCGAAGGAGTTCGACATCACGAAAGACGGGTGACCGGTCGCGTTGCCCAGGTTCAGCAGACGCCCCTCGGACAGCACGATGAGAACCTTGCCGTCGGGGAACGTCCAGGTGTGGACCTGCGGCTTCACCTCGTCCTTGACGATCCCCTCGACCTCGGCCAGGCCGGCCATGTCGATCTCGTTGTCGAAGTGCCCGATGTTCCCCACGATGGCCTGATGCTTCATCCTGGCCATGTCGGCGGCCATGATGATGTCCTTGTTCCCGGTCGTCGTGATGAAGATGTCGGCCGTCTCCACGACATCCTCAAGCGTGGCCACCTGATATCCGTCCATCGCCGCCTGCAACGCGCAGATCGGGTCGATCTCCGTGACGATCACCCGGGCACCCTGACCCCGCAAGGACTCCGCACTGCCCTTGCCTACATCCCCGTAACCGAACACCACCGCGACCTTGCCACCGATCAGGACGTCGGTGGCACGGTTGATGCCGTCGATCAGCGAATGCCGACACCCGTACTTGTTGTCGAACTTCGACTTCGTGACCGCGTCGTTCACATTGATCGCCGGGAACAACAACGACCCCTCCGACACCATCTCGTACAGACGGTGCACACCCGTGGTCGTCTCCTCCGACACACCCCGAACCTCGGCTGCCAACCCCACCCAATCAATACCGGTACGCCCCAACAACCTCAGGATGTGCCCGTACTCCTCGTTGTCGGCCGTCGACGGATCCGGAACCACACCCGCCTTCTGGAACTCCACCCCCTTGTGGACCAGCAACGTGGCATCACCACCGTCATCGAGGATCATGTTCGGACCCGCGTACCCCGGCCACGTCAACGCCTGCTCCGTGCACCACCAGTACTCCTCCAGCGTCTCGCCCTTCCACGCGAACACCGGAATCCCCGCCGCCGCGATCGCCGCCGCCGCATGATCCTGCGTCGAATAGATGTTGCACGACACCCACCGAACCTCGGCCCCCAACGCCACCAACGTCTCGATCAACACCGCCGTCTGCACCGTCATGTGCAACGACCCCATGATCCGCGCACCCGCCAACGGCTGCGCCCCGGCATACTCACGCCGGATCGACATCAACCCCGGCATCTCGTGCTCCGCCAAGGTGATCTCCTTCCGCCCGAACGCGGCAAGCGACGGATCGGCGACCTTGAAGTCCGTGAATTCGGCAGGCATGGGATGTGCTCCTTGGAGGTGTACGGGGCCGGCGGTCATCGGCGGCCTCCGGCATTGAAGTAGTTGGCTTCGGGGTGGTGGATGACGATGGCGTCGGTGGACTGCTCGGGGTGGAGCTGGAACTCCTCCGAGAGGTGGACGCCGATCCGCTCCGGCCGCAGCAGGTCCGCGATCTTCGCGCGGTCCTCCAGGTCGGGACAGGCCGGGTAGCCCAGGGAGTACCGACAGCCCTGGTACTCGGTACGGAACATGCCGTCCATGGCTGCCGGGTCGGACCCGGCGATGCCCAGGTCGGCGCGGACGCGGGCGTGCCAGTACTCGGCCAGTGCCTCGGCGAGCTGGACGGAGAGACCGTGCAACTCCATGTACTCCCGGTAGGCGTTCGCCTCGAACAGCTTGGCCGTGGCCTCGCCGATCCGCGAGCCGACGGTGACGACCTGGAAACCGATGACGTCGACCTCGCCGGACTCCTCGGGACGGATGAAGTCCGCGAGGCACAGGCGACGGCCGCGGCGCTGGCGCGGGAAGGTGAACCGGGTCCGCTCCGCACCGTCCTCGTCGAGGACGATCAGGTCGTCGCCCTTGGAAACGCAGGGGAAGTAGCCGTGCACGACGGCGGCCTCCAGGAGCTGCTCCGTGTGCAGGCGGTCCAACCATCCCCGAAGCCGTGGCCGGCCCTCCGACTCGACGGAACCGGCGTCCTTCAACCCCCACTGACCCTTGAACAGGGCGTTCTCGTCGAGCCACCCGGCGTACTCCTTGAGCTGGATCCCCTTCACCACCCGAGTACCGAGGAACGGCGGCTCCGGCACCGGGTTGTCGACGGCCACATCTGACCGGCCGCCCGACTCCTCCGGCTCGTCGACCTGGAGGGCGGGGGTGTCCCGCTTGGCGACCCGGCGTTGCTTGAGTTCGGGGAGGGTGGCGCCGGGGACGCCGCGTTTGACGCCCATGAGGGCGTCCATGAGGCGCAGGCCCTCGAAGGCGTCGCGGGCGTAGCGGACTTCGCCGGCGTAGATCTCGTGGAGGTCCTGTTCGACGTAGGCGCGGGTGAGGGCGGCGCCGCCGAGGATGACGGGGAAGCGTTCCGCGAGTCCCCGGGTGTTCAGTTCCTCCAGGTTCTCCTTCATGATCACGGTGGACTTGACGAGGAGTCCTGACATGCCGATGACGTCGGCACGGTGTTCCTCGGCGGCTTCGAGGATCGCGGAGACCGGCTGCTTGATGCCGATGTTCACGACGTTGTAGCCGTTGTTGGTCAAGATGATGTCGACCAAATTCTTACCGATGTCATGCACGTCACCGCGCACCGTGGCCAGGACGATCGTGCCCTTGCCGTCCGCGTCGGTCTTCTCCATGTGCGGTTCCAGATACGCCACCGCGGTCTTCATGACCTCGGCCGACTGGAGCACGAACGGCAACTGCATCTGCCCCGACCC